>MWOX01000283.1 GCA_002026005.1 Prochlorococcus sp. HOT208_60m_808M21
CTCTGATCAGGTGAAGCATGATCAACTAAAACATCAGGTATACCTATTCTGTATACAGGAATATTTATTTCATTATCGTTTAATAATTCAACTATTGCTGAACCAAATCCACCTATTAGGGTTCCTTCTTCCATAGTTACAATTTTTTGAATCCTACTTGCTAAAGGCATAATAAGATTTTTATCGATTGGTTTCACAAATCTTGCATTAATAAGACATGCGTTAATGTTCATATTTTTTAGTATCTTTGCTGTTTCGATAGCTGATGCGACCATTGAACCATAAGCAATAATTAAAATATCCTCTCCTTCTTCAAGTATTTCAGCTTCGCCTATATTTAAAGGTTCCCAACCCTCATCCATTACAGCCACTCCTAACCCTGAGCCTCTGGGTATTCTTAGTGCAGTAGGACCGTTATGGTTTATTGAAGTTATTAACATTCTCTGTAATTCAGACTCATCTTTTGGGGCCATCAATACAAAATTAGGTATAGATCTCATATAACTGATATCGTACTGACCTTGGTGAGTAGGACCGTCAGCTCCAACTATTCCCGCTCTATCAAGTACGAATGATACAGGTAAATTTTGTATCCCTACATCATGAATTAATTGATCGAAAGCACGTTGAAGAAAAGTACTATAAATAGCTACAACAGGTTTAAGTCCATCGCACGACATTCCTGCCGCAAGAGTAACTGCATGTTGTTCTGCTATTCCTACATCGATATATTGATCTGGAATATTTCTTTGCAATATATCTAAACCAGTACCTGTAGCCATTGCAGCTGTAATGCCAACGACTTTGCTATCTTGTTCACATATTTTCAATAGGGTTTGACCAAATATTTTACTGTAACTAACAGGCTTAGGTTTCTTTGATGGAATAGATTTGCCAGTTGTCAGATCAAATGCAGACTGTGCATGATATCCTACTTGATCAGCTTCTGCATAAGGATAACCCTTCCCTTTTGTTGTGACAACATGAACAAGTACAGGTTTTTTAAGTTTATGAGCAGCGTTAAAAGTATTAACTAAATTTCCGATATCATGACCGTCAATTGGACCCATATATGTAAATCCAAGTTCTTCAAAAACAGCACCAACCTTAGGCACAGCCAATCGTCTAACGCTCCCTTTAATATTTTTCAATTCTTCTGGTATATCCTTACCAATTAAGGGAATATTTTTTACACTTTCTTGAACACTATCGGATAAAAATTGCAATGGCGGACTAACTCTTACCTTATTTAAGTAAGATGAAAGTGCTCCAACTGGAGGTGAAATAGACATATCATTATCGTTTAATACAACAACTAAAGGAGTATTTGGTAAGTGTCCTGCATGATTTATAGCTTCTAATGCCATTCCTCCAGTTAATGCTCCATCTCCAATAACAGCAACACATTTATAATTCTCACCTTTTCTGTCTCTTGCTATTGCCATTCCTAAAGCAGCAGAAATAGAAGTGCTTGCATGTCCAGCACCAAAATGATCAAATTTACTTTCACTTCTTTTTAAATATCCAGCTACTCCATTTTGTTGTCTAAGGGAATCAAATTGACTGAAACGTCCTGTTATTAATTTATGAGGATAACCTTGATGTCCTACATCCCAAACAACTTTGTCGAAATCTAGATCAAGAGTTTGATATAAAGCTAATGTAAGCTCAACTACACCTAAACCAGGGCCAAGATGTCCACCACTAGTAGATACTACTTGAAGGTGTCTTTCTCGAATTTGACAAGCAATTTCCTCTAATTGTGAAACTGTTAAGCCATGAAGTTGATTTGGATGACTTAACTCACTTAAAAGCATTTAACAAAAATTGGTATCTATCTAATCTAAAACGTCGAGGTGCAAAATGAGTATTTTTTTGGAAATAGATCATGTAATGTTTTATTAGATTAATAATTAATGCTAAAAGTATATATATGAATGATTATTTTGAAAAAATACTTCAAGCTGAAGTCTATGAAGTAGCAAAAAAAACACCCCTAGAGAAAGCTGCTAATTTAAGTAATTCACTTAATAATGAAGTTTTTCTAAAAAGAGAAGACCTTCAAGATGTATTTTCATTCAAAGTAAGAGGTGCATATAACAAAATGAGTAAGCTCACAAATTCTCAGCTTTCTCAGGGAGTAATTACCTCAAGTGCTGGCAATCATGCTCAAGGTGTTGCTCTTAGTGCTCTCAAGCTAAATTGCCAAGCAACAATATTAATGCCCATTACAACACCTCTTGTAAAAGTTAATGCTGTGAAAAAGTTAAAAGCAAAAGTTATATTATTTGGTGATAATTATGATGAAACATACAAAGAAGCAATAAGAATTAGCAAAGAAAGAAATTTATGCTTTATTCATCCTTTTGATGATCCAGATGTAATAGCAGGACAAGGAACTATAGCTATTGAACTTGAACAGCAACTAAAGGAAAAACCCTATGCAATTTATATTGCTGTTGGTGGTGGTGGATTGATATCAGGAATATCCTTATATATTAAAAAGATATGGCCTGAAGTAAAAATAATTGGGGTAGAGCCTGAAGATGCAGACGCTATGACAAAATCTTTGGAAGAATCAAAAATTGTGGAATTATCTTCTGTTGGTCAATTTGCAGATGGAGTAGCGGTTAAAAAAATTGGTAAAAATACTTTTGATATTGGCAGAAAATATATAGATAAGATGATTACCGTCAATACTGATGAAATATGTGCAGCTATAAAAGATGTTTTTGAGGATACTAGATCAATACTAGAGCCCGCAGGTGCATTATCAATTGCAGGGATGAAAAAAGATATTTTAAATTCGAATTATTCAAATAGAATAATGGTTGCGATTGCATGTGGTGCAAATATGAATTTTGAGCGGCTTAGATTTGTAGCAGAAAGAGCAGAACTTGGGGAGTGCAAAGAAGTAATGATGGCTGTTGAAATTCCTGAACGTGCTGGAAGTTTAATTGATTTTTGTAAGTTACTTGATAATAGAAATTTAACTGAATTTAGCTACAGGATGTCGAATTCTAAGAATGCCCAAATCTTTGTAGGAGTTCAAGTCTATGGATTAAATGATAAAAAAAATCTTTTAAATGTATTTAGAGATTCGGAGTACTCATTTATTGACATAAGTGATGATGAATTATCTAAAAATCATCTAAGACATATGGTAGGTGGAAGATTACCAAAGAATTTTAATGAAATGGATAATAGAAACTTTGTTGAGATTTTATACAGATTTGAGTTTCCTGAGAGGCCTGGCGCATTAATAAACTTCTTAAATAATATGAAATCTAATTGGTCTATAAGCGTTTTTCACTATAGGAATTATGGAGCTGATGTTGGGAAAATTGTTATTGGAGTTTTAATCGATAAAAATGAGATTTTAGAGTGGAATAAATTTGTAAGAATTCTAGGCTATAAATTTTGGGATGAAACTCAAAACGATACATATAAATTATTCCTTGGTGCATCAGATTAAATTTAAGTTAAATTAGGAAAGATTTCGGTAATTAAAATCAATCAATCTGATCTAAATACCACGCCAATATCTGAAATAGATCTAGTTACTAAAGTTGAAGCTGTTCTATATTTGAAAGGCAGACCAATAACAAAAAAGGTTCTTTCAGAAATTACTAATTCTGATATAAACTCAATAAATGATGCAATTAAAGATCTAAAAAATAAATATTCTAATCCTAACTCAGCTATTGAATTAAATGTAGTGAATAACAGTTTTTCTCTCGAACTAAAATCTAGTCTTAATGAATTCGTCGATGATTTACTTCCTTCTGATTTGAAAACATCCGAATTAAGGACATTGGCTACTATTGCGATCAAAAAAAAGATTCTACAATCGGATCTTATACTTCTTAGAGGTTCAGGTGCTTATGACCATATTAAAGAATTATTAGAAAAGAAATTTATCATCAAACGAAAACAAAAAGATGGTAGATCATATTGGTTATCATTATCAGAAAAGTTTTTTCAAACTTTTGCTGTAAGTAATGAATATCTCTCAAATATAGGAAGCAGTAATAATAAGCAGCAATTATAAGTAAATGTTAGGATATATTAAATTACGTCAAGATAATGTTATCTGAGATTTTTGCAGTTCTGGGCCAAACTTTATCAATTTATTCTTTCATATTGATAATAAGAATTTTACTTACATGGTTTCCAGGTATTGATTGGAGTAACGGTGTTTTATCGGCATTAACTTCCATCACAGATCCTTATTTAAACATTTTTAGAGGTATAATCCCTCCTATAGGTGGATTTGATATTTCATCCTTATTAGCTTTTTTACTTTTAAATGTTATACAAAATTTAATTACAAATCTCCAATATGCAAGCTTAGGTTATAGCTGAACTTATCTATCATCTCCAGAACCACTTATCTTCCCTTTAGCAGCTCTTAATTTTAATTTTTCAAGGTTTTGTAATGCAACATCCTCTAAATTGAAATTCAATTCTGTACAAAGATTTGATATGTACCACAAAACATCTCCTAACTCTTTTTTAATACCTAATTTTGATTCGTTATCAAATATTCCATTTTTATCTCTTATAACCTTTTTCACTTTTTCTGCCACCTCACCAGCCTCTCCCACTAAACCAAGAGTTGGGTAAATATTATTTGAGCCTAAGTCTGGATATTGTGCTGTTTCTCTAGCTTTTTTCTGATAAGTTTTAAAATCCATGACTTAAATAACTAACTTTGGGTATGGTAAATTTATTTATATCTAGCAATATTATCTATATATGTCGAATCTTGATTTAAAAAGAAGAACAAAAATAGTAGCAACTATTGGCCCTGCAACTCAATCTGAAGAGATAATTACAAATTTAATTAAAGCTGGAGTAACAACATTCAGATTAAATTTCTCACATGGAGATCATAAAGATCATGCTGAGAGAATAAAAACCATAAGGGAAGTATCAAAAAAGTTAGATATAGATATTGGAATATTGCAAGATCTTCAAGGTCCTAAAATTCGATTAGGGCGCTTTAAAGATGGGCCAGTAAAAATTAAAAA
The DNA here is from genome assembly GCA_002026005.1 of Prochlorococcus sp. HOT208_60m_808M21. GTDB lineage: Bacteria > Cyanobacteriota > Cyanobacteriia > PCC-6307 > Cyanobiaceae > Prochlorococcus_A. The sequence continues at coordinate 5,034 of MWOX01000283.1, forward strand.
AGGCGATAAATTCACACTGACATCAAATGAAGTCGAATGTACAAATACTATTGCAAATGTAACCTACGACAAACTTTCTCAAGAAGTTAGCGAAGGGAAAAGAATACTTTTAGATGATGGGAAAATAGAAATGATTGTAGAAAAAGTTGATAAAAAAGCTAATAATTTGGAGTGCATTGTAACTGTAGGAGGGGTTCTTTCAAACAATAAAGGTGTTAATTTTCCAGATGTTCAATTATCAGTAAAAGCATTAACGGAAAAAGATAAAGAGGATTTAAAATTTGGTTTATCTGAAGGAGTTGATTGGATAGCACTAAGTTTCGTTAGAAATCCGTCCGATATAAATGAGATAAAAGATTTAATAAACAAAAATGGGCATTCAACTCCTGTAGTCGCAAAAATAGAAAAATTTGAAGCAATTGATCAGATCGATTCAGTATTACCCTTATGTGATGGGGTTATGGTTGCAAGAGGTGATTTGGGAGTAGAAATGCCTGCTGAAGAAGTTCCTCTTTTACAAAAAGAATTAATAAGAAAAGCTAATACATTAGGTATCCCAATAATTACAGCAACTCAAATGCTTGATTCTATGGCTTCTAACCCAAGACCAACTAGAGCCGAAGTTAGTGATGTTGCAAATGCAATTCTGGATGGTACAGATGCTGTAATGCTTTCAAACGAAACTGCAGTTGGCGATTATCCTGTAGAGGCAGTTGAAACGATGGCAACCATAGCAAGAAGAATTGAAAGGGATTATCCACTTAAGGCTATTGAAAGCCACTTACCCAGTACGATCCCAAATGCAATTAGTGCAGCAGTAAGTAATATAGCCAGACAACTTGATGCAGGAGCTATAATCCCTTTAACTAAATCAGGTTCTACCGCTCGAAATGTAAGTAAATTCAGACCACCAACACCTATCTTGGCAACTACTACTGAGAGAACTGTAGCGAGAAGATTACAACTTGTTTGGGGAGTTACTCCAATAGTAGTTAAAAATGATCAAAGAACAGCAAAAACTTTTAGTTTAGCTATGCAAATTGCTCAGGAGATGGGGATTCTAAATCAAGGGGATTTAGTAGTCCAAACCGCAGGTACATTAACTGGAATTAGCGGTTCTACAGATTTAATAAAAGTCGGTTTAGTAAGAAAGATTGTATCAAGAGGAATTTCAATAGGGGAAATCGGTGTTACGGGTAAAGCCAGAATAATTAATAATAATCTTGATATATCCTTAATTTGCCCAGGAGAAATATTATTTGTCCCGATGGAATTAATGAAAAATATTCCATTGAGTAAAAATATTGCCGGCATTGTTACTAACCAAAATGTAAATGATGTTTATGCTTTATTCAACAAAAAAAATAAAAAGATTTCTACAATTTGTAATTTAGAAAATATCGATAATCATCAAATCAGTAATGGCGACCTTATTACACTCCAGCTTAATGAAGGTGTTATATACATGGGACAAATTGAAGATGATGATGCAATAGATAAATATAAATATGTCTAGGAATATCTCAATAAAAGAAGCCTTGGGCATGGCCACAAAAACTTTGGTTTCGAACAAATTGAGAAGTTCGTTAACAATGCTGGGGATAATTATCGGAAATGCTTCAGTTATTACACTTGTTGGACTTGGTAGAGGTGCTCAAACATTAGCAAAAAACCAATTAAGTAATTTAGGTGCCAATGTATTATTCATTGTTCCCGGAAATAATGACACAAGAAGAAGAGGTATTTCATTTCCTAAAAACTTAGTTTTAGAAGATGCAATAGCAATAAGCGATCAAGTACCAACAGTTAAAAAAGTAGCTCCTCAAATCTCTGCTAACGAAATAGTGCAATCAAATTCTAAAAGTTTAAATATATCAATTGCTGGAGTTACTCCTGAATTTCTTGAAGTAAGAAGCTTTGAAGTAGATAAGGGTAGATTTTTATCAAAAAGTGATGTTAATAGTGCAAGAAGTTATGTTGTAATAGGTCCTGATCTTAAAGACGAATTTTTCAAAGATAAATCTTCATCACTTGGAAAAAAAATCAGAATCAAAGACCACACTTATGAAATTATCGGAATATTAAAACCAAAAGGTGCTGTATTTGGAAGTAATCAAGACAAAAATGCATATATTCCATTAACCACCATGGTCAATAGGATTACAGGAAAGGACCCTACTTATGGAGTAAGTTTAAGCTTCATTAGTGTTGAAGCGATAAATAAAAATGCAACTAGTGCCGCTAAATTTCAGATTACTAACTTATTAAGGCAAAGACATAAAATAATCAGAGATGATGACTTTGCGGTTAGATCACAAGAAGATGCATTGAATATAGTAACCAACATAACAAGTGGACTAACGTTTTTATTGGCTGGTATTGGGGCAGTATCTTTAGTTGTTGGAGGCATAGGAATCATGAATATTATGCTCGTTTCTGTAAGCGAAAGGACTGAAGAGATTGGACTTAGAAAAGCAATAGGAGCTAAACAGTCAGATATATTAATTCAATTTTTAATTGAGGCATTGATTTTATCTACAATTGGAGGATTAATTGGAACAACAACAGGATTATCAGGTGTTTTTCTTTTATCTCTGATAACACCACTTCCTGCATCAGTAGGAATTGCAACTACTTTTTCGACCATGATCATTTCAGGATCAATAGGTTTAATCTTTGGCGTTCTACCTGCAAAAAGAGCTTCTAAGTTAGATCCAATTGTTGCATTGAGAAGTTTATAAATTAAATTTATAATAATGCTCAATTTTTATAAATTAATTGAGATACTGGTGAGTCTTCAATCACTAGTAATAACGACAATGTTACCTGTTTATATTCCACTACCTTTTATATATAAATCTAGTAATAACTTTGAGTTGCCTATAACATGGCAAATTCCGACCATAATTTTATTAACACTTATATTTGATAAAAAAGTTGTTTTCAGAGCATTTTCTATATATATAATTTTGGGGCTATTTATATTTCCTGTCTTTCATCAAGGAGGTTCAATAGGTTATTTGCTCACTCCAAATTTTGGCTATTTATTAGGTTTATATCCATTAATAAAAATAATTGATAATTTAAATAATAGAAATAAAATAAACGTTGGAGACTTTTTAAAAAACGGATTTTTAGCAATAAGTGTTATGCATTTAACTGGAATATTTTACAACTTCATACAAATTATATTTTACAGTCAATTTAATTTATTTTTATATAATTTAGGGAAATACTCATTAGGTAAGATTGGATATCATTTTTTAATGCTTTTTCCACTTTTATTACTTATTAAACCTATAGAACGTTTAAAACGTAGTAAATAATGATTAATAAAATACAAACAAAAATATATTTTTTATCTCTAAGTTTTTTTATTGTTCTAATAGATCAATTTACGAAATATTTAATGCTTTATAATAAAAAATTATTTATTAATAAAGATTTCCTTTTATTCAAATTAGACTTTGTAAAAAATTACGGGGCAGCATTTAACATATTTAGTGGCAGTAGAATATTTTTATCATTAATAAGTATTTTGTTTTCAATATTACTTATTTATTTAATATTTAGGAAAAATACTTTAAACTCATTCGATCTATATTCTTACAGCTTTATACTTGGGGGAACTATTGGTAATGGTATAGATAGGATATATAAAGGTTTTGTGGTTGATTTTATAAATTTAAATATTATAAATTTTCCAGTATTTAATATTGCTGATATATCTATTAATATTGGGTTTATTTTTTTACTGTATAACATTTTTAAAAATAATCGATAATATGAATTACTTGAAATTAAAATATATAAAATATATATTTCTAATATTATTTCTATATATTTTATTTTCGATATTTATAAGAATAGTAAATATTTATACCCTTATATTTTTAATAGTAATTATTTATATCTTTTATAATATTGATAAAAAATTATTTAAAAAAGTAGTTTATAAAGTTATATATAAAAATAAAAAAAATACACTTTCATTTAAAAATACATATGGTGCTGCCAAGATAAGTTTGGAAGGGGTTGAGAAAATTAGTAAAAAAATTAACGATAAAGTAAAAGTTGAACTTTTAAATTACCAAAAAAACAAACTAGAGTCCCAATTAAAAACAGGAGATTATAAAGTTACTCTTTTTGGAGCAGGTTCTTCAGGAAAAACATCTATAGCAAGATCTTTATTAAAAAATATTGTCGGACAAACTTCCGCAAAAATAGGTACAACAAAGCAAATTTATAGCTATAAAATTCGCATCCCAATTTTAAAAAGAAACATTAATATAGTTGATACTCCGGGTTTATTCGAACCATCTAAAATAGGAGAAGAAAGAGAAAAAGCAACAATTCTACAAGCATCAAATTCCGACTTAGTTCTCTTTGTGTTAGATCAGGACATAAATAAATATGAAAACTATTTAATTAAAGAATTATTAAAATTAAGAAAAAAAATAATAATAGTTCTAAATAAATGTGATTTGAGGTCTAAAGATGAAAATGACCTCATCAAAGAAAATATAATTTCTATAACTTCCGCTGGAAAAAATAAAATTTCTGTTGTTCAAACAATTGCTGTACCTCAACAATCTCCCAATATAAAATCAGATGCTTTGTATTTAGTTCCAGAGGTAGGAAGTTTATTTAGAGAAATAATTGAAACTCTTGATAATAATGGTGAAGAGTTATTAGCGGATAATATTCTTTTTCGCTCAAATAAGTTAGGTATTAAAAGTAAAAATTTCGTGCAAGAACAAAGATATTTAATGTCAAATAAAGTGATTAATAAATATATGTGGATAACAGGAGGTGTAATACTAGTTAATCCATTACCAGCTGTTGATTTCCTTACTACAACCTCCGTAAACCTTCAAATGATAATGGAATTATCAAAAATATATGAAATAAAGCTTACAAAAAAAGATGCAAAAGATTTAGCGACTTCATTGCTAAGCGCATTGGCTAAACAAGGAATACTAAAAGGGGGTCTCGCCATTCTTTCTCCTGCTTTAGCTACAAGTTTGACTAAAATTATCTTATCTAAATCTATACAGTCAGTTACAGCAGGCTGGTTAATAAGAATAGTAGGATTAAGTTTGATTGAATATTTTAAAAATGGGCAAGATTGGGGAGATGGAGGAATCCAAGAAGTAGTAGATAAGATCTATAGAATAAGTAAGAGAGAGGATATTTTAAACAACTTCGTAAGAGAAGCTATTTCAAAAATTGAAATGAAAAAATATTTTAAATCAAATAAAAGTTTGCCTCCATTTACTAATTAATATTGGATAATTGATCATTTAGATAAGTTCTGAAATCAAAGATAGTTATTAATAGTAAATAAGCAATGCAAATAGCTATAGAGATAAACCCTGTTACTATTGCAATAATTTTTGGTCTTCCCATATTTATTAGTTAAGCATCTAGAAGTTTCAAAAGTTCTTCAATATCAGAATCCTTTGTATTGTAATTTCCCATGACAACCCGTAAAAAATATTTACCTTGAAATTTTGGTCTAGAAAGCATAAAATTATTTTTAATTAGTTCATTTACTTTAGTTTGAGTCCATGCATCAGAGTCTTTTGGCTCAAGTTTATTTGGTAAGAATGAAACAATATGAAGAGGGCCTGAATATATATCAAACTTATTTTTACTAATATTTTTTACAAAAAAATCTTTTCTTTTGATTGATGACTTTAATATATTTTCTATTCCTTTGAGACCTAAAAAACGTAACCCAAGCCATAGTTTAATGACCTCCGCAGGTCTAGAACCTTGTATGCCTATTTCTCCTCTATTTATAATATTTTCATTAGATGATATGTATGGTAGTCCAGTATTAAATGTATTTTCTAAAGTACTCATATTTGAAACCAATAACAAAGATGAAGTCTTTGTAATGCCAATAATTTTTTGTGGATTTATCGTTATCGAATTAGCCTGATTAATATTATTTAGACCTTCTATTGGAATAGAAGTTATAGCAAAAATCCCTCCAATTGAACCATCGATATGTAACCATATGTTTCTTTGTTTACAGATTTCACTTATTTCTTTAATAGGATCAATGGCTCCTCTCACAGTTGTCCCAAGGGTGGCAACAATAGCAAATATTTTTTTATTTTCTATTGAACATTTATCTAAAGAGTTTCTCAGATCGTTTATATCCATTCGACCTTGATTATCAGTTTTAATCCTTACAAGATTCCTAGTATCAAGACCCATTACTCTAATACATTTAATGAACGAAGAATGAGCATCTTCACTAACAAGCAATACAGAATTAGGATCTGAACCTAATCCAGCATTATATCTAGCTGCAATAAGTGCATTCAGATTACTTAATGTACCTCCGCTAGCAGCTATACCTCCTGAGAAATCATTAAACCCTATTTTCTTGGCAAACCATTTGCATAATGATTCCTCAAGCAAGGTTACACTTGGTGATAACTCGTAAGCGAGAAGATTATTATTTAAACCAGCAGCAATTAAATCTCCCAAAATAGAAAAAATTAAAGGTGGGGGATCAAGGTGAGCTAGTGAGCCAGGATGAACGGGATTAAATGAATTATTCAAAAGAGATTCAATATCAGAAAACAAATCTTCCTCAGAGTTGCCATCTTCCGCAGGCATAATACAATTGAAATTTTCATCAAAAGGTAAAGGACCATTTTTATCAGCTTTAGAGAACCAGTCACAAAGAGTTCGACTTGCTTTATTCAGAAGAGTAATCAATTTGTCATTAGTCCCTAAATTTGACGGGAAATATATATCTTTATTATTAATTAAATCTTCAGCCATCAGATAAGATATCTATTAACAATTCTATTCTCAATCTTGGTAAATGAGATATATTTTTGAAAATGGAAATAGTAATGAAGAACAACAAAAAAAAACAAATAATTCAAAATACACTTCGTGGATGAATTCGATATTAAGAAGATCCGAAGAAATTGGAAAAGTTGAGTTACCAATCTGTTCAATAATTTTAGATGAGAGAGGAAGATGTATTGGGAGAGGGGTAAACAAGAGAAATATAAATAAAGACCCATTAGGTCATGCTGAGATAATGGCACTAAGGCAGGCATCTCTAATAAAAAATGATTGGAGATTTAATGAATGTATTATCATCACAAATTTAGAACCATGTACCATGTGTGCCTCAGCACTTATTCAAGCAAGGATGGGTAAAGTTGTTTTTGGTGCCTACGATAAGAAAAGAGGGGGATTGGGCGGCTCAATTGACTTATCAAAGCATAAAAGTTCTCATCACAAAATGGAAATCGTAGGAGGTATTTTAGAAGACGAATGCAGTAAAATTTTACAATTATGGTTTAAAAAGTTGAGGACTCAAAAATAGAATATTTTTTTAACTCAGTATCAAAAAGGTTTAATAATCTGTCGACATTCTCATCACTTGAGTTATAGCCCATTAATCCTATGCGCCATACCTTACCAGACAATTCTCCAAGTCCATTTCCAATTTCTATTCCAAAGTTTCTCAAAAGATGATTTCTAAAACCATCTCCATCAACTGCAGGCGGGATCTTAACTGTTGTAAGAGTTGGTAATCGATAATCCTCTGATACATGCAATTCCATTCCTAGACTTTCTAAACCTTTCCAAAGTTTCTTTGCATTAGAATTATGCCTATACCAAACATTCTCTAAACCTTCATTTGCAATTAATCGTAAACCTTCTCGAATAGCAAAATTCATATTTACAGGGGCCGTATGATGGTAAATGCGATCAGAACCCCAATATTTATTTAAAAGAGATAAATCTAAATACCAGTTAGGTACTTTTGTTTTTCTTGAACATAGTTTTTCTTCAGCTCGTTTATTCATTGTAAAAGGGCTTAATCCTGGGGGACAACTTAATCCTTTTTGACTACAACTGTATGCAAGATCAATTTTCCATTCGTCAATCAATAGTTCTAGAGCTCCAAGAGAAGTAACTGCATCAACTAAAAACAAGCAGTTATTTTTTCTACATACATCCCCAATACCATCAAGTGGTTGTAAAACACCACTTGATGTTTCAGCATGGACAATAGCAAAAATTGCTGGTTTTTTAGTTTCTATTTCATACTTGATTTCTTCATAAGAAAAGGATTCACCCCAGGATTTTTCAATAACAGATACATCTGCTTTATATCTTGTTGCCATATCAACAAGTCTGTCTCCAAAATATCCTTTTTTAGCGATAAGAATTTTTTCTCCTTCCTCTATAAAATTAGCTATTGATGCTTCCATAGCTGCACTTCCAGTACCACTCATTGGAAGAGTCAGACGATTATTACATTGCCAGGTATATCTTAGAAGCTGTTGAACATCAGACATCAATGAAATATATGCTTCATCTAAGTGACCAATAGGATTCAAAGAAAGAGCGCTTAAGACTTCTGGATGTGCGTTTGAAGGACCAGGACCTAATAAAAGTCTAGAGGGAACATAAGTCTTTGAGAAATGAGATAAATTCTCTTCATTTAAAGCCGAAATAAGTTTTGCTTCTGTCAAAGCATTACATACAATTACTTTTAAATTAAACTAATATCGTCACATAAGCGATATTTATTTAAAGAAATTCATTCAATTTAAATATTTAGGTAAACAATTATTAAACTTATGACTTGAAACACTAAAAGAAGACATCAAGTCTTAAAAAAAGTGACCATTGATACATAACAAGAATCATCAAGTTATTAATTTCATATAAGGTATTACAAAATTATGTCTAAATCTCCTCAAGATGTTTTAAGTCAAATTAAAGACGAAGGAATTGAACTCATCGATTTAAAATTCACTGATATTCATGGAAAATGGCAACATTTAACTCTTACATCAGACATGATAGAGGAGGATTCTTTTACAGAAGGTTTGGCATTTGATGGCTCATCAATAAGAGGTTGGAAAGCAATTAATGCCTCGGATATGTCAATGGTGCCCGATGCAAGTACAGCTTGGATAGATCCTTTTTATAAACATAAAACTTTAAGTATGATTTGCTCTATTCAAGAGCCAAGAAGCGGGGAACCTTATGATAGATGTCCGAGAGCTTTAGCTCAAAAGGCATTAAAATATTTAGACTCGACTGGAATAGCAGATACTGCATTTTTTGGACCAGAACCAGAATTCTTCTTATTTGATGACGTTAGATACGACTCTAAAGAAGGAGGTTGTTTTTATAGTGTAGATACTATTGAAGCTCCATGGAATACAGGGAGAATTGAAGAAGGGGGAAACTTAGGATACAAAATACAATATAAAGAAGGATATTTTCCTGTAGCTCCAAATGATACTGCGCAAGATATCAGATCTGAAATGCTTCTTCTTATGGGTGAATTAGGTATACCCACTGAAAAACATCACCATGAAGTTGCTGGTGCCGGCCAACACGAGCTTGGAATGAAATTTGATTCGTTAATAAATGCTGCTGATAACGTTATGACTTATAAATACGTTGTCAGAAATGTTGCAAAAAAATATGGAAAGACAGCAACATTTATGCCCAAACCTGTTTTTAACGACAACGGAACAGGAATGCATGTTCACCAAAGTTTATGGAAGAGTGGACAGCCACTATTCTTTGGTGAAGGATCATATGCAAATTTATCTCAAACAGCAAGATGGTATATCGGAGGCATACTTAAACATGCACCATCATTCTTAGCATTTACTAACCCAACCACTAATAGTTACAAACGATTGGTTCCAGGATTCGAAGCACCTGTAAATCTAGTTTATTCTGAGGGTAATAGATCAGCTGCGGTAAGAATACCTTTAACAGGACCAAGCCCCAAAGCTAAAAGATTAGAATTCAGATCAGGTGACGCACTTGCAAATCCTTACTTAGCATTCTCTGTAATGATGCTTGCTGGTATTGATGGAATTAAAAATCAAATTGATCCTGGTGATGGAGTAGATGTAGATTTATTTGAACTTCCAGCTGATGAACTTGCAAAAATTGATACAGTACCCTCATCTCTAAATGACTCACTTAATGCGCTAAAAGCAGATAAGGATTATCTATTAGCTGGTGGAGTATTTACTGAAGATTTTATTGATAACTTTATCGATATAAAATACGAAGAGGTACAACAACTAAGACAAAGGCCTCATCCACATGAATTCTTCATGTATTACGACGCGTAAATAAAAGAAAAAAATAGTTTAAATTAATCAATTTGAGAAATATCACAAAATATTCTCAAATTGATTTTTTTTTTGTTGGAATGTATATATATAAATCGAAAAATGGCTAGGAAATCTATTTCAAAAATTGCATATAAAACGCTACAACAAAGTAAAAGCATTGCAGGTTTCGCTCACAAGCAGATTAGTTCAAGATTAATGAACCTTATTCTTCCCGATTCAAAGCTTGAAAATTTTATTATAGATAGAGACCTTCTTATGCAAATCCAAAATTCAATGGATATCTTAAGAGAAGAAGATTGGAATGATGCAGAAAAAAATATATATCCAAAAAAATTATTGTTTGACGAACCATGGCTTAGATATCTAACTCAATATCCTAAAGTTTGGCTTGATATGCCTAACACATGGGATAGACGCAGAAAACAAAACTTTGATGATCTTCCTGAATCAATTGATAAAGATAATTATCCTCAATACTACTTGAGAAATTTTCATCATCAAACAGATGGTTATTTATCAGATTTTTCAGCTAGCATTTATGACCTACAAGTTGAGATACTTTTCAATGGTAGCGCTGACTCAATGAGAAGAAGAATAATTAAGCCAATAAAAGAAGGACTTGAAATTTTTAGAGATAGAAAAAAAAGTTCTATAAAAATACTTGATGTGGCTACAGGATCAGGAAGAACATTAAAACAATTAAGAGCAGCATTTCCTAAAGAAAAAATTACAGGCATTGATTTATCTGATTCATACTTAAAAGAGGCAAGTAGATATATTTCAGAATTAGATGGAGATTTAATTGAGTTGATTAAAGGTAACGCTGAGGAATTACCTTTTGAAAATGATAGTTTTCAATGCATTTCTTGTGTTTACCTATTTCATGAATTACCTAGAACAATTAGAGCTAAAGTATTAAATGAATTTTTTAGAGTTCTTGAACCTGGCGGAATATTAGTTTTAGCTGATTCAATTCAAATAAGTGATTCACCTGACTTTACATCCGTAATGGAAAGCTTCTACAAATCTTTTCATGAGCCTTTTTATTGTGATTACATAAAAGAGGATATAGATTCTAAAATTGAGGATGTAGGGTTTAAAGATGTAAAATCAAATTCCTTTTTTATGACCAAAGTATGGTCTGCTGTAAAGTAAAAAAAAACTCCTATGACCTACTGGGATAAAGATACTATTCAGCTTGTTCAAAGTCTTAATGACAAATTAAAGATTGATCATTCTAAATGGCATAAAGATAAAGGAAATAAATATAAACGAGCTGCAGAACTAATTTCGGCTGGATTATGCCATTTAATTATTTCTTGCAATGACAAGGAAACTATTGAGTATATAGAAGAAAGTGTTAAATGGTTAAAAGAAATAAACATAGATCAACCTTGCCCAAGTAAAAATCACCTTTTTAAAGCCAACTGAAGCCTATTACCTTTACTACTCCATCTAATATCATCAAAACATTCATTAATAATATATAGGCCACGGCCATTTACACTACTTATTTTTTTGGGTAGTTTGTAATCTCTTTTTTTTATTTCTAAACCATTACCTTGATCTTGAATTTGCCAAACACACCAATTAGGAGTAATTATTCTTCTTACTCTAATATTTTTTTTAGGATCTAATTTATTTCCATGTTTTACTGCGTTAACTAGAGCTTCATGTAAACCAAGTTTTATAAGATAGCTTGATTGAGAATTTTTAATAGGTTCTAATAATTGTTCGACAAATTCATTTAACTGTAATGAAGATTCGAATTCGTAGTTTGACCAGTTAATTTTTGGTCTTTTAAAAAATCTTTTTAAAATATTTTTGCCCCGGAATAAGGACATAATAATATTTTTACACTGTCTTAATTTTAACTTATTAAATACCTTAATTTAAAGAATATTATTGTGTCTCTTTGAAATAGCGGGATGCCGTAGGATGGAGTCCATAAGTCTTACTCCTCTTAGTTGATTTATTAAAGGCATATGTCCGTCAGGAGCATCCAATGACCAGCAAAAAGATCCAGGATATCTAGTCCATAAGCCGTCTTTTTTCCACCCTATTTTCGGCCACATTAATTCATATTTTTTCCCTACTGATTTTAATATCTTTGCTTGAATTGAAAATCCAAATCTACCAGTAGAATAAATAGTCCATAATCTATCCATTGTTTCTAGATCTTTTCCTGACATATTTTTAACTTCACTGTAGAAAACATATCCACGTTTTTCAGCTAATTTTCCAGCTAATTTTCGTAAGTAGGAACTTGTTAATCTATCAGCATCTTCAAATTTTTGCTCAACTAACATCAATTGCAATTCTTCATAATTAATATCAATATCTGAATATGTATTAAACCAATTATTGAATTTAGAGTTATCAAAGAATACTGGCTTAAATTTTTTTAAAACTTGCAAAATCCAACCGGCAGCCCAGTCATCTCCCTCTCTATCAAACATATCAAACAGTGATGGGCCAAGATTAAAAATATTTTCGACTTCAGATTCTATTTGACTTAATGAATTTATTCTTTTTCTTTGATTTGAATCTACAAATTTTTTTATAAGATCTAATGTAGCATTACTATAGTTATCCTGTTCTTTGTTATTCATTTTAAAAAAATTAATCTAAAAAAATAAAAACTATCCATGTATTTCAAAAGAAAAGAACTAGAGAAATTTAGATGTTTTAAAGGACCACTTATAGATGTTAGGAGCCCGAATGAATATTATAAAGGACACATGCCTAATTCTATTAATATTCCACTATTTGATGATGATGAGAGATCTATAATTGGTACAATTTACAAAAAAGAAGGTAGAAAAAAAGCAGTCATAGAGGGATTAAAATTTTTTGAAAAAAAAATGGAATTACTTCTTGATAATTTATTCAAGAGTATTGAGTCTCATACAACTATTCCTAATAAAAATAATGAATTATTTATCAGGATATATTGTTCTAGAGGAGGAATGCGTTCACAAAGTATTGGATGGTTATTAGATAAATTTAAATTAAATATAGTTACACTTAATGGCGGATACAAAATATATAGAAGATGGGTATTAGATAGTTTTTCAAATAAGTTGAATTTAGTAGTTATTGGCGGGAAAACAGGAACAGGGAAGACAAGATTATTATCATTACTTGATAAATATAAATATCAAACTATTGATCTTGAAGGATTTGCTTGTCATAGAGGAAGTACATTTGGAGGTTTAGGAATGAAAAAACAACCTTCAAATGAACAATTTGAAAATATAATTGCAGAAAAATTAAATTCTTTTAAATGTTCTAATAATATTTTTGTAGAAGCTGAAAGTGCAAATATAGGTAAATGTAAAATTCCTCATGAATTCTTTAATCAGATGAAAAACTCTAGAAGGATTGAAATTATAAGGAGCGAATCTAACAGGTTAGATGAGTTAATTGATACTTATAGTGTATTTAAAAAAGAGGAACTCCAAGAATCAGTACTAAGGATAAAAAAAAGACTAGGACCGCAAAGAACAAAAATAGCTCTTGAATCAATTCATAATGAGAAATGGGACTTAGTTTGCAGATCAGTTTTAGATTATTACGATAAGTGTTATGAATATGAAAAGGTTGGCAAAACTAATATAAAGATAATAGATTTAACTGATAAAAAATATGATGAAAGTATCCTAGGATTAATAAATAATGTTTTATAAAATAACTACAAACGAATATGAAAAATATTTCCTAAGATAAAAAATTATCAACTGAATATTATGACAACAAATAAAACTGCAAAAATACAATTTTATGAGGGAACTGATGAACCAGTAGTGCCTGAAATAAGACTGACTAGGAGTAAAGATGGTACCACCGGTCAAGCATTATTTTTGTTTGAAAAACCTCAGGCATTATCTTCAATTACAGACGGTGAAATCACAGGTATGCGGATGATAGATTCCGAAGGGGAAATATTTACTAGAGAAGTTAAAGTAAAATTTGTTGATGGAGAACCAATATTTTTAGAAGCTGTTTATATTTGGAAGAACACACCAGACTTTGACAGATTTATGAGATTTGCAAATAGTTATGCCAAATCAAATGGATTAGGATATTCTGAAAAGAAGTAGAATATTATGAAAATTGAATAGTTCATCATATTTTAAGTTAGTAGTAATATTAATCACTTTATTAATAGTATGGACTTTAAGGGATTTTCTCCTACTAATAATTTGTTCTTTAGTAATTTCAAATATTGTATGTAATTTATCTAATCAAATCCAAAAAGGTTTGAAAATTCCTCGATCGATTTCTTTGTTTCTTGTCTTAGCCGTCATATCAGTAATAATATTTACTATTTTTATTCTTGTATTACCTCCGTTTATAAAGGAATTCAATGAAATACTAGTTGACATTCCAAATGGTTTATCAAAAATAAATATATTGATCAATACAAATCTGAACAAATTTAATAGCTTATTTTATGGCGAACAATCAGAAAATGTCATAGACATATTCAGTTTAATAAATAATGTATTTACCATTCCAGATGTCTCAGCTATTGCAAAAGCTATTCAAGAAAGTTTTAAGAATTTAATTAATATTGCGGGGAATCTAGGTTCAGGTCTTTTGAGATTAATATTCGTTTTAGCAGTGAGTTTGATGATTTCTATTGAACCAAAACAATATAAAGAAAATGTACTTCTATTAATACCAAAAAAATACCGTAATAAATTTAGAAATATTCTGGAAAAATGCAATATTGCATTAGCAAATTGGACCTTTTCTATGGTCATAAGCTCATTATCAGTAGGTTTATTATCATTAATAGTTTTA
>MWOX01000284.1 GCA_002026005.1 Prochlorococcus sp. HOT208_60m_808M21
GATTGGCGACCAAGTTGAATTTGGTTTATTCAAGAAGCTTGGCGACGAAACCACAAGAAGAATCCCTGGAAGGGTTTAAACTAAACTTTATTACTTAAATCTTATGGAAGCTTTCGCTTACGTTCTTATTCTAACTCTAGCAGTTGTAACTTTATTCTTTGCTGTCGCCTTTAGAGACCCACCTAAATTTGATAGAAAATGAACCAAGAAAAAAAACCTCTTTAACAAGAGGTTTTTTTTTACTTTTCATAATTAGAATATTACTCTACTATTAGAGTTGAAGTGCATCTTATTTCACCACATGCAGTGTCCAACCTGTCAAAACACAGATAGCAGAGTTTTGGAATCAAGATCTGCTGATAGTGGAAAAAGTGTCCGAAGAAGGAGAGAGTGCTTAAATTGCAGTTTTAGATTTACAACTTATGAAAGAGTGGAATCAATGCCGGTCTCAGTGTTAAAGAAAGACGGTGGCAGAGAATTATTTGATAAACAAAAATTATTTACTGGTATATCAAGAGCATGCGAAAAGACCAACTTCAGTAGTGAAGCAATTATTAATTTCGTAGATGGAATTGAATCACAAATCGTTCAAGACTCTAATAAAGATATTAAATCTTCACAAATCGGAGAATTAATACTTAAAAATCTTAGGAAAGAAAACGAAGTCGCATATATAAGATACGCCTCAGTTTACAGAAAATTTAATGGAGTAAAAGATTTTATTTCTACTCTCGAATCTCTAAAGGGAAGTTCGAAAAACCAATTAGCTTCAATTTCATAAAATTCAGCATCTTAAAGTGTAGAATACATATCACAAATGTTTTTTGCTATTGGTTTGCAGGCTAGTAGCATTCCTTTCTAACTACCTTAGGTAGTCTGCGATACAACAAATGAACGAAAATTCTTCCCAAACCATTAAAGAACTTTCCGAGGATCAAGAAATTAAAAATTCGTCTGAGTTAGATAATGATTCAGCATCTCAAAATGAGGAAGATTTATCATTCGAGAAAAGTGAGATACCTTCAGCAGATTCTTCCTCTAGCAGAACAAATGCAGATTTTGAAAACGCGGGATTCACACAAGAAGAATTCGCATCACTATTGGGTAAATATGACTATAATTTTAAACCTGGCGATCTAGTTAAAGGTACCGTTTTTGCTCTAGAGCCCAAAGGAGCCATGATAGATATAGGGGCAAAAACAGCTGCTTTTATGCCAGTTCAGGAGGTTTCAATAAATAGAGTTGAAGGTCTTAATGAAGTTTTACAACCTTCAGAAAGTAGAGAATTTTTCATAATGAGCGAGGAAAATGAAGATGGCCAATTAGCTCTCTCCATTAGAAGAATTGAATATCAGAGAGCATGGGAAAGGGTTAGACAACTCCAAAAAGAGGATGCAACTATATATTCTGAAGTTTTTGCAACAAACAGAGGCGGCGCTCTTGTTAGGGTAGAAGGCTTGAGAGGTTTTATCCCAGGCTCTCATATAAGTGCTCGAAAAATTAAAGATGACTTAGAAGGTGAATTTTTACCTTTAAAATTTCTTGAAGTTGATGAAGAGAGAAATAGATTAGTACTAAGTCATAGAAGAGCTTTGGTTGAGAAAAAAATGAACCGACTTGAAGTAGGCGAAGTTGTTGTTGGTTCTGTAAAAGGTATTAAACCTTATGGAGCCTTTATTGATATTGGTGGAGTTAGTGGTCTATTACACATTTCTGAGATTAGTCATGAACATATTGAGACTCCTCATAATGTTTTGAATGTGAATGACCAAATGAAAGTTATGATAATTGACCTTGATTCAGAAAGAGGTCGAATTTCATTATCTACTAAAGCACTTGAACCTGAACCAGGCGATATGCTAACTGATCCTCAAAAAGTTTTTAGTAAAGCTGAAGAAATGGCTGCAAAATACAAACAAATGTTATTTGAACAAACTGACGATAATGAAGGAATCCCCACAGCATCAGCTGAAACAGTATAAATTTACTTATTTATTTTGTTTACGAATATCAGAATTTAAGTCTCATTATTCTTTAACAAGTATTATTTAATTTACAATAATTGATTTAAAACGATAATCTAATTTAGGATAAATCTAATTTCAAAAATATTTGTAAATGAGTGATTTCATTTTCA
This sequence comes from Prochlorococcus sp. HOT208_60m_808M21, assembly GCA_002026005.1. Lineage (GTDB taxonomy): Bacteria > Cyanobacteriota > Cyanobacteriia > PCC-6307 > Cyanobiaceae > Prochlorococcus_A. The sequence continues at coordinate 2,138 of MWOX01000284.1, forward strand.
CTTCGGAATCCGTTACTGAAGGTCATCCCGACAAAATATGTGATCAAATTAGTGACGCTGTTTTAGATGCTCTATTGACAGAAGATCCAGAAAGCAGAGTTGCATGCGAAACTGTCGTTAATACGGGTCTTTGTTTACTTACTGGAGAAATAACTTCAAAAGCAAAAGTCGATTACATAAAACTTGTTAGAAATGTAATTAAAGAAATTGGATATGAAGGCTATCGAGCAGGTGGTTTTGACGCAAATAGTTGTGCTGTTTTAGTAGCACTTGACGAACAATCACCGGATATTTCTCAAGGAGTAAACGAGGCGGATGATGTTAACGATGATTTAGAAGATAATACCGGAGCTGGTGACCAAGGCATAATGTTTGGATATGCATGCGATGAGACGCCTGAATTAATGCCCTTACCCATTAGCTTAGCTCATAGATTAGCCATTCAACTTGCCAAAGTGAGGCATGAAGAAGTCCTTAATTATCTACTCCCTGATGGTAAAACTCAAGTAAGCATTAATTACGAAAAAGGTTTACCAGTCTCTATTAATACAATTTTAATTTCAACACAACATAATCCTGAGATAGATGGGATAACAAATGAGGAAGAAATTCGTCAAAGAATAAAAGAAGATTTATGGAGGCATGTTGTAATTCCTGCTACTGAAGATTTAGAAATCAAACCAAGCATTAGCCAAACAAGATTTCTTGTAAATCCCACGGGAAAATTTGTCGTAGGAGGGCCCCAAGGAGATGCAGGGCTCACTGGCAGAAAAATTATTGTAGATACTTATGGTGGATATGCAAGACATGGAGGAGGGGCATTTTCTGGTAAAGATCCCACAAAAGTAGATAGATCAGCCGCTTATGCAGCACGATATGTAGCTAAAAGCATAGTTAAGGCTAAATTGGCTAAAAAAGCAGAAGTACAATTAAGTTATGCAATTGGAGTAGCAAAACCAATTTCTATACTCGTGGATACTTTTGATACAGGTGTTATTTCACAAGCTAATTTGACTGAGCTAATTAAAGAGCACTTTGATTTAAGGCCCGCAGCAATAATAAAAGAATTTAACTTAAGAAATCTACCAAAAAAAATGGGCGGCAAATTTTTTAGAAAGACTGCATCCTATGGACATTTTGGCAGAAGAGATCTTGAGCTCCCATGGGAAAATGTAGAAGAAAAAGCAGCCCAATTAGCAGAGGCTTCCAAGATTTTCTAATAAAAAATTTTTTCTATGCCTGAAAATTTTTATGGAGGGTTAGATTTTGGAACCAGTGGTGCAAGAATATCAATCATTAATTTTCACAAGAAATTAGTATATTCAAATTCAGTATCTTATCCATACAGCTTTAAAAATCCAAATTCTTGGATCAATTCTTGTGAGAATCTCTTGGCTAGTTTACCTATTGAGTTTAAAATTAACCTTCATAAATTGGCTATCTCCGGAACCTCAGGAACTTTAATAGCATCAAATTTGCAAGGAGAGCCGCTAGGAGAAGCAATACCTTATTACCAAGCATGTAGCGAAAATAAGATCCTTCTTGAATACTTAACTTATGGAGAAGATCATCTGAGAACTCCATATAGTAGTCTTGCTAGAGCATTAAAACTAATTAAAAAATATGGGACAAATTTACTTTTACGTCATCAATCTGATTGGATCACTGGTTGGTTTTTAAAAGATTGGACTCATGGAGAAGAAGGTAATAATCTAAAACTTGGTTGGGATCTAAAAAAGGAATCATGGCCAAAAAGCTATCTCAATACTTCGTGGCATAAATGCTTACCGCAAATAATAAAAAGTGGAAAAATTCTTGGACAAGTGAATTTTGATTTAGCAGAGAGATTTAACTTGAATAAAAAATTAATAATAATCTCGGGAACCACTGACTCTAATGCAGGTTTAATAGCTGCAGGTTTAGGTAAAAAAGATGGTCTCACTGTTTTAGGAACAACTATTGTAGTTAAAAAAATTATTGATAACCCAATAAAAAAACAAGGAATTACAATTCATAGAGTTAACGGCGATTGGATATGTGGAGGAGCGTCAAATTCAGGATGCGGCATCTTGGCTCAGTTCTTTTCTGATTTAGAAATAAAGGAGCTCAGTCGACAAATTGATCCATCGAAAAATACTTCTTTAAATCTTTTACCTCTTAATAGTAAAGGAGAGAGATTTCCTATTAATAATGCTAATTTAGAGCCGATACTTGATCCAAGGCCAGTAAGCGACTCACTTTATTTACATGCATTATTCGAGGGGCTTGCCAAGATCGAATT
>MWOX01000285.1 GCA_002026005.1 Prochlorococcus sp. HOT208_60m_808M21
ATCAAAAATTGGGCAAATTTGGGATTTATAATTTATGGCGAATTCAAAAAAGTGATTTAAATAAGTATTCGAAATTTTTAGTTGAAAATGGTTATGAATCTAACTGGGAAAATAGAAAAGTTGAAAAATTTTAACAAAGCTTTTTTTTAAGAAGAGCTTTTTTTAAATCATCTATGCTGCACTTGCTTGGGATGTCGATTTTATTTAGATCTTCCATTAATTCGAGATCGATTACAGAATCTTCGGCTAAAAAACTAAAAACTTCATTAATGCTTATTCCCATATCTTGAGCCATCTCTGAGATAAGCCTTAAAGTATCCCTCCTCACAGAAATCCTTAGATCTAAAGGAATATATTCATTTTCAGGGTTTGCTGACTTCATACACTAAATCTTAAGACATTATTTAGTTATCAGGATATAATCTTTACAATATTCATCAATCATGCTCGTACAATAGACTTTATTCAAGTTATTTGAATAAATACGTTCATAAACAGTTTTAATAAAGGAATCGTAATTATAGAAATTAATGTTGTAGTGAAAAGAATTTTTGAAGCTATTTTTTGTTTCACGCCATAAGCCTCTGCCATTAATATTGTGGATATTGCAGTTGGGGTTGCTGCCTGAAGAATTACTGCACTTGATTGATAGAAGTTAAAATTTAAGAATTTGCATACTAAAAAAATAATAAAGGGTAGAATAAGTAACTTTAATAAAATTGAAAATTTAATTTCTTCATTTAGATCCAAAATTCTCTCATTTTGATTTGTGATTATCCCAAGTCTTGTTCCTACAATTATTATTGCCAAAGCAATAACTATTCTTGCAGGAATCCAAAGATAATTTCCTAAAATTTCATCTATTTGAAAAAGATATGCAAGAAGTACAACAATAATTCCTCTTGATGCGGGGCTATTTATCAATGCATTTAATAGTCCTTTGATGTTTGGTATATTATTGTTGTTGAATTTTTCTTGAAGAAAAAAAGGTCCAAATATCCAAGCGAAAAGTGTTGTTCCTAAATCAAATCCAATAGTAAAATTTATAGTTGTTGAAGGTAGAAGAGCTAGCGCAATTGGTATTCCAAGAAATGATGTATTACCTATTAGGCCTGCTAGCTGCAATGTGTAATTTGGAAGCCTCTTCTTAAATATTGGGATTATATTTATTAAAGTTACTAAAAGTCCTATTACAGAGAATGCTAAAAATGCACTTTTAATTAGGTTTATATCTATACCTTCCTTTAATAGGAGACCCATTACACTTAGTGGAATGCCAAATCTTATTAGAGGTCTTGCTATATATTTTGAAATCTTTGGATTCTTTTTCCCCAGAACAAAACCAATGATTAAAAAAGGGATGATATTTATGAAAAGAGAGTAGATGGTATTAATTAAATATTTATTAAAGCAATATTAACTTGCCGTAGTGCAGTCAAAAAGTTTTCTTTATTTCATTTAGAATTTAAATTATTTTCCAGATTGCCTTATCAGGAATTAAAGGAGATTCATATAAATTTTCTGGTTCTTTAGTCAAAACTCTCCATTTAGGAACCCGACAAGTTACGTAAGCAGGACTTTCTATTAAAACTCCTGGGTTCTCATCAAAAGTACAAGTAAATCCTTCTTTCCAATATCCACCATTATTAAGGCTGCCTTTAAACCAAACCCAGCATTTTGAAGTTTTCAAAATCAACAATTTCTTTCTATCTTAATAAACATTTATATAAAACTAAATTTAATACTTTAAAAAAATTTTTACTTATTTTAATTCTTTTGAAAAATATATTTTAGAAATTACTATCAATAGATTTAGGATCAGGGTAATTAAATTTGCTATCAATATTGGTGTAGAAGAAATTTTATAACCGTAAATAATCCAAGAAAAAACACCGATAATAAACATTATTAGTGTTGTCAATGAAACATCATCTGCCTTTTTTGTTTTTAAAGTTTTTATCAATTGAGGTAGAAATGCCGCTGTTGTAAGAATCGCTGCAAAATATCCAAATATATCTACATTCATAAAAATATTTTAAAACTATTCTTTAATTAAATCAGATAAAAATCCTAAAGGATCCCTCATGTTTGATGAATATCCAAGAACATCTCTTGAAAAAAATTTATAGACAACTTGATTTTGATCATTTAGTAAGAAGGAAGCTCCTCTTTGAGGAAGGTATTCTTCATTAAGAATATAATCACTCCAATTTTGGATTATTTCATTCATATTGTTTAATCTAAATGTTGCTAATTCAAATGGCCTCAAATAACCATCTCCGAAAACTTTTTTAAAAGAATTACCTGAAAATTCTAGAAATTTTAAAACGTCAATTTTGTCAAATTCTGAATAGATTTGCTTTGCTTTTCGGTCGCCTGTATAACCTCTAATAACTTCTTTAATTGTTTTAAAGGAATTTATACCTGATAGCATCAAAAGCATATTGATCCAACCTCCTAAACCAATATCTAATCCTCTTGAGACTTTTAAATTATTGTGGATTTGATTATCAGAAACTACTATCAAATTTTCTTTATGAAAGCCAGTAAATTTACAGAATTTTTCTTTCCCATTTTGGGTCCCAATAGCAATTGCAAAAATATCTAAATTTTCATCTTGATTTTTATCGATAAAACTTCTCAAATTTATTGCATATTCAAAGCTATCAAAATCTCCCAATAAGCCAAATAAAACAATTAATTTGAATTTTTTATGCCCATTAAAATTGAATTCTTTAACAAGATTTTTTATATCATTTTGAAATTTGTCAGTCACGATGGTTTGAATTTTTTATAAATTATTCTCAAAAAATTTTTCTTACCTTGATTAGTATAAAATTTTACATGAAAAAGTTTTTAAAAAAATTAATTTAACGTTTTTAGATTTTATTATTTTAATGTAAACATTTTGAAGTTATGACTGTAGGAATTTATTACGCAACTACAACTGGAAAAACTGAAGACGTAGCTGATCGTCTTCACAACTTTATTTCTTCAGCAGAAGCACCTAAAGATATATCTGATGTGGATGATCTTTCAGAATTTGAAAGTCTTGATGGAATTATCTGCGGGATCCCTACTTGGAATACTGGTGCCGATGAAGAAAGATCTGGAACTGCATGGGATTCAATCTTAGAAGATATTGGTGAACTAAGTTTATCAGGAAAAAAAGTTGCAATTTTTGGTTTAGGAGATTCTTCTACGTATACAGAAAACTATTGTGATGCAATGGAAGAACTTCATAGCTACTTTACAAAAGCTGGCGCCGAAATGATCGGTTACGTAGATAAATCTTCTTATACATTTGATGAGTCTAAAAGTGTTATAGGAGAAAGCTTTTGTGGATTACCTCTTGATGAGGATAGTGAATCTGATTTGACCGATTCGCGTCTTGAAACATGGGCTTCTCAGCTTAAGAGTGAAATCCCTTCATTGGCGTAAGCTTTCTCAGATATAACTTACCTAGTTTGTAACATTTGTTCTTTCACAATATGTTTTTTTTACATAAGTAATTAAATCTGTAAAGAACATGTAAAAACAATACTGATAAGCAATATGCTCAATTTGCTGTTTACTTAAATCAAGTGTTACAAACTTACGGAAAATCTGATGTCACCTATGACTGGTACGCAGGGAATTCTGGTGTTGTTGGCCGTTCAGGTAAATTCATAGCTGCTCATGCTGCTCATGCAGGCCTAATGATGTTCTGGGCAGGAGCTTTTGGATTATTTGAATTGGCTCGTTACGACGCTAGTATTCCAATGGGTGCACAGAAAGCAATTGTTTTGCCTCATCTAGCGGGGATTGGAATTGGTGGCATTGAAAATGGTGTTATTACAGAACCATATGGAATTGTTGTAATTTGCACATTACATCTTATTTTCTCAGCAGTGTTGGGTGCTGGTGGATTATTACATTCCAACAAATTTGCAGGTGATCTTGGAGACTATCCAGAAAATAGTAAGCCACAAAAATTTGATTTCGAATGGGATGATCCAGATAAATTAACTTTTATTCTTGGTCATCATCTAATCTTTCTTGGTCTTGGAGCAATTATGTTCGTTGAATGGGCTCGTATTCATGGAATTTATGATCCAGCAATAGGATCTACAAGACAAGTCATTTACAATTTAGATATTGCCGCTATTTGGAATCATCAATTTGATTTTTTAAAAATAGATAGTCTAGAAGACGTTATGGGAGGACATGCTTTCCTAGCTTTCCTAGAAATAATTGGAGGTGTTTTCCATATTTGTACTAAACAATTTGGAGAATATACAGAATTTAAAGGGAAAGGATTACTTGGAGCTGAGGCAATTTTGTCATACTCAGTTGTCGGTGTTTCTTACATGGCTTTTGTTGCAGCTTTTTGGTGTGCTTCAAATACGACTATATATCCAGTTGATCTATATGGAGAACCTTTGAAGCTTCAATTTGAATTTGCCCCTTATTTTACTGATACAGTAGATTTAGGTTCAGGAGCTTATAGCTCAAGAGCCTGGCTTGCTAATACTCATTTTTATTTGGGTTTCTTTTTCTTACAAGGTCACCTATGGCACGCATTAAGAGCAATGGGATTTGACTTTAAGAAAATTGGTCAAGCTTTTGACAATATTGAAAATACAAAAATTACTCAAAACTAATTTAATCTAATAAAAAACCTCTCCTCTAAGAGGGAGGTTTTTTTTTGTAGAATTATTCCACGCATTCAAAAAATTAATGGATAATCTAAAAGAAATTAATTGTAAGGAGATTTTCAAAAAGGCTTATGAAAATCGTTATACCTGGAAGAATGATTTTCTTGGTTACCAAGGTAAATGTATTTTCTTTACTAATAAAAATATTTATAAGGGGGACTTTATATTAGGGAAAGACTTTAAACCAAATATTCAAAAAATAGAAGATGAGAAAGTTGTTAAAAGTATTGCCTCTCAGTTATTTGAAGTGTGCATACATAGGGTAAAGAGAGAATTTGAATCAGTGCACTCAGAAAATAATTTTAATCTACTTAAAAATTCTGAAAGCGGGATTGAAATGAGTGTTTCAGGTAAGAATCAAGGTGATAAATATAGGGTTAAAAATAACTGTATTAATATGGTCTACAGAAAAATTCATGGAACAATAATAGAAATTTTTGTTGAGGAATTTTTAGATACAGGAATAGGTTCCCTTAGTAAAAAATATAGTAGTAAACAAATTGATCCAAATACACTTGAGACAAGTTCTCAAAAATTGGAATATGAGGATGAGTTCCTAAAAATGGGTAAAGACGATTATTGGATATTAAATTCGAGAAAAATAAAATATTTAAACCAAAATCAAGAAGAAGAAACACAAAAGTTTGTCTTCGAGGATATATGCTTATTAAATTAGGTTTTTTATTCAACCAATCTAAACCCTTTATCAAGTAGTTTTTGATATAGGAGTCTCGCTCTAAAAGCTAGAATTTGCTCTTCATTTTCATTACTAATTACATGAAAATAATTATTATCTAATTTATTTTTGCTAAAGCATACATTTGCTTCTCCTAATCTTAAAGTCCAGTTCTCTTCTTTTGCTAAATGTTGATTAGGGCCAAGATCCCAAGGACATTTTTCAGGATATTTTTCTCTTTTAGAACCCATATGATAAATTTTAACTACCCAATATTAGTAAAAATTTAAAAGTATGGCTATGAAAAATTGTTTATAACTTTTTCATAGAGTTGTTGTTTAATGAAATGCAATTAAAAAATTACTCTCTAGTTGCGATTAAACAATAAAATGGGTCTTTATTCATAAAATTAAAGATATTAAGTGCTGGTTCAGTAAACTTTTTAATAATTTTTGGCTCATTAAATCCGTTTGAGATTAATACTTTTCTTACATATTTAACCCTCTCTTCTTCAGTAGATGAAGTCCAAATATTAGGAGCTTTATGCCAAAATGCTCTGTTTGAAAAAGCAATAATAAACTTGCCATTACTACTCAATATTCTTGCGATTTCTTTGGTTAAATTCTCTGGATATTGTAAATATTGCCATGCGGCCACCATCAAGCAATAATTAACGCTTTCTTTTTCTAGTGGAATTTGTTGACTTAAATTAAAATTTTGTATCCAATAAGAATCAAAAATTTTGTTTCTTTCAAGTTCTTGTTTGTTTAAACCATGTCCAATAACTTTTTTATATTTTTTCTCTTTAGGTAAATAACTATCCCAACTGGACATTAAATCAAGGACAGTTGAATTATTATCAATTTCTTTTTCATATAAATCTGATAGATTTAGCCTGAAGTTTGCATCTAGATGATAAACAAATTTTGGATCAGAATAAAATTCTTCATCATTACTCTCATCAAGTTTTTTTCTTTGATAATTATTTAAAACTTCCAAGATAAGTACTTTAATATCTTTATAACAAATTTAGTAAATAGAAATTCTAATTGTGTATTAGGAATTTTTTTATTTTAATAAATTAAAAATTCTCAAAAAAACTAGACATCTATTCAAAAAAAGTTAAATTATTAATTAACGATTTAATAATGATGATTGAGTTCAAAATGAGCAAAAAAAACAGGTCAAAGAATGCTCTTTTCAATCCTTATAAAAACGGAATAAGTTCATACGATATGGCATATCTTTCATCAAAAAGAAATTTAAAAAATAAAACTGTTTATTTAGAAAAAGAATCTAAGAAAGATTATCTTGCTGCATAGAGATGCCTTATATTAATGTTTCGACTTCAGCAAAAGTAAATGATAAAGGCAAATTTCTCGAAGAAATTACAATTCTTATTTCATCTTTAACTAACAAATCAAGAAGTTTTGTTATGGCGAAAATAGAAGATAATTGCCAAATGTATTTTGATGATGACTCACCTTCTTGCTTTTTAGAAATCAAATCAATAGGTTCTTTAAATCCTTCAGAAATGGCAAAGCCAATATCAGATTTTGTATATGAGAAAATGGGGATCCCAATAGATAGGATTTATATTTCTTTTGAGGATGTACCTGCTTCATTGTGGGCTTGGAATGGAAGAACATTTGGTTAGGAATTTTTTATAAAAAGCTAATGGAAATAAATAAATTAGTCGATTTAAATAATCTTAGAACTGCACCTCAGTTAAGTAATATTCAAGAAAAAAAACTTTTAAAGGAACTTGAAGCAAATATTTTTAATGCAGATTGGATAACAATAGGCATAATGGCACCTAGTGATAATAAAGCTATTGAAGCATTACAATCAATTTCTAAGAAATATTTCACAATTAATAAATTTGGGAATCTAAGTTCCCTTCATGCTGCTGGAGAGGTTTTTTTAAAAGCTAATCAAAAAACTAGTAATGTTTTTGTCAGATCTGAAAATGGTCTTGGAGAAGGAATTTTAATAACATGTCAGTATGACGAAGGTTCTAAAGAATCTAATACTTTTGGACCATTGCCATTAGATTTTTTTACATAATTAATTCATCATTCTTTTTTATTAAAAATCTATTTTAATGAAAGCTTTTATCGGATGATATTTTTGAGTACTTGGATTTCAAAAAATTTTTTTACTTTAAAGCTTTGTTATCATGTCTACTGGCGTCGATCTAAATTTTTCCTCAATTTAATTTAATGTTTTTTCAGGATATAATTCAAAATTTAAATAATTTTTGGTCAGAAGAAGGTTGTTTGATTATGCAGCCATATGACACAGAAAAGGGTGCTGGAACAATGAATCCACATACTTTTTTAAGGGCTATTGGACCAGAGCCTTGGAGTGTTGCATATGCAGAGCCATGCAGAAGACCTACAGATGGACGATTTGGCGATAATCCAAATAGGGCGCAACATTATTTTCAATATCAAGTAATAATTAAACCTTCACCGGAAGGAATACAGGAAAAATATTTGACATCTCTAGAATCTCTTGGAATAAATCCTAGAAATCATGACATAAGATTTGTGGAAGATAATTGGGAGTCGCCAACACTTGGAGCTTGGGGTGTAGGTTGGGAAGTTTGGTTGGACGGAATGGAAGTTACTCAATTTACTTATTTCCAACAATGCGGAGGCAAAGATTGTAATCCAATCCCAATTGAAATCACTTATGGATTGGAGAGGATTGCAATGTTTTTGCAGGATAAAGAAAGCATCTGGGACTTAAATTGGAACAAAGATTTAAAATATAGCGATATTTGGCTTCAATTTGAAAAAAGTCAATGCTCTTATAATTTTACCGAATCTAGTGCTGACAATCTCAGAAAATTATTTGAAATTTATCAAGCTGAGGCAATTTCTTTAACAGAAAAGAAATTAACTTACCCTGCGCTTGATTTTGTTCTGAAGTGTAGTCATACCTTCAATCTTCTTGATGCTAGAGGAGTAATTTCAGTTACAGATCGTGCTCAATATATTGAAAAGATTAGAAACTTAGCAAGAGAAGTTGCATCATCTTGGATAGAGGAAAGAGAATTACTTCAATACCCATTAATAAAAAAATAATCGAGATAATTTCTATTTTTCAGATTCAATTGTATAAAAAGTTACATGGACTTGAAGCTTTTGGCTCTTTATTTTTTTGTTACCCTCGATACAGTATAGTTACCCATTTCTATGGGCATTTTTTCGTGTGAGGTAAAATGAAACTCTTCCAACAAATGTTGGTGGCTGGAGCATCTGTGAGCTTGTTAGCTCCAATTGCTGCCCAAGCTTCTGACGTTGTCAATTTAGAAGAAATGAATAGCTACTCTCGTAGCACCACAAAAAAATCTTCTAGACTTGACAGTAAAACATTCATTAACAAAGTTAGTGAAGATCTTGCAATTCTTAAAGGTCGCGTTGATGGCCTTGAAGTTAAACAAAATGAATTTGAAGCCGGTGGTTTCTCAGATACAACGACATTGGATGGTAAAGTAATCTTTGACATTGGTGCTGTTGATTATTCTCTAAGTTCTGAAACTAAAAAGGAAACAACTCTCACCGGATATTCTTATACTGCTAACTTAAACACTAGTTTTACGGGCGATGATAATCTTTACATAAGAATTAAGACTGGCAACCATGGCAATTGGATGACGGATAAAACTTACGGAGGCTATCTAGGTTCTGTGGGTAAAAATTCCGGAACTTTAACAGTTGATAAAATTTGGTACGAATTTCCTGTTGGGGATAAAAATACAGTATGGGTAGGTCCAAAGATTGAAAACTATTACATGCATGCTACTGCCCCTTCAATTTACAAGCCAATAACTAAACAATTTAGTCTTGGAGGTAATGGTGAAGCTTATGGCGCAAGTACAGACACCGGTGCTGGATGGGCTTATAAAGCTGATAATGGATTTGCCATTAGTTCAAATATAGTTTCAAAATCTGGATCAGATACAGGTCTTTTGAATAATGAATCAAAAACTAGTTGGGCAACTCAGGTTGGTTTAACAAAACCTCAGTGGTCAGCTTCGGTACTCTTAAACCAGAAAAATAATGGTTGGAGCGATACTTACTACCATTCATTACAACATAGTCCAAGTTCATCTACAGGTAATTACTCTTCTGTAGGTCTAAGAGGTTGGTGGCGTCCACTTGAAACAGGTTCAGCCACTCCTTCTATATCTTTGGGATATGATACAACAAGTTATGATGGTGCCCCCGCTGCTTCAGATTCTTCTGATGCTTGGTTCGCAGGACTAATGTGGCAAGATACTTTTCAAGCTGACGACAAAATTGGGGTAGCTTTTGGCCAACCTACAACTAATGAGGATGAGACAACTGATCCATTTGCTTATGAATTGTATTATTCTTATATGCTCAATGATTCTGTAAGTGTAACTCCTACTATTTTTGGAGGAACTGATAGAAACGGAACTGCAGGTGCTGACGTTGTTGGAGCGCTTGTTCAAACTACATTTAAATTCTAAATATAGTGAATTAATAAAAAAACACCCTTACGGGTGTTTTTTTGTGCTTTATTATGTTTTAAAAAAATTTAAGTTTTTTACCAACAATTTTCCCCTTCCCCAATAGGAACACAAGCACTTGATTTTGCAGCTTCATCAGCTATTCTTTGTGCTTCTGCATCTAATTTAAAATCTGCATCTAAAGCCATATCGGTATTCCATTCTTTAAGTCCCCCTAAGTCATTTTCACCTGATTTAACGGAATCGGTATTTGCTGTAGAAATAGCTAATGCGCTTGTAGCTGCGATGAAAATTGAAATTGAACTTCTTTTTGGCATTTGATAATTATATAATTTTTATATATTAATCATTTTTAGAATCATATTCTTTGTGTTGTATAAAATGATGCTTATTTAATCACCCAATACTCTTAGAAGATTAGAGTAAGATTTAAAAATTAAATCGAGATCATCAGATCTACCATGCTTAGATAATAGACTTCTCGCACCTGCGTCTAAATCAAATAAATATTCTCTTTCTTCAATACTTTTTATATAACTCTCAATCCATCCAACGCATACTATTCTTTCTCCATTGAGTACTTCTTGAACTGAATGTAAATAGGTGCTTGGATAAATTAAAATTTCTCCACTATTAAGTTTAAATTTGTTTTCTGAAGTAAGATTTTCAATTAATAGTTCACCCCCTTCGTATAGATTTTTTTTGGTAAGAAAAATTGTGAAAGATAAATCAGCCCTGCCTGATGACATATATGGATTATCGATATGACGTCCATATTTCATTCCTTTGGAGGATTTAGTAAACATTATTCCATGAATATTTTTTGGTAAAGTAAAGCTTTTTATTAAATCATTATTTAAAATTTTTTGTTCAATTAACAAGGATAATTTTTTCGAAATATCTGATGTTCGTTTTAGTTGCAAATTATTTTTTACGATTGAGGCGTGACTGCCAGCAGTTTTTTTTCCATCTTCCCAATCTTGATTTTCTTGTTCTAATTCTTTTTCTATAAAATTTAGTTCTTCAGCATTTAATAACTGATGAGTTAAATAATTCATATGACATATAAAAAATGATACATTTTGATGTATCGAAGATGGCTTTTAGAGTTTGAAATCTTTTGATGGGTATAAAGTAACCATAGATACTAATTTGAAAAAGTGCAAAATCTTAAAAAACTATTTTATACAGCACTAACATGTACATTTTTAGTCAATCTAAATATTCCTGCTAATTCAACAGAAAAAGAAGTCAAAGTTTATTCAGGTAGACATTACAACACTGATAGGAGCGTCTATAAAAAATTTGCAGAAGAAACAGGGATTAAAGTAAGGCTTATTGAGGCGGCAGGAATTTCTCTAATCGAAAGATTGAAACGCGAAGGGGAGAATACTCAAGCAGATTTAATCTTGCTAGTAGATGCCGCAAGAATTACTAATGCAGCCAAAGCGGGATTACTGCGTCCAATAGAATCTTCTAATTTAGAAAATGATGTTCCTGTTGGATTAAAAGATCCTAATAAGGAATGGTATGCATTAACAAGAAGAGTAAGAGTCATGATAGCCAATCCAAAAGTAGTCGATGTTAGCAAGATTAATGATTACACTGATTTGGCTGATCCTTCTTTAAAAGGGAAAGTATGTTTAAGAAATAGAAAAAGTCCATATAATCAATCTTTAGTTGCTAATCAAATAATTAACAAAGGTGAATCAGAAACTAAAGCTTGGTTAGGCGGAATGATTTCAAACGTTTCAAAACCTTTTTTCCCAGGGGATATTGCAATAATTAGAGCAGTTTCTAAGAAAAAATGTGGAGTAGGAATTGTTAATCATTATTACGTCGCAAGAATGTTAGCAGGTGTTAATGGAAGGAGAGATGCTTTGTATGCAAA
>MWOX01000003.1 GCA_002026005.1 Prochlorococcus sp. HOT208_60m_808M21
CCCCCTCTTGGATCTGCAACTATCAACAAACTTGTCTCATCTAAATCCCAATAGTCCTTTATTGCACTACCAGGTGAACTCTCAAATTGAGATAAATATTTAATTTTCCACCCACTTTCAATTTCTAGATTGTTGAGCTTTTCCTCTAAATATTTTTTCTGATTAGGGCTTAATGTTTTAGCTAAATCAATAACTGGTGTTTTTTCTTCTGGTAAGAGATTTGGATTATTTATAGCGAAAACGGGTTTATGTGAAATTAAAACTAATATAGATAGAAATATTCCCAATAAATAGTTAATCTTTGAAGGCATAAATAAGTTCTGTCTTTCTATATTTTCGCCGATGAATAGCTTACCCGCGAATAATCCAGATTGGTTAGTAAAAAAAATAATAAAAATGGGTGGGACTATAAGTTTTTATGACTTTATGAATTTTGCATTAAATGATCCTATTAATGGTTATTACGGCAGCGGTAAAGCTGAGTTAGGCGTTCGAGGAGATTTTGTCACATCACCG
>MWOX01000030.1 GCA_002026005.1 Prochlorococcus sp. HOT208_60m_808M21
ATTTTCTGTAAATTCTCCCTCAAGAGATAAATACTCTGATAAAAAAAGAGATGGTGTAACAGGCAATGAGTATGAAAATGGCTCAAAGATTACAGGCCCATTCGATATGGCTGAGGACACAGTAACAGGGACAGAACAATTTAGGTTTGATAAAAACAAAAATTCCCTACTTACCCCAAAAAAAGATTTAAAGGAATTTGATTCTTCAAAAGAGAGAGCACAATCCAGAATTACTGGCGAGGGTCAATCTGCTGGGTTGAAGATAACAGGGGATGATTGGGCAAGAGGAAACAGGGTAACAGGTACTGAAGGAGCTTCAGCAAGAAAAAGAAATCCTACAAGACCAGGCATGACGAGTGCAATGCCAGTGATGGATATAAAAAGGAATGATGAAATGAAAGAGCCAGATTTCTTGATAACTGGATCAAGTGGCAATACTCGTGAAGGACAACTTGTTACCTTTTCAGGTGGTGCACGAGGGTAATTAAATAATGCCTTTAAGAGGACTGGCAAAAGCCAAGAACTTCACATTGGGGCCTACAGCTCCAATGAAAACTTTTACGGAAAATATTCATACACAAACTAAAAAATCAAACGATTTAGGTAATACTGGAAAATCTCATAAATTAACTAACAGTATCCAGAATGAAAATTTATATAGGTATGAAAGCAAAATAAAAAGTGATTTTGATGAAATTGTTCCTACTTTAAAGGAAATTGCTAGAATACAACATCATGAAGATTTTATAAGTAAAGCTCAGGTAATATCAAGAAAAAATTTGGGAATAGATCTACCTCTTCATGTATTAGATAAATCTTGGGTTAAACCTCTCGATATGAGA
>MWOX01000286.1 GCA_002026005.1 Prochlorococcus sp. HOT208_60m_808M21
CGAAAAAAATACTTATTTCCTTTGTTTTTGTTCTATGTCTTTCTGGGTATTATTTGAGTATGTTCTCTATTTCACAATGATAGAAAATTATAAAGGTTGGGATATAACTTTAAATTGGGATAATAAAGATTATCTACAGAGGGATACTACTAAAAGTAATTTTTTTAATCAAAAGGAAAAATGGATTGGTGTTCACTTAAATGGTGAAAAAATCTATGGTTCTTCCCTAAAAGAAATTAGACATATTATTGATTATCCTAGTTTGCATGCAAAGTAGGTTAAAAGATTTTTTTTAATTATCCTGATTATTTTCATTATCTTCAATTAGTTCATTAGCGAGTTTTCTTAAATCTCCCTTAATCGAGACCCATGTAAAGGCGATTATAAAAATTGAAGCAGATATTGCAACAGTGATTTTTTCAATAGGGGACATCCCAAGTGCAATAGCAAACATCTAGAACTTAAAAAATAATACTATCAATTATATTTAATTTTTTAAAACAATTTAAATCAACTTTATTTTTGCAATGTTATTTAATTATTCAAAATATAATAAATAAAATTTAAATTACTTATTCTATTTATTGTTTCTGATTTCAATTTTATTCAGTAAGATTAAATTATGGAAAAAAAAAAGTGCCCTCAATGTAAAAATTTAATTTTAAAAACTTCCCCAACATGTTTATATTGTGGCAGACCTAATAAATTTATAACTAAGGAATACGTAATTAATAAGTGGAATAAAGATAATAATAAAAATGTATTTGATTATATTTTTATTAATAAGTTTATTGTTTTTATTTTATTATTAATATTTACAATCGTTATTATTAAATTTAGTTAAGTATTATCAAAAAATCAATCTATTATTGCATCTAATACTTCTTTAGTATTTGTTGATAGTTTATTTATTTTAATCTGCTTTATTGTTTCTACCATATTACTTTTGTAAGGTTCTGAATAATAATTGTATCTACTAAATACTTTCACAAAACGGGAAATTACAATTGGATTTAATTTATCAAAATTAATTATCTTTTTTGCAATATATTTATAACCAGAACCATCCATTGCATGAAAAGTACTATTTCTTGTTACGAAAGAATTTAATATAGCTCTTAAAGTGTTCGGTGATTTTGAATCAAAAAACTTATTTTCAAATAATTTTTCAATGCTGCATTTTTTTTCATCAATTTCTATAGATGCATTGAATGAGAACCAACTATCCAAAACGACACTATTATTTTTCCATTTATTGAAGAATATATTTGAAATAAGTTTTCTTTCAGGACAATTAATCCTACTGAATGAATTCAATGCAGCTTTTGCTAGCGTCATCGAATTACTATCGACATAATTAATTATTTTGCTTTTAATTTCCTCATCATGACTGTGTAAGAGTAGTTTCCAAATAGTTTCGATTAGTTTTCTTTCATTTTTACCTTCTGGCCACACTTTATCTAGATTTTTCTCTATTTCTTCGAGCTTAAAATATAATCCTTTTTTTAATTTGGTACCGAATAAAAGATTTAATTCGTCAATAGTTTTATATATCTTTAAAGGATCTATATTTTCCATCTCCGATTCAATTTCAGCAAATGTCGGAATACTTAGTAATTCTGATAAAAGGGATAAATTAATATCTTTATTTTTTATAAATGATTTTAGGATGCTTATTAATTTATTTTCAATTTTATGATCTGGTTTTTCATCTATTCTGCATAAAATAATTTTTTTATAAAATACTTTTACAGTATTAAATAGTGTAAAAAAATCTTTTTCATATTTTAAGATTAAAAATTTTTCATCCAAGGCAGTATCTGATTCCCACTCAACAGGTGAAGAGAATTCGCGAAAATAAGTTACTAAAGGAATTTGGAGGTGAGATCTTATATTCCTAAAAATAAATTCTTGTTTTTTTGTTTTTAAAATAACCGTTTTTTTTATCGTTTTATTCTCACTGCAAAATATAGCCAGATTTATAGGAATTATTAGAGGTAAATCATTATATGGGTTCTTCTTTATTGGATTACTTTGAGAGGCTTCAATTGTAAGTTTTTCGTCTTTTTGATCCCAGATTCTCTTAAATTTAATTTTTGGGGTCCCATTTTGCTTGTACCAGATTTTAAAATTTTCAGGATCGATTTCCTTATTATGTTCTAAAATTTTATCGACAAATTGGTCTATTGTTGCTGCCTTTCCATCATATTTTGAGATGTAATTACTAAATCCTATATAGAAATTTTCATCTTTTACAAGCTTATTAAGCATTCTAATTATTTCTGCTCCTTTCTCGTAAATCGTGGTCGTATAGAAATTGTCTATTTCTTGATATCTTACTGGCATTACAGGATGTGATGTTGGACCAGAATCCTCTCTAAATTGATTTCTTCTAAGAAATTTCGCATCATCAAGTCTCTTGATTTCACGATCATGAACGTCTGCAGTAAATTGTTGATCTCTGAATACTGTTAAACCCTCTTTTAGAGATAGTTGAAACCAATCCCTACAAGTCACTCTATTCCCTGTCCAATTATGGAAGTATTCATGGGCGATCACTCCCTCTATTCTTTCTAATTCTTCATCAGTTGTTGTTTCAGAATTAGCGAGTATTAGTTTTGAGTTGAAAATATTGAGACTTTTATTTTCCATTGCTCCCATATTAAAGTGCCTGACTGCAACAATATTGAACAATGACAAATCATATTCAAGGTTATATTTATCCTCGTCCCACTTCATAGATTTCTTTAAGGAACTTATTGCATGTTGAACATATTTTTCATCGCCATACTCAACATAAATATTTATTTTTACTTTTTTATTCGATTTTGTTATGAAATTGTCTTTTACACAATTAAGTTTCCCTGCTACCAATGCAAATAAATATGAGGGTTTCGGATATGGGTCTTCCCAAATTATTTCATGTCGATTATTTGCAAGATTATTTTCTTTTATGATGTTACCATTTGAGAGTAAGACAGGATAATCATTCTTGTCTGCTTCAATTCTCACGGTGTATTTGCTTAGAATATCAGGCCTATCAGAGTGAAAACTTATTCTTCTGAATCCCTCTGCCTCACATTGCGTAGTTATAATTCCATTGCTCTCATACATACCTATAAGGGATGTATTTTCCTTCGGTTTAATTATTCCTTCTATTTTTAATAAAAAATTATCTTTGTTTATATTTTCAATTTTTAAGTTATTTTTTTGATGTTTGTAGTATTCCTTTCCCAGTAGTGAGTCATCTATAAATATTTTTTTTATTAATATATCAGTACCATCTAAAATAAGATTTTTGGTATTTTTTTTATTTTTTACCAATTTTAATTTTGTCGTAACATTAACAGCATTTTTCTTTATTACGAAGTCCAAAAAAATTTCTGGAATTTCATAATCAAAAACTTTGTAATCTTCAAGTTTTATATATCTTGAAATACCTTTTTGGATTTTTGGTTTGCTCATCTTTATAAAGAAGTTCAGAAGTTAAATAATCTAGAATACTTATCTTGAAATTATAAGTTAGAACTTTTTTCTTCTGATTGACAAAAATGTGCTTTAACTTCTCCAGAAGGAAGCAGTTCTAATAAAGAAGGATTATTAATATCAGGAGATCCGTCTTTATTAAGTTGGTACCTCCATTCCCACTTCTTATCTGTAAAGGAAATATAATCTTTTCTTAGAGAGTATGGAAGCATAAGTTTTTTTTTGTTCCAATTAATATTTATAAATGCTCCTGGCTTTAACTTAGATATCTTTTCTACTATGCAAAAGTCACCGTTTATATTATTTCTCATCACAAGATCAAGCTTTGAATTTTCACATACATAGCTACTATTTAAAGCAAATAAAAGTATTGTGCTAATAAGAAAAGAATGAATTTTTGAACTCCTTTTAAAGTAGATTTACTTTCAAGCTAAATGACTTAATTAAAGATCTTTTTGGCTCGATTTAAATCATAATGGATTCCATACTCTTTAGATCTACAAGATTACAATTTAATTCCTCTTCATAATCCTGAACTGAAATAAAATTATTTAAAAAACCTGAATATTTTGCATCTCCGCCTAGTGTGCTTGAAAGTATGTATTTTGGATTAAATTTTTTAATTAATTTAGGGATTACATCAGCACCTTTTACAAATGAGCCTACTAGGGGTAATTCTAAATTTTTTGTAGGAGTAATGACTGCATCAAGACTTTGCTTGTTTAAATTTTCATCAAGATATCCATGGGGTTCTATATAAAACCCATTATCTTGATCGTCTCTAACAATATATCCGTTTTCTATTTGTGGTACTGGAGCCCCAACAGTGGCTTCAAAACTTAAATTAAAATGATTTGTCTTTTCAGTTGGCTTAAGCACTTTAATTAAACTAAAACCAATTTTTTTTAATGTTTCAACAGCACTTTTAGGGCAAATTATAGGAATATCCTTTCTGAACATTTCTAATGT
The DNA here is from genome assembly GCA_002026005.1 of Prochlorococcus sp. HOT208_60m_808M21. GTDB lineage: Bacteria > Cyanobacteriota > Cyanobacteriia > PCC-6307 > Cyanobiaceae > Prochlorococcus_A. Next base: position 4,456 of record MWOX01000286.1, read on the forward strand.
TGGCACATGACAGTGGTCAGGTAATCCTTGGGTTAACAAAATAATATCTATTTTTTTATCTATTGAAATTTCTTCCTCTAATGATCCTTTAAAAAACCACTCACCTGGAGGAAATATTAAATCTCCTTTGAGCCAAGGATCAATAATTAAATTGGTTTTTTTAAATTTTATAAACCAACCATTTGAACCAAGGTAGGTCGCTTCAAAAGTCATTATCAATGTATTATCTTATTAGAATATAAGGTAATTTTGGCTTTATCGAGAAATTACTAATTTAGATTAGTTTGCTTCATTTAAGATTTGAAATGACTTTCTTTTTAGATTAAATATTAAAACTTGATTATCTTTATAACTAATCTCAAAGTTTTCTTTTTTTAGAATTTGTATTGGTATTAGAGCTAATCCTCCTGTTCCTGAAAATATGATTGGCATGGTGCTGTTTTTAGTTCCATTCATTTTTTGTAAGTCAATAGCTTGAGATATTATTTTTCTGGCTTTATCAAATCCATAGTCTTCTATTAATTCAGGCCATAAAAAGTTAACTAATTCATATTTCGAAAACTCAATTTGTACTGTTTTCATTAAAAAATAATAGATATTTAGTGATTAATTACGATATTTGCTTAATTACTATTTTTAAACCTATCCATGACTAGTTGCAACATATCTACTACATCACCATCAGTTAAATTTAAATCCTTCTTTAAATCATTGCAAGTTAAATTCATTTCAAGTGCCGCTTCAGCCATATGATTCACTTTCTGATTATCACCGCCCAATGAAATAAAGGGATTAAAGTTTTCTATCATTTAATGCTTGTTACTACCACCTAGTTCTAGCTAAGAAATAATCAATTATCATTTATTGATACAGAAGCTTATAAATATGTTATTTAATATTTAGAAAGTTTTTATTTTTAAACTAGGGATATTGATATACCTTTTGATATCAATGCGAATCTTCTAGCTATGACTAGTAATGGAAATATCAAATTTGTTCGTTTATTTGATTTAAACACTCTAGAAAGTAACAAAAGTAAACTACTTGAGGGATTATTTATCTGTTTGCAAATAGTATTAATTGCATCTGCCCCATGAAAGATATCTTCATCTTTTAGGAGAATAGCTCCTTTATCTAGATCATAACCTTTATCTAGGAGGGATTTAATCAGTGTTAAATTTTTACGACCATCAAGAATTTTAATATTATTTAACTTGCTTTTGATCTCAAGGAGCTCAGCAAAATGATTGCAGAATGGGCATTCTCCATCATAAATAAAGGTATAATTGGAAGTCATTAGAAAAAAACAGTTTAAATGATCTTAAAGTGTGCCAACAAAATACTAATGCCTCGATAATAAAACAAATAATAAAAATTTTGTGGTTTTTTTATAAAGGGATAGTTAAACGACTCTAATAATTACAAAGAAATGTCTCAATATGGGTATCTTTTTCATAAAAATCTGTAAGCTAATTCGAAGATATTATGTTTTACAATCATGAATTTATTAGCTTCTTTTGCTTTAGGTGGTTTCAATCCATGGGCAGCAGGCTTTGGAATTGGTTCTTTAGTCCTTTTTGGTCTTGTCGGTCTTGTGGCGGGTCCAAACCTAAAGAATTTTGACCCTGATGCATAAATCATCATATTTAATATAAATTTTAAAAGACTCATTTGAGTCTTTTTTTATGCGGTTTTTTAAATTTATTTTTAGAATCAGCTTAAATTATATTCTGCCAAAGAAATGTTGTTAAATCCTTTTTATCCATTTTCTTTTTTGAAAATCTCTTCTCTTAAAGCTACTATTGTTTTTTTATCAATACTTTTAATTAAATCAAATTTGCTTAGATTAAAAGGTGGACTAATAGGAGGTCTTTTTGCCTTGATACTCCTATCGGGGATTCTTACTTCTAGTACCATCGCTTTAGGATCGTTAGTTTATGCCTATCGATTAAAGAAGAAATCTAATTCTGATGATAATCAAATGCAGGATTTAGAAACTGTTAATATTTAAGATATTTTGGGAATCAAATTCAGATGGATAACCTAAAATGGTGTTCCAGGTACAAAATGTAAGACTAAGAATCCAAAACCGGCAGCAAAAACTATAGATACTGCGATGATTAGAAGGCCTGATGCCATCCCCCCTTCGTTAAACGCCATTTAGTTAGTTATTTTTAAATTAATAATAGAACATATTTGTTGCCAAGTAATAGTTCTAATTACTCATAAATCATCCAAATTTATTATTAATGGTGAATAAAAGTAAAAAGATGGAAGTTAATGAGATGATAAAACCAAATATTATTAATGGTTTAGATTTGAGGTTTTCTTCTATCTCAAGCTTATTCTTTGAAGAAGGAAAATTTCTATCTTTTTTTTTATAAATAAGATTGGAAAAAGGTTTAAACACGATAAATTTTAGATTTAAGCTAATTACCCTAAAGTTTTGAACAAATCTTTATGGTAATCAACAACATTTTGACAACTTATTACAGGTGTAAATTCCATATGAATGCCAAATTTGGCTCTCCATGGAGCAAAATGCTCAAAAATTTCTTTATCACTCTCTGCCTTACATAAACAAACTACTCTTCCCTCACCTGGAGCATGGACTCTAAAAAGCATCTCAAATTTATCTGTTTTATCTGATTTTGCAATTTCACCTTTTTCCCATGCTTCTACAAATAATTGATAAGCTTTCACTTGATTCTCAATATCTGGGAATTGGCAGTCAGCAAGAAATAATTGCATTGGAGTATTCTTAAGGTTTTACTCATTATCCCTCAAATAATTATTTATTAATGGGACTGTTTGAATTTGAAGATCAGAAAAATAATATTTTCTAAATAAAGTGAGAAGAGAGAGTCTCAAGGAATTTTCCAATATCTTTTTTATATAAACTATCTGTTATTTTTAAAGAGAATAATTCATAATCATTTATATCTTTTTTTTTATCAAAATTAATATTCCCCTTTAATGAAATATTTTTCATGATTTTATTGATCACTATTTTAAATTTAAACAAATAGCAGTAAAAGACAAATTTCTTTACATTATGTTTTTTTATGAGAGAAATTTCTAAGGCTAATAAATAATAATTAATTTACTTAAAAGTTAATTAATTTTCCTAGGATATATAAGAAAGAATTAGTTAAAGAAAAAATCACAGTTAATAGAGATGCAATAACGGGTAATAAATTGAACCATAACTGCGAAGTTGTCATTTTTGAATCAATAGGCAGAAATTTGGTTCTTCTTTTAATTCTTATTTGTAACCAAAAAATAGATAATGGATAAATAATTCTTGAGAAAGTAATTATCAATGCAGGCAAAACACCTTGGTTTGAGTAAAGTATAAATCCTGAAAAAAAGTATAATGCCCAAATTAGAACCCTTTGAATCAGAATTAATCCCTTGCTTTTGCCAGACATTATTAATTAATTAATTTTAATGATTTTAATCATTTTATATCTTTCAAAAAAAATGTTATTTATAATGACTTTTTCTTTACGTATAATGTCCCATTCATTTTTAAGAAATAATTCATAACTTATTAAGCTCGCTTCAGTATAAAGAGATTCTAAACCTTCTTTCTTTGCTTCATCTTCTAATTTATGAAGTAACTTAGAGCCGTATCCTTTTCTTTGGAATTTACCTTTACAGTAAAATAGCGCAATTCTATCGGTGGGATATCTTGTAGCAAAAGCAATAATTATTCCTTGTTCACTTAGAAGCCATCCTTTTCCTTTAATTATTGACTTATCAAAATTTGGGTTATTCCAAGCTTGGCTTGACCAAGCTCTTTTTTGTTCTTGACTATAAATTTTTTCATCTAAAGATTGAATTGAATCAAAATAAACCTTTTTTAATTCCAGTTGATCTTTAATGGTGATTTGTCTTAAATTCATATACAAATCTTTTATTTAATATGCCTAGTAAAAATATAGTCGCAATTGGGGGAGGAGGGTTTGGACGTTCATTAGGCTCTCTTGAAATTGAAAAATATATAGTTTCTTTAAGTAATAAAAAAAGACCTAAAATTTGCTTTATTCCAACAGCATCTGGCGATAGTAGTTTGTACAAACTAAATTTTTATAGAGCATTTTCTAAACTTGATTGTATAACAAGCCATATTGATTTCTTCTCTAGAACAGAAAACTTACAAGAGAAAGTTTTAACTCAAGACATCATTTATGTTGGCGGAGGAAATACTAAAAGTATGTTAGCTGTTTGGAAAGAATGGAATTTAAATAAAATTTTGAGAAATGCTTATGAAAAAGGAATTGTAATGAGTGGTGTAAGTGCTGGTGCTATTTGTTGGTTTGAGAAAGGTATAACTGATTCTTATGCTAAAGAATTAGCCATAATTGATTGCTTAGGCATAGTTGAAGGTATTGCCTGCCCGCATTTCGATGAAGAGAAAGATAGGGAACCTTACGTTAATGATGTTATTCAAAGAGAAATTATTGAATCTTGTATATGTATTGAGGGCAATTGTGCTTTGCATATTAAAAATGATTTTGAATATTCCTCAATTGATTTTGGCAATGGTAGAAACTGCTTTAGAGTTGCAATGGAAAATGATATTTTAAAGAAAGAAATTCTTTAAAAAGAAAATATTTTAATATCTTTAGATCTCATCATTCTTCGAGATAGAAGTAAATTCAATCCCTTTGTATTTTACGAAAGATGCAGTCCATACTTCTTTTGAGAGATTGCCAAGGTATTTTAGAAACTGTTGTGTATCTCCATCTCTTATCCATTCAGATTTAATGAATGGAAGCTCTTTCTGCATTCTTTTAGGATGCATATGAACAAGGAGCAAAGCTTTTTCTTCAGAAGCCCTTTTTAAAGCACCTTCATCACTTCTTTGAAATACTCTCATTAGAAGATTTAAAATTACCTCTTCTCCAAGTTTTTTAAAATTTTTTGATTCCTCTAAATTATCTTTAATTTCTTTACCTCCAAGAGGCATTGCTCTAACTAAGTTTTGCTCTATTAAAGCTATTGCAATTAGATAATCTTGGCTAGCCATATACTAAAATAATACATTTTTGTTATTCTAACCTCTCGAGTTCATGAAAATCTTTCATGGATTAAATATCTGCGATAAGAAGAAAGGAAATAATTTATTAATTATTTTCCAATACACTTAAATAATTGTTTTTTATTTTTCGGTATTTTCGTTGGTCTTTATTTATCATGGCCCAGTTTAGTAATACCAGAAAATTGGAAATGTTTAAATCAAATTATTGCAAAATCTGCAGAAGATAAAATTTCTTTAAAAGCTGCATTGGAGATTTCTCCCAGTTATTTGTTAAAGAGTAAGAATAGAAAGACGGCTTCAAAAATTAGAATCGTAGCAGATGCCTGTTTTCGTTAATATGTTTAAGTGTGAGATTGGAATACTGATTAATGAACAAAAATACAAGATTTGAATTGTCGTTTAAAAATATTAATCAGTTAGAAAATAAACTAAATTTCTGCAAATTAAATAATATCAAAAATATTAATATTCCATGTAAAGGACTTATAAAGAAGGATTTATTAAATTCAACTATTAAATATATATCAAAAAACTATGATGAATTTAATGTGACCTATCACTATAGTCTTTATCATCAATATTCAAAAAATAAAGAAAATTCATATCAGGAATTCTTAGATTTTGTTAAAAGTTCTCAGACTAATAAAAATTTTGAAATTCTGCTTTTGTCGGGATCAAATAAGAAAAAAAACTTTGACTCAGTTCATGTATTAGCTTATTTAAAAAAAGAAAAAAATTTAAAAGTTAAATTAGGTATAGCTTACAATCCATATTTGAAAAAATATTATAATATTTCTTCAGAAAGGGAAAGGTTAGAAAAAAAAATTTCGACTGGGTTAATAAATTCAATTTGGTTTCAATATGGTACAGATATTAAAGTTCTTCAGAATGAGGTGACTTATCTTAAAAACGTAGCAAAAGAACAAAAATTAAATTTATTTGGAAGTTTATTTATTCCTTCTAAACAATTTATAGCACGGTTCAAATTTCGTCCTTGGAAAGAGGTATATATATCTGAAAAGTGTTTATATGCCTTGGAGAATTTTTATGATTTCACGAACGATTTAGTTAGTTTTTATAGAAAAAATAATATTACACCTGTAATTGAATCTGATTTTTCATCATCAGAGAAACTTGATTCTGTTTATAGTTTTTTAGAAAATGAAAGATAATTTCTGTCAATATTAAACCTATGAAAAGTGTTGTTACATATGACTTATTAATAATAGGTGGTGGTATATCTGCGTGTGTTTTCGCTTCGAAGTATCTGAAAAATAATATTACCAAAAAAGTTGGATTAATTGAAATTGGTCGTGGACTTGGAGGGAGATCAAGTACAAGAATAAGCAAAAAATATGAAGGTTGGAAACTAAATCATGGTTCTCCGAATTTTAATATATCTAACAGTAAAAATAATCTTCTATTAAAAAGATATATTGATGAATTATTGGAAAATAAATATATAAAAATTGACGACTCAGAAATAATTTTTTTTAATGAAGATTCTAATTTAGAAACCAAAAAAAATTCTGAATTTTCTTGCGGGGTTAATTATTCATCTTTAGATTCCATGAGTGAATTATCGAAAAAGATAATTCTCTCAAATAATTTAAAAGAGGAAATTGATTTTTTCTTTGAAACTTTAATAGTTGATATGAAGTTTAATGATAAGGGATGGTTATTAACATCAAAAAATGGCGACAAATTCAAGTCTAAATATCTAATTTGTTCAACTAATTTGTTGTTACATAAGAGGTCTTTAAAAATATTAAACGTAAATCAAATTCCATTAAGAAAAGCAATTCCTATTAATAGTGATAAAAAAATAGATTTACTATTAAATTTTTTAGAAGAACAAACATTTATTCCCAGGTTAACTTTTCTAATTTATACAAATAAAAATTATAGTTATAAAGATAATTATTCTAAAAAACTAAGGTATTTCTATCTAAAAAATAATTTAGAAAAAAAATATAGATTTGAAAGAATTATTTTTCAGCTGCAAGATAATAATAAATTAGGAATTGTAGTACATTCAAAAAACGCAGAGTTAATTAATTCTTATATAAGTGCAAAAGATGAAGAAGTTTTTAAACAAAAAATAATTAAAAATTTCAATAAATTGTTTGAAGAGAATACTTTAGTAAATAAATTAACTTTTGATGAAAAAATATCAATTATGAAATGGAGAGCTTCACAACCTTCTGGCCTTGCCGTACCATTATCTTTACAATTTAGTAGAAAATTTAAAATTGGATTTTGCGGAGACTGGTTTGAAGGAAATGGATTTGGCAGAATTGAAGGCTCAATTTTAAGTGCTTTAATATTAGAGAAAAAAATTAAAGACTTAATTAAATAATTTTTTCATAATGTCATCTACATCAGTGCTTTTTTCAATAATGAATTTATTTTTATTATTTTTTATGCTAAGAGGTTTGAATTTTTCATAATAAATGCTCCATGATTTTAAAAAATCATTCTCAGCTTGTTTTTTTTTCTTCCCCCTTTCTTTTATATCCCTTTGGACAACTCTTTTCATGCACTCATTTTTTTTAGTTTTTATTTCTAAAAAAATATAATCCTTATTATTTAAAGTGTTTGAGAATTCTTTAGCAAATATACCCTCAACAATTAAAAAACTAATATTTTTTGTTTCTTTTAAAATATTTTGAATTGTTTTCTTTTCGAAATTATAATAACGATCACAGATTGAAATTCCATTCTTGTAAATGAAATCAAAATCTTTTTTGAATAGTTTGTTATTAAAACTAAAGCTTCTATCAAAAAATCCTTCTATAAATTTTGGTAGTAGTTTACTTATTAAACCTGTCTTATAGTAATTGTCGGTACTTAACACAATACCATTTTTATTTTTTTTTATTATTTGATTTGATAAAGTTGTTTTTCCGCTTCCAGAAGGTCCACTTATAAAAATAAGCTTCATTTTTATGATCTCTTCTTTAATAAGATTTTAACTTTACTATTAATAAATACCTTTAAATTTTGAATGTTCATTTACCTTTTTTTTAGTTTTTAAAATAATTTATAATACCTTGCAATGGCTCGTAAGCTTGCATAAATATTAAATTTGTGTCTTTATATAATTGTAAATAAATTATTTCTATTCAGTAATTTTTTATCTTGTAATTAATTCCTCTGGAATTTGATAATATTAAATTGAATAGCTAATTTTATTACTTATATATTGCAATGATTTCTAAATTTCTCAGCAAACTAAAATCAATTTTATTTAAAAGTGCAGTAACTTCTGAAACTCCTTTAAAGAATGAAAAAAAAGTAGCAAAGTCTGCAAAAACAAAAACAANNNNAAAAACAAAAACCAAAGCGGTAAATTCTAAGAAAAATATTGAAACTTTGACTACACTTCCAGGTGTTGGAGCAAAAAGCGCAAAAGCTTTGTATGAGGCTGGATTTAAAACAACAAAGGCAGTTATCGCTGCAGAGGAAAAAGATCTTCTTGCTGTGTCAGGAGTTGGGATAAATCTTGTTAAGAAGCTTAAAAAGCTTAAGTAGTTAAAATTTTATTTTTAAACCTTTCTAAAAAATTTGTAATATCAACTCATATTCAATAAGTTTATGAGTCAAAGCAGTCTATCTTCTTCTAGCTTTTCTTCTCTGTTGCAACTTTCTTTTATATTTTTCAATAGGAGTTTCGTGATGTCTAAGTCTTTTTAAATCTGCAAAGATGCCCGACTTAGATACTTGTCTTTTAAATCTTCTAAGGGCTGACTCAATTCCCTCGTTCTCTCCAACTGTAACTTGTGTCAAAATTTTCTAAATAAATGTTATTCTAGCACCTCAATAGATATATTTAAACTAAAACTTCTAATTGAGGGTTAATGGTTTATTTGGCTAATCTTTTACCCACTCCATAAATCTTTTTTTATTACTTTTTATGTCTTGTAATGATTCAAAATAATATTTTTCCCAATTATCTTTTGGCAGGCCAAGAAATAACATTAGATTTAATGGATATTGATCACTATCAGAACAATTTCTAAAATCATCCCTGAATAAAAAGATTTCCTTTTTTAAAGCAATTGCGATACCCAATTCAATCATTACCCCTTCATCTGGAGGATTCCCATTAACAATCGCAAAAATACAATCACATTCTTTTAAATCATGGAAATTACTATTTGCAACTTCATATGCCCATTGACTTTTTTTTTGTGTTAATGGTTTTGCTCTCTCAAAAGGTTCATATACTTCTACATTTAAATCATTGAAGATTTCAATAAATTCATGTAAGAGGGTTTTAGTTTGTTTTGAAAATCCATATGGATTAGCTAAATATAATTTCTTTCTCAACTTAAACCTCTTTTTTTGATGTAATCTTCGCGGTCACTTTTTGAATTTAAAGTATTTTCCCAAGGGAAAACAATCCATTGACTTTTTTTTGTTACATGTACTGTATTCCACCATGTAGGTTTGATTTTACTAAATAATACAAAAAACATTGCTCCTTCAATATTCTTGAAGGTCGTCAATGTAATGCCTGTTTCATAAACATCATCTACTATTAGTGAATTCTTTATTGGCTCTGAAATTAATTCAATTTTTAATTTATGGCTTAGTGCTACAGCAAGACATAATCCACCACGAGGAATTCCATATATTCCAGAAAATTTCTTAAACCTACATTTATTAGCTATTTGTTCTACGCTCTTATCAAATTCGCTCCAAGTAAAATAACTTATCATCTTAATTTTCGTATTTTTCTGTTGAAGTAGCGTAATTTGAAGCAATTACACTTAAAAGTGCTACTACTTGCTCATTTGGACAATTGGTATTTTTTTTTAAATTTTCACATTCATTTATTATCTTGGCATATGTATCCTCAACTATCCCGTTCATTTGATCGATACTAAAAGAATATGGTTTATTCATTTTTAAATTATTAGTTATTTTATTTTTACTTAAATATCCAACGAAGTAAATATTTTTAGTATTTAAAGATGAAATTATTCCCACATAGGGTTATTTAATTTTTCATTTTTATGTGAAGAAGGAACATAAGTATGTAAAGCTTCAATTTTAATAGCCCATTTTTTAGAGTTTCCCTTTAAACTTTCGCTTTCAATTAGGTTTGTTAGGGGAATCCTTTTTCTTACTTTAAGAAGTCCTAAACAAGCTTCCCAGGCTTCATGATTTTTATAAATATCTAACCAAAAATCAAAAATATTTTCCAAGATTTCTAAAGGTATATCAAATGGAATTCCCATTGAAGGTCTTGCAATTAAATATTTTTTGTTTCTTAGTTCATTTAATAAATTATTTACGTTTAAATTAATAGCTAAAAGAATATCTTTTGCTGATTCAGTACCTATTAATTCTTTTCTATGACAATCTAAAAGATTTTCATCCTCAAGGATATTATCATCGCAATTTTTTATACCCACAATCCAAAACCCTTCTCCATTATTCACTCCACTAGCAAGAAATAGATATTGAGGTGAATTCTCCAAGATTTCAAATTATTTTTTCCATTTTTAACATTTTTTGCTTGATATGAAAATAATTTAGCTGTGCAATTAACAATATGAAGTCCTCGTAAAAAAAATTTTGTTGTTATAGTTAAATTTTTAGAAAATGTTTGATTTAAGAGAACTAAAACTAATGTTTTTAGATCCTACTGATTTAATAATTAATAATATAAATAAATATCTTTATAGTAATAAAGCAATTAAATTTATTTTTTCTTAGGAAATAATTTTCCTATTTTCTCCTTTTGCAAGTACTCCTTTTTATTTCTTATTTTTTTGTCTTCTAAGGATTCTTTATTAGTACTTACAGCATAAATAATGTAGAAAATCATGCCAGTAAATATTAATCCTACAAAAATTATGAATATTCCTATAGGTTCACTGGGACTGAATATTTTAAGATCTAAAGATGTATTAAGGGAAATTATCATCAATAAACTAATTCCATTAATAAATTTTATGAAAATCTAATTGATTTCCTCGTATCCAAAAAATGTTGCATTATCTGAATTTTTATACCCATTAGCTGCTTCCTGTGGGTTTTGACTGTCAATTTTTCTTGCTTTAGCATGAATCATGTTGAATGGGAAAATCACAGCTCCTACAAAAAAATGAAGAATTAAGAAATCTGAAGGTAATCCATTTGTCCAATCAGGAAAAAATAGCAATGTCATCAATGATTCGTACATATTTGTAGTCAAATAAACCTCTGACTATTATTACTGAACTTATCGCAATACTTTTAATTATTAATAAATTGAAATTTAATTTGCTTTTAATAATTAACATATTTGATTGAAAAGACAATTTTAAAATACTATTATATTATTTATAAAAAAATTGATTAATAGCTGTTGTTAAAATTATTTTTTGTCTTACTTTTATTTATAATTTTTCAATTAAAACCTACAATAGGTTTAACTTTTGATACGTCAGATCCTAGTGTTAGTTTGCTACAAAATAGGATCTCTAATAATTTTTCTAAAAAATATTGCAATGCTATTCAAAATGGTCTTTCTAAAGATGAAGCAATGAAATCAGCTATTGTAAAAACTGAAAACATTATATCTTTCTCTTACAATCCTCAGAAAAAATGGATTGAGAAAAGTGACTTGGCAAATCAAATTTCATCACAAGTAGTAAATGATTGCGGACGGTCAATTGGATTGATTGGAAATGAGGGGATAAACTATTTTAAATCATATTTTCTAGAAATTTACGAAAAAACTACTCCTGACAAAAATTTTTCAAGATAGATTAGGTAAATGAATAATATTTCAGACAAATTAGTATTGACAATCATATTGATTACTATTCTTTTTGTATTTGGATTGATTTTTTCAATAAAGTCTACAGAGAGAAAGGTTATAGATTCACCAATAATGTGGAAAGATGATTATTCTAATATCTCGATTTTTAAAAGCAATAATATAAATTCAGAAAGGATAAGAATAATTTAATAAAAACATTGCTTACTTAAATAAAGTATCCGATTCAAGGATATACAAAAGTATTTTTTCGAATCTCAATCAATTTATCATTCATTGTTTAATTTAAGTATTTCAAAAGAACTGACGCTAGTTTTAAATCTTCATTAAACCATGCTCGTATCGCCATAGCTCTTCGAGGATCATAAAAATTTTGTTTTCTGTACCAACTAAGAACTTCTGAATCTGATTTTTCTCCATTACATGACAAACAACATGGTACGCAATTACTTGTACTGCTAATACCCCCTTTTGACATTGGGTGAATATGGTCGAGTGATTCTGAGGGTTTACCGCAATAAATACATTTATAATTAGTAACTTTATTTAGTGACTCTCTCCAATTTTTATTACTTATCTTGGGACAAAACTGGTCAAGGTAAATTGCATCTTGTCTATGCATAAAATTCTTGATAATTTTTTCTGATAATAACAGTTTTTTAAGTATGATTGAAAAGATAAGATGAGACTTTTAAATCATATGATTCATATAAAAAGAATAATTTTCACTAATTAATACAAAGGCAATTTATAGTTAATGCTTTTTTTATTGACAATATTATTAGGAAATTTTGATCATTCTTTTTTTAAAAGTATTTATATCTTTTTGATATCGTTTTTTTCTAATACATTCTCAGCGATTTCTGGAGGAGGAGCAGGTTTATTACAATTGCCTTCATTGATTTTATCTGGAGTTCCTTATTATCAGGCTCTGGCTAGTCATAAATTTGCAACAGTAGCACTGGGAATAGGAGGTTCCTTAAGAAATTACAAATCTTTAGGTAATGATATAAGTGTTGCTTGGCAAATTTTAATTTTTGGATTACCAGGAGTAATTTTAGGGGCTTCTATAGTTGAATATATTTCAGATAAGTATTTGTACTTAATATTAGGAATAATATCCATATTATTAGCTTTTTATTCATTCCTTAAACCAGATTTAGGTTTATCATCTGGTAATAAAGAGCTTAATTTTGTTCATAAAATTAGATTTTTTATTTTTATTTTTCTTATAGGTATATTAAATGGTTCTATTTCTTCAGGAACCGGATTGCTTGTAACAATACTTTTAATAAAAACATTTGAAATGGATTTTCTTCGAGCTATAAGTATGACATTCTTTACTGTTGGGGTTTTTTGGAATTTTGTGGGAGCAATATTTTTGGCAAGGATAGGAACGGTTCCTTCAAATGTATTGATAGTTTTAATAATTGGTTCCTTTACAGGAGGATATTTCGGAGCTCACCTTTCAAAATTAAATGGGAATGCTCTAATTAAGAAAACTTTTACAACAGTTTGTATTTTGGTTGGTATTAGCTTATTGATTAAATCCATAAAAAGTTTTTTATAAAATTAATTGAGAAATTCAATAAATTTGTGATGAAAGTCTAAAGCAGGTTTATTAGTCAACAAGATAAATATATTATTATTCATTATCAAAGGTGTTAATGAATAACTCTTTTTATCAAGTGATACCTTTAGATAAACCTTATTTTAAAAAACAAAAAAAAAAGGCCTCACATAAGTGTGGCCAGGTGATGGGGAACCTTATTTTTAAACCAAATTCTTAAAAAATGCAACCCCCTATCTGTAGTGCAATTTATTACACATCCATACACTATGGATAGTGTTTAATGATTTTTTTAAATGTGAATTAATAAATTGTGAAATAATTTTGAAACTTTAAAGTTTATCAATGAAAATTTAATTTTCATAATTTCAAATGTTTTTGGCAATTTTACTTGTTAAAAATGTCCTGCACAGTATTATTCGTAAGAACTTAGCTAGTAAAAAGCTTTTTAATGATTGAATTAACTTTACTAACTCTTTTGAATTATGTTGGAGATAATTTCTGTGAGTATAGAAATCTAGGACATGATAACTATAAATCTTTACTTCTTTCCTATAGTGATGCAAGTAATAAATTTGGGCCATTAGAGGTTAAAAAGGTTATTGAGAAGTCTGAAAATTTTAAAGTTACGGCTGTTGCTATTGCTGCAATTAAGTGCCCTCAGCATATAGTTAAGTAATGAAGTTTGAATTAAAAACTGAAAAAGAAAATTATTCAAAATCATTTTTACAATTTTTCGGTATAATTTTTTTTCTTACTTTAATAATTATCCTTGGTGATATTGCACTTAAATTAGGAAGCATATCTAGAAATCATGAAATTGAATACAACTGTAGGCTTTTATCTGTTGAAAAATCTAGACCTAATTTTAAAAAATTATCTAGGCTTTCTAATGTGAAAAGTAAACAACGAATTTGGGAATTTTGCAGCGAGATTATTAAATAATACTCAACTAGATGCTGATGAATAGAATTTTATTGCAAATAACCAGAACTTTCTTGAAGTTATAAGAAATAATGCCGCAACAATAACTTCAAGCAATATTTTCCATAATACAGAAAGTCCTAGAAAAACTTCAGAAGGAATTGTAGTTATAAAAGCAATAGGAATAAAAACACTAAAAAAAATTCTTAAAGAAAATGAAAATGAATTTAGAGGAAATCTTCCAATATAAAGGAATGATCTTAAAACTTCTATTGCATTCCAAGTCTTAACAAACCAAATAGTAGTAGTAGAGATAAAAAACCATAGGCTATATAAAATAAAAATCGAGCAACTTAACGTAATAGAGGATAGGGTCAGAAAACTTAAATTTAAATTGATTTGATTTATTCTTATGCATAAGAACAGCAATAAAAATCCAAGCATTATTTCTAAAAATCCAGATGGATTTATTTTTTTTAATGAAATAAAAAATTGACTATCTATAGGTTTTAAAAGTACGAAGTCTAAAGTTCCTTCTCTTATATGTTTAACTATTTCAGTAAGATTAGGATTGAACCATGTATTAGTTATTCCATTCAAAATTGTATAAATAGCTTGGATTATCAGTGCCTCTTCAAATTTCCACCCTCCAATATATCCATTATTTTGAAAGAAAATAGATAATAGAAAAATACTCCCTACTAAACTTAAAATTGCAGTAATTAAATCAACTAATATATTTGTTTTATACTCCAATTCAGAAGCTAATGAAGTATGTAAGAATTTTTTATAAACTTTTATATATTTTCTTAAATTCATGACCCCATTGCGGTATATTTTTTCGTTCCTTCAGACCAGATTTTCTTAAATAATGGGAAAAGTAAAAAAATCCATAGAATTTGCATACTTAAGCCTCCACTAATATTTGTTTCATTACCTGACAGTAGGTTCGCAGGGAAATCAATTAGATATGGAAAAGGAGTCAAATATATCCAAGATTTAACATATGCGGGAAATGAAACTACTGGTGCTAAAAGACCTGAGAGAAATAAAGTTGGAATAAATAACAATCTTTCTATCGATGATGCTTTCTCTGTCCAGAAGCATAGACATGCAACTATTGACTGAATTAAAAATTGAATCAAGAAGGATAAAAAAGTAGATACTATGGATAAGAGTAAAATAACTAAATTTGGTATCCATATACTTTCTGGATTAAAAATAAAAAAGAAAAATGCGATTATTAGTGCGAAAGGAAATCTTGTTATTTGTTCAGCAAGATGTTGTGCAAAATATCTGAAAAATGGATTTAAAGGTTGGATTAAATACGGAGATACTTTCCCCATAAGAGAATCCTCTTCAAAACTAAATACAACCCAAACTACAGAAAACTGTCTTACAAAAAAAGCACATAAGAAATACCTAGAAAGCAATGCATCACTAATGTTTATGGATTCATTTAGATTATTATTTGTCCAAATGTTTAACATGAAAAAAGGAATAATCCCTGAAATTGCCCATAATGCAATTTCTACCCTATATTCCAACATGTTTGAATATTGGACTTTTAATAAGGTGAAAATTTTGCGCTTAATTAAATTAGATATCATAATTTTTTTTTATTAATACCTTTCCAATAACTTCATCTATGGGTGGTTCATTTATAAAAAGGTCTTCAATATCAAAGTTATTTAGGATAGTTTTTAGTGAAGAGGTAATAGAGTTGTTTTCAATTTTTATAGTTATTTCATTCTTTATTTTATTTTTAACCGTAAAACCGAAATTTTTTAATTTAATTGCATCCTCTTCTGAGCGACAAACTATTAATATTTCTTTAACAGGAGAAAGTTTTTTTAATAATAGGTCAAGTTTTCCATCATATGATATCGCCCCTTCGTGTACACATATAACTCTCTTGCATAGCGATGTAATATCTTTCATATAATGACTGGTTAGGCATATCGTTGCATTAGTTTCCTTATTATATCTTTGAAGAAATTTCCTTAAATTTCTCTGTGCATTAATATCTAATCCAAGTGTCGGCTCGTCTAAAAATAGAATATTTGGTTCATGTATCAAAGCTGCTAGTAATTCTGATTTCATACGTTGACCTAGTGAGAGTTTTCTAACAGGTATGAATAGCTCTCTATCAATTTCAAGCATTTCCGAAAGTTTTTTTATTCTCTTTTTAGCTTCGAACTTATCTAAGTCATATATTGATGCATTCAAATAGAATGATTCAATTGGTGGAAGATCCCAAATAAGTTGTTGCTTTTGTCCCATTATTAAGGTGATATTCTTAAGGAAATTTTCTTTTCTCCTGAAAGGTAAGTAGCCTGAAACCAATATAGATCCTTCACTAGGATAAATTAAGCCACAGAGCATTTTTAATATTGTTGTTTTCCCCGCTCCATTAGCACCTAGAAAACCTACTATTTCCCCTTCTTTAATTTCAAAACTTATATCTTTTATAACTTTTAGACTTTTAGTCTGTCTTCTAAAAAAATGTTTAATAGTTCCTTTTAAACCTGGTTCTTTAGAAGAGATATCAAATGACTTAGATAAATTTCTTACATCGATAATATTTTGTACCATTTAAATTTATAATTATTGAAATTTATTTTTAAAAAGTTGTTAAATTATTTTTATTTTAGAAAATTTTTTAACGAATTAAAAAATATCTTTAAACGATACAACTAGCCAGATAAAAAAGTTAATTGGATTAAGTAACTCGCGTACCTTATTTTTATTTTCATAATTTAAACCTTTTAAAAAATCAAATATAAAATTACTATTCTTTTTTTTATCATTATTTTTTTTAATTACATTTCCATTTTCGTCTAGAAGATCAATTTCATCCTCAAAAAACCATTGCTCTTTTTTATTAGATAATCGCAAGACAACTCCAATACCTTTACCATCAGTTATTCTGAAGTCTCTTATCTTCCCCAATGAAGAAACATTTATTGCTTCAATAGTTTCTTTGTTAAGTCTATCCCTAGATAGTTCCAGGTTAACTTGAACATAATTTCCTATCTTAACCTTATCTAAAATTGACATTTTTTTAGGTTATTATACTTAGTGATAAAGGATTTATGCGATTAATTCAGAATTATTGATTTATTTCAATAATTACGATTTTTTGAAAACTGCTTCAAGGATTCTTTTTATCAAAATTGTTAATACTCTTAAAAATACAAAAAACAGACCTAACCACCCTAATATGACAGCTATTGATAACATGCTTGAACCTAAATCTCGCTGTAGCAAATTCTGCATATATTTTCCAAGATAGATAGATTTAACTTTACTTTATTAAATTAATTATTAAAGATGAAAATGGCCAACATTCAGATTTGTTTAAATTAATTGTTTTATCACATTCAATAGAAATGATTTATAAGCTAAAATTTAAATAGAGATTTAAATACAATATTTTGGATCTATCTTTGAACTCATACATTGGAATATTTTTTATCATTATCGGTCTATTAGTTAGAGTTGACTTTAAATTCTCAATTCAAAAGGATTTCAAATAGTTTCTAATAAGCTATTTTTTGTAAGATATAAAAACTCTTTATTTCTATCATATTTTATGATTGCTATAACTATTAGAAATACTAAAAAAGCAGCTGCAAAGCTGCTTCTAAATGGTGGCGGGGGGGAGATTTGAACTTCCGACCTTCGGGTTATGAGCCCGACGAGCTACCAGACTGCTCTACCCCGCGTCATATTTATAGCATACATCTGAAAGGGTTATTTTTCCTGTTTTTTAGGATTCTTGGAATTTTACTTTACCTTTAACTTCAAGTCGCACTCCTTCAGGAAAATTAAAAACTTTTTCTTCGATGTCTTGAATTCTTAAGTCAGATATCCACTCTAACTGTTTGAGTAAGTGGAGACTAACAGCATGCTTTGCTCTTTTTGATCCGTCTTCTACTTTTAAAGCTATGCCTATCCCATCATTTACTTTACATAGACACTGTATTCCCTCGGCTCCACCTTTACCTATAACGTTCCCATGAGAAGCTCTAATTATTTCTGTATCAAATTTATTGTTATCACTTATCATTATTGGGTTTATTGCCATAGCTCTACTGATTTGTTCTAATTCAGCATTTTCGGAACTACTCAGAAGTGCATATAACCTCGACATTTCTAATAGTTTTAAATAAAGAGTGGGTGCACCACAATCATCACGTTCTGCGTTTATTTCAGATGACGGGATTTCTAGTAATTCGGAAACAATTCTGAATATTTCTATTTGAAGAGGATGATCCCCCTTTAGGTAACTATCTAATGGCCAATTCATTTTTTTGCATGTAGCTAAAAAAGCAGCATGTTTACCAGAACAATTATGTTCTAATGGACTAGTCTTTGATTTTGGACATTTAAGATTATTAATGTCAATGTCATATTCCCATAAAATTTTGAATGCTTCCCTTGAATGAAGTTTTGATCCACTATGTGACCCGCATGCTAAAGCAATTGATTTTGATTCATGATTGATTTTTGATGCAGCCCCACTACTAACGAAAGGTATTGCTTGAAAAGGTTTTAGTGCTGACCTTATGAAACTTTTATATTCAGGATTTCCTGCACACATTAAAACCCTCCCTTTTTTATCAGTAATAACAGCATGAATTTTGTGGATTGACTCAATATTTGAACCTCTCATTAAGGTTGCTTCTAAGGGAGGATTGTTAGAAGTGTAGAGGTTTTTGAAATTAGAACTCATTTAGAAATTGTTATATTGAAAAATCAAAATACCAGACAAAACTAAGATTGAAATAATAGAAAAAATTTGAATTAAATTTTTTAAAATAGGTTTTACTTCAATTGTGGCAATAAGTGATTCTTTTTCTTTCAAAACTATTGGCTTTTCCCATACTTGACCGTCATACCAACCGGACTCCTCATATTCAACTTTTTCAGATATTAATCTATTAAATATATGTTTCCAACCTAGATATAACCTTATTGAAATTAAAAGAGGTATTGATAAGCTGCTAAAAAAACTTAATAGAATATATTTTAAAAGTGACGCTTTGAAATATACACTACCTGAAGAAATAACAAGAAATAGAACAAAAGCTCCCACCCAGAACTTTATCAATATAAGAATTAGTGACTTTTTCGTTTTTGGCCAAGAAAAAATTTTAGATTTTGATAATTCTATGAATTCATTTGTCGGTTGCTGTTCTCTAGGGACAGGACATTTTGATTGATTCATAAAATAAAATTATGGAAATAAAAGATTATCTCCATTACTCCAGAATGATTCAAGGTCATAATATTTTCTTATTTCTGGTTGAAAAATATTTACTATCAAATCACCATAATCGAGTAAAGCCCATTTCGCTTCGTTAATCCCTTCTTTTCGTATAGGTTCAACTTTAGCCTTTTCTCTAAGCTCTCCTTCTACAGAGTTAGTTATAGATCTAACCTGTACATCAGATAATCCTTCTGCAATCAAAATCCACTCACTTATAAATGATACTTTGTCAATTTTTATAAGTTTTATATCTCTTGCCTTTTTTTCATCACATGCTTTGGCTGCTATTAAAACCAAACTTTTATTGTCCATAAACATTTTCACTTGAAACTGATTTTTCTGAGCCTTCTTGCTGAGATAATTCTGATCTTGCTTTTTCTGCACTTTTTCTTAAAGCATCTAATCTATCTTCAAAGAAACTTCTTTTTTTCTTTTTTCGAGTCTTATCTATTAACTCCTTTAATGCTCCTCCAAGACTTTTATAAGCATTTGGAATGCTGTATCCAAATCTACAAGCAAGATCTATAGCTCTTTCATCTGCATAAATAGCATCTTGAAGCTTTTTTTCAGAATTATTTTTTAAATATAATCTATATCCTGCAAAACTTGATAAACCAAGAGCAAGTAATAGAAGTAACCCATCTTGTACCCACAACTCTCCTATCGCCCCTCCAAGTCCTATGGCAAGAGCTGCCATTTCCCATCCATCTCTGGGTATTGTGTCATTTTGAATTTTTCCAACCTCGTGCCAAAATAATAAATTTCTATGGTCAATAGCAAAGTTATCCCATTCATCTAAATCTATTTGAATTTCTACTTCGTCACGACCGATTTCCTCAAGTGCTATTAAAGGTGGATCTATAGCCGCAGCAGCTTCAACAAATACCCAACTTTCATTCTCTGGAGGCAACAAACTTTTAAGTCGCTGAAGTTCGCTCATAAAAAATTAATTTCTTTCAATACTATAGAAACAAATGTTGCTTTTCAAGTAACTTGATTAACATCTGATGATTTATAAGTAGCATGAAATAAATGAAAGTTTAAATTATGCCTCAAAGAGGTGATCTTAAAAAAATTCTTATTCTTGGGTCGGGACCGATTGTTATAGGTCAAGCATGCGAATTTGATTACTCTGGTACTCAAGCTTGCAAAGCATTAAGAAATGCTGGTTATGAAATTGTCTTGATAAATTCAAATCCAGCATCAATAATGACTGATCCTGATATCGCAAGCAAAACATATATTGAACCATTGACTCCTGAAATAGTTTCTCAGATCATTCTAAGAGAAAATCCTGATGCGATTCTTCCCACTATGGGAGGTCAAACCGCCTTGAATCTTGTGGTTAAATTATCAGAGTCAGATTTTTTAAAACAAAATAATGTTGAATTAATTGGAGCTGATTTAAGAGCTATCAATAAAGCTGAAGATAGGAAATTATTTAAAGAATCGATGGAGAAAATAAATGTAAATGTTTGTCCATCTGGTATCGCATCTAACCTAGATGAAGCTATGGAGGTATCAAAAAATATTAGTTCTTATCCTCTTATAATAAGGCCTGCGTTTACTTTAGGTGGAGTAGGGGGTGGAATTGCTTTTAACCTTGAAGAATTTGTCGGGTTGTGTAAATCAGGTTTAGAGGAAAGTCCAAGTAATCAAATATTAATTGAAAAATCACTCATTGGATGGAAGGAGTTTGAACTAGAGGTAATGAGAGATACTGCTGACAATGTGGTAATAGTTTGCAGTATTGAAAATTTAGACCCAATGGGTATACACACTGGAGATTCGATTACTGTAGCTCCTGCACAGACCTTAACAGATAAGGAGTATCAGAGGTTGCGGGATTTGTCATTGAAGATTATTAGAGAGGTGGGAGTTGAAACAGGAGGGAGTAACATTCAATTTGCAATAAATCCATCTAATGGAGAAGTAATTGTTATAGAAATGAATCCTCGTGTAAGTAGATCATCTGCCTTGGCAAGTAAAGCGACTGGATTCCCCATAGCTAAGATTGCAGCTTTATTATCTGTTGGCTATACACTTGATGAGATTATTAATGACATTACAAAAAAAACACCTGCATGTTTTGAGCCATCAATTGATTATGTAGTTACTAAAATCCCAAGATTTGCTTTTGAAAAGTTTAAAGGCTCATCTAATACTTTAAGCACTGCTATGAAATCTGTTGGTGAATCAATGGCAATAGGTCGTTCTTTTGAAGAATCATTTCAGAAAGCATTAAGATCATTAGAAGTAGGTGTTTTTGGATGGGAATGTGATTCACAAGATGAATTTAAAGATGAGAGTCAAATTAAAAATAGTTTAAGAAACCCTACATCTGAAAGAATTCTCCTAATTAAAAAAGCTATGCAGCTTGGGAAAACTGATAATTATATTCATGAAGTTACAAGTATAGATCTATGGTTTATCGAAAAATTACGTAATATCTTTAATTTTGAAAATGAATTTTTAAAAGATAAGGAACTATACGCTTTAGATAGGGATTTGATGTTACAGGCTAAACAATTAGGCTTTTCAGATCAACAGATAGCAAAGTTAACTAAATCTGAGTTTTTTGAAGTAAGAAGATATAGAAAAAAACTTAATATAATTCCACTTTATAAAACCGTTGACACTTGTTCAGCAGAATTCTCATCCTCAACTCCCTATCATTATTCAACTTACGAAGAATCTTTCATTAATTTTAATTCTCAAATTTTTGATAGCGAGATTTCAGAAAATAGTAAAACAAAAAAAATTATGATTTTGGGAGGAGGTCCAAACAGAATTGGTCAGGGAATAGAATTTGATTACTGTTGTTGTCATGCATCATATCAAGCTTCTACAAATGGTTATAAAACAATAATGGTTAATAGTAATCCTGAAACTGTATCAACAGATTATGATACTAGCGATATTTTATATTTTGAGCCTGTTACTTTGGAGGATGTGCTTAACATAATAGAAGCTGAAAATCCTTATGGTTTGATTGTTCAATTTGGAGGTCAAACTCCACTGAAATTATCATTACCTTTATTTGAATGGCTTAAATCTAATGATGGGATCAGAACTGGATCAAAAATTCTTGGAACTTCTCCAATATCTATCGATTTAGCAGAAGATAGAGAGGAATTTACAAAAATTCTTGAAGAACTAAGTATTAGACAACCTTTAAACGGTATTGCACGTAATCAAAATGAAGCAGAAATAGTAGCAAAAAATATTGGATTCCCCTTGGTTGTAAGACCTTCTTATGTTTTAGGTGGAAGGGCAATGGAAATTGTTAAAGATGAGAATGAATTATCGAGATACATTTCTGAAGCAGTTAAGGTATCACCTGATCATCCAATCCTTCTTGATCAATATTTGAATAATGCAATTGAGATAGATGTTGATGCTTTATGCGATTCAGAGGGTTCGGTTGTAATTGCTGGTCTAATGGAACATGTGGAACCTGCAGGAATTCATTCAGGAGATTCAGCTTGTTGCTTGCCATCCATTTCTCTTTCAAAATCCACAATAGAAAATGTAAGGAACTGGACTAAATTGATTGCACAAAGATTAAATGTTGTTGGTTTAATTAATTTGCAATTTGCAGTAACAAATACAAATAATAAAGAAAATAAATTGTTTATTCTCGAAGCAAATCCAAGAGCATCTAGGACAGTTCCATTTGTTTCAAAAGCTATAGGTAAACCAGTTGCAAAATTAGCTACTCAGTTAATGCAAGGTTTTACATTAGAAGACCTAAATTACACAGAAGAATTCTCTCCAAAATTTCAGGCAGTAAAAGAGGCCGTTTTACCTTTTAAAAGATTTCCTGGGTCTGATACATTACTTGGCCCTGAAATGAAATCTACTGGAGAAGTAATGGGTTTAGCTAAAGATTTTGGAATTGCTTATGCCAAATCGGAATTGGCAGCAGGTAATGGTGTCCCTTCAGAAGGAGTTGCTTTTTTATCTACAAATGATTTAGATAAAAAAAATCTTGAGGAAGTTGCTAGAGAACTTTTGAATTTAGGATTTAAATTAATCGCAACAAAAGGTACAGCTTCATATTTGGTGAATTTAGGAATTCAAGTTGAAGAAGTGCTAAAAGTTCATGAAGGAAGACCAAATATTGAGGACCTAATTCGTTCGGGACTTGTTCAATTAATAATTAATACTCCAATTGGCTCACTGGCTCTTCATGATGATGCTTATTTAAGACGTGCTGCTTTAGAATATAATATTCCAACTTTTACAACTATTCCTGGAGCGAAGGCAGCCATTAAGGCGATCAAAGCTTTGCAAGGCAATAAAATTAATACTTACTCTCTACAGGAAATTCATAATTATTAAGATCTTATTCTATGTTTTTTAGTTTTTCTCTTAATTGATTAACTAAAGAGTTTCGACTAATTGAAAGTAATTTGAGAGTATCTTGATACATCTTAAGTTGTGTCTCCGCTATTTGTAGTACTTTTATAGATTCTTTTATTTCATTAGAAAGTTCATTTATGAAATATTTTTTGCCTTCAAAGGTTAAAACTGGATTTGCAGAGTCAATTGTGTTTTCGCTCATGGATTTACTTTTTAATAAATAAACTATAACTATAAATTTTTAATCAATTGTTTTTCACATAATTCTTTATAAATTCCAGGTTTATTTATTAAATCAATGTGTTTCCCTACTTCAATAATTTCACCTTTATCGAAAACAACTATTTTATTTGCTTCTTGAGTGGTGGCTAATCTGTGAGCAATTACAATAACTGTTCTATCCTTCATAGCTCTATTAAGTCCTTTTTGTACTTCAGATTCTGATTCTGCATCTAACGCACTTGTGGCCTCATCTAATAGAAGAATTGATGGGTTCCCAAGTATTGCTCTTGCAATTGCTATCCTCTGGATCTGACCACCTGATAAATTTGATCCTCTTTCAGTTATCTCAGTTTCATATTTCTCAGGAAGCTTTTGAATAAAGTTGTGAGCGTTTGCTTTTCTTGCTGATTCTATAACTTCTTCTTTTGTGAAATTTCTGCCCATTCTTATTACATCAATAATTGTTCCTGAAAACAAAAAAGGCTGTTGTTGTACTAATGCAATGTTTTTTCTAACATCTTTTGTATTTAATATTTTGAGATTTTTATCATCTAAAAAAATTTCTCCATTATTTGGATTTATAAACTTTAATATCAAAGCCAACATTGTACTTTTACCAGCTCCAGAAGCTCCAACAAATGCTGTGACTTCCCCTCTTTTAATTTCTAAATTGATATTTTTAAGTACTTGATTATCTTTTTTGTAAGCGAAATTTACTTTCTTGAAACTTATTTTGCCTGCAAAATTGGATATCCTTCGTAAATTTTCTTTATCATCTTCGACAGGTTCTTGATTTATGTTTTTCAACCTTTTTATTGAGGCTTCTGCCTGTTTATAGTCATTAAAATTTGTACTTATATGGCTTATTGGATCAATAAGCATTAATATTGCTGCAAAAAAACTACTAAATTCTTCGCTTGTTAGAAGGCCTAGATTTATTCTTGCGGCTCCTAAACCTAATATTGCTAATATTCCAAATGCTTCAACAAATCCTACAACTGGATGTTGAAATGCAAGTAGTTTTAATGTTTTATATTTTGCTTTTTTATTTGTACTTAATCTTTTATAAAATCTTTTTATAATCCAATTTTCTGCTGCAAAAGCTCTTATCGTGGACATTCCATTTATAGATTCACCTATTAAACCTGCTAAATTACTTGTTGATTCTTGACTTTTTTCGGATGCTATTAAAACTCTTCTTCCAAAACTGTTAACTGAAAGAATGATCAATGGTGCTAAAACAAAAGTTGATACTGTTAGTGACCAGTCTAAATAAAACATATAGATTATTACGGCTAACAACTGTAATGTGCATGGAATAGTATCTTGAGCTGTTTTGTAAATAACTTCGCTTACCCTGTCTGCATCTTCTGTAAGTCTATATGTGATGTCCCCGGCTGAAATATTTTCAACGGAATTCATCTTTATTTTTTGAATTCTGCTAAATAAATTTCCTCTCATCACTTCACTAATTTCTAAAGATGGTTTTGCTATGTATACATCCTGTCCAAATTGAGCAGTTTTCTGAACTAAAAATACAAATAAAGACTTAATAATTATGCTAGCAACTTTTGAGAGATCACCTGACCCAATTGCTGGGATTAAGTTTCCAGCTAAATAAGCTAATAAAGGCCAACAAGCTACGTAAATAAGCATGCATATAAAACCCTTGATAAACCTATTTGAATATGGTCTGACTGGTGGTATTAGTCTCAAGATATTATATATTTAATTGTTTATCCTACTTTATCAATATCTTTGGGTATAAAAAACAATGAAATTGGATCAATTTTTAAAATGGAAAAATTTGGTATCTTCTGGTGGAGAAGCAAAAATTTTTATTAAATCCGGTTCTGTTAAGGTTAATGGTGTAATTGAGACTAGGAGAGGAAGAAAGTTAAACAAGGGAGACAAAATAATATTTCTAAAAAATGAATTAATTTTTGAATAGTTAACTTATTCAACTCACTTTGTATTAGTATATTTTTCTTGGAGATAGTATTTTGAGAAAATCTGTAATTGCTGGTAATTGGAAAATGCACATGACTTGTGCTGAAGCTAAATCCTATTTAGAAGAGTTCATTCCTTTAATAAAAAATATAAAAGACGATCGTAAAATTGTTATAGCTCCACCTTTTACAGCTATTTCAACCTTTTCTGATCATTCTGATTTTGATTATTTAGATATTTCTAGTCAAAATATTCATTGGGAAGATCAAGGAGCATTTACTGCAGAAATATCTCCAAAAATGCTTCTTGAACATGGTGTCTCATATGCAATCGTTGGGCATAGTGAACCAAGAAAATATTTTAGTGAAAGTGATGAACAAATTAATAAAAGAGCAGTTTTTGCTCAATCTAGTGGACTTACTCCAATAGTTTGTGTAGGAGAAACATTAGAACAAAGAGAGAGAGGAGAAGCTGATAGAGTTATTACTA
>MWOX01000287.1 GCA_002026005.1 Prochlorococcus sp. HOT208_60m_808M21
AAAAGCCAAATTATTGGTTGTAATATTCCTGCTAAAAGAGTTGATGGTCTTCTTTTTAATTGAATAAATAATCTCTTTGTTAAGGCAAATGTTTCTTGATATAAAAAAAATAAATTATACTGTTGTAATTCCATAATTAGCAGTAATTAGTATCCATTATAGTTAGTTAACCAAAAGTTTTTTTATCGCATGGATTGCTTTGATTCTTTTTTTAGGTCTCTTTTTCCTGCCATAGAAATTTCAGCATCCAATAATGTTTTTCCAGTTGCCTGAAGATATACATCATCCAAGCTTGGCTGACTTTGGGTAAGAGAAAAAATTTCAAACTTTGAGAAAGCTAATTCCACTTTTAGCTTCGTAAGTAAATCTTTTTGCTTATCTGCTACGAAATTTATCGAGAAACCTTGAGCTTCATTTATGATAATCTGACTAATTCCATCTATTGAAGATAAAATTTTAGATATATTATTTGCTTCTTCATGATTACTAAATTCTCTTACTTTCAAAGTTACTCTATCTCCTCCTAATTTATTTTTCAGCTCTGAAGGAGTCCCTTTTGCTATAACTCTTCCATCATCAATTATCACTAATCTGTCTGCCAATTTATCTATTTCATCAAGATAGTGACTACTTAAAATAATGGTCATTCCATTATTTCTCAAATCTTTCAAAAGTTGCCATATAATATTTCTACTTTCAATATCTAAACCAACTGTAGGTTCATCCAAAATTAATACTTGGGGCAAATGTAAAAGTCCAGCTGCTAGATCTATTCTTCTTTTCATTCCCCCTGAATAAGTTCCGCACTTACGATCAATCCAATCATTCATTTCCAATTGATCTATTAATTTATTTATCCTTTCAAATTTTTTATTTTTGTTGATGTGATATAAATCTGATTGAAAATCCAAAAGCTCTCGTCCAGTTAATATTTTATCAAGTGCAATGTCTTGGGCAACATAACCAATTAATTCTCTAATTTTCCTTGAATTTTTTATCAGATTAATATTATTTATAAAAACTTCTCCACTATCAGGCTCTATTAAAGTAGCAAGTACTTTTATTAGTGTTGATTTGCCAGCACCATTTGGGCCTAGTATTCCGAATAATGTGCCAGCTTCAATTTCTATCGATAAATTTTTTAATGCCTTGATATCTGAATAAGATTTTGAAAGCCCTTTTACTTTTATATAATCCATCAAACTTACAATTTACTTAAAAAACATTTTACATCTAATTTAATTACTAAGCAGGGATAATATAGATAAAAATATTTGCATAGATTGCTGCTCAAATTCTACAGATAGTTGAGTTCTGGAAATTAATAACAAAAGACAAATACCAAACATATAGAGAATAGACCATCTAAAGAGAGACTTTGCTCTTGAAAGATCATCAGGAGATTTCTTTAATTCATTTATTAATTGCAAAAGTCTTCCATTAAATGGCAATAACATAATTCCGTATAAAAGACCCCCTTCAGGTAAGGCAAAAACTCCCATAATACTCATTAAAATTGTTGCCCATCCATAACGAGAAATCGCTTTAGCCGTAAAAACAGATCCTTTAACAGAAGGGAGCATAGGAATACCTACAGATGCGTAATCATCCTTCAACAAAATTGCAAGTGCCCAAAAATGAGCTGGGGTCCATAACATTACTAAACCAAACAACCACCAACCACTAAGACCTACATGCCCTGTGGCAGCAGATGCTCCAACTAAAGGTGGTATAGCACCAGCAACTCCTCCAAAGACAATATTTTTTGTTGTACGAGGTTTCAAAATAACTGTATATAAAATTACGTAGCTAAATAAACCAAGAAGAGTTAATCCCGCAGCCAAATAATTTACACCACTTACTAAAAGCATCGAAGCTGCCAAAGTACATGATACGGCAGCTAAAAATACAGTCTCAGATGACAACTTTCCAGCTGGCAAGGCTCTTTTGCTAGTTCTTGTCATCCTCTTATCTAATTCCATTTCCCACAAACAATTAAGAGCTCCTGCTGCTGCTGCTGCCAAAGCTCCGCCTCCTAGAGTGCAGATAAGTTTCGGTGAAGACAAAGGCCATTCTTCAGTTAAAGCCATTCCTCCCAAAGTTGTTGCCAGTAAAAGTGGGATTAATCTGGGTTTTGCTACTTCAAGCCAAGGTGGCAAAGTTATTTTTTTTCTTGAAGGTACAACTTCATCCCTAATTGAAGACTTATAGTTCAAGTTTTCTAAGTTACTACTGTTCATGAATTGATACCAACCATTTGAGAATTTATGGAGTGGTTTAGATCTTTTTTGGTAAAAGGATTTCTAAAAATTAATGTTGTTAATATCGCAATAAATAAAGAGGCGTTAAGTTGATGACCGATAATAAAAATAGGTTCATTCAAATTTGTTTTAAGACTTAAAACACCCAAAGCAATTTGGGAAAACAATAGAAAAATAAGTGCTGAGAGATATTTCCAATTTTCATTTAGCAAACTTCTCTTATAAATTGCAGTAGCAATAATCAATAGAATTGAAAAAGCAATTGGAAAAGCAAATAATTTATGAGTATTTAGAATTAGACATTGTTTATTAAAAGATAAACAAATATGTGCTGACCAGGTTGATGAAAGCCTTACGCCAATAAAAGATTGAATAAGAGTAAGTAAAAGAGGAAAAAACAATAAATATCTCCACCAAATTAATGGCTCTTCTATATCGTCATTTTCTAAATTTTGATTTATTGAAATTGTTGTGATGAGAAGGAGAAAAGCTATTAAAAGATGGCCAGTAACAGTATATGAATCAAGCAGGTTTATTACTGTTAAAGCTCCAAAAGATCCTTGTACAATAACGAGAAAAAGTAATAGTGAATAAGTTTTAGGTAACCAATTTGGAATTTCATTTTTCCAAATAATTGAAAGGGCAAATTTAAAAAGAATTAATATTCCAACCAGAAAAGCATCCAGACGATGAAACCACTCAAGAAATACTCTTAGGTTCATATGATTAAAAGGCAAAAAAGATCCATAACATAATGGCCAATCTGGACAGGCAAGTCCAGCCTCCATGACTCTAGTAGCACTTCCAATTACTATTAGTGCAATGAGCGCGAGTACACTATGACTTCCCAACCTTTTAAAAATTGTCAGATATTTTGATTTGTATAATTGGTTATTAATCAAATGGATAAAACCTATTATTTTGCATAATAAATTAGATTTAAAAACCAAACATTAATTAAAAATTAATATATTTAATTTAAAAAATAATTTACTAATTTAATCTTTTTTCCCTGACAATTAACTCTAAAAAGTTATTAATAATACGCCTTTTATTTCATAAATCTTAAGAAGTTGTGAATTTAAATGTTTTTCTTTTAACAAAGGATGCAGGATTAAAAAAATTGAATATCTTGAGGATATAAATACAAATTTTTAGAGATCAATTGTTAAATAAAAACTTTTATTTAATACTAATTATTTCCCTCGTTTTTGCTATATCTTTTTGGATTGGTTTTAATGTAAATTTGCTCCCAGCTGAAGCAAGTATAAATGCACCAATTTACGATGAACTCTTTAAAATTCTTTTCATCATTGGATTAATAATTTTTATAGGAATGACAATAGCTGTTATATATAGCTTATTTAAGTTTAGAAAAAGAAATGATCAGATAGGCGATGGCATAGCTTTAGAGGGAAATTTAAGCTTAGAAATTGTATGGACAATTATCCCTTCAATAATTGTTTTATTAATAGGTTTATACAGCTACAACATCTACGATCGAATGGGAGGGATGAAAGAACTAAATCATAACCACAAAATGATGAGTTCTAATACTGAAAAAATTTGGGCTGGAATAAGTCAAACCTCTGATAATGAAATATCAATAAATAATTTATCAATTGAAGTTTCAGCTATGCAATTTGCATTTCTATTCAATTATCCCAAGGGCAATTTCATATCCGGAGAACTACACGTTCCTGTTGATCAAAAAGTATCAATGAAAATGGAATCCAAAGATGTGATTCATGCTTTTTGGGTACCAGAGTTCAGAATTAAACAGGATATTATTCCTGGACAGCCGACTATTCTAAATTTCACTCCAACAAAAGTAGGAAAATATCCGATAATTTGCGCAGAATTATGTGGTCCATATCATGGAGGAATGAGAGCCTCCATAATTGTTGAAGAAGAATCTGATTACAACGAATGGTTTAACAAAAATAAAAAAACAGAGGTAAATTTATGACAATATCAATTGATCCACAAAAAGCTAATAATGAAAGTCTTCAGCCTAAAGGCTGGCTTAGATACTTTAGTTTTAGCCTTGATCATAAAGTAATTGGGATACAATACTTAGTCTGCGGTTTTCTTTTCTATTTAATAGGTGGAACCTTAGCTAGCGCTATAAGAATTGAACTAGCTAGTCCGATGTCTGACTTTATGCCGAGAGATGTATATAACCAAGTTTTAACCCTACATGGAACAATAATGATTTTCCTATGGATAGTGCCTGTAGTTAACGGTGCTTTTGGAAATTATTTAATTCCATTTTATGTAGGTGCTAGAGATATGGCATTCCCAAGATTGAATGCTGTAGCTTTTTGGTTAATTCCTCCTTCAGGTTTGATGC
This sequence comes from Prochlorococcus sp. HOT208_60m_808M21, assembly GCA_002026005.1. Classification (GTDB taxonomy): domain Bacteria; phylum Cyanobacteriota; class Cyanobacteriia; order PCC-6307; family Cyanobiaceae; genus Prochlorococcus_A. The sequence goes on from MWOX01000287.1 coordinate 4,615, forward strand.
TGGTAGCAAGCTATTTTGTTGAGGGTGCTGCTCAGGCTGGATGGACGGCTTATCCTCCTTTGAGCATAACTACTCCTCAATCAGGACAAATTATTTGGATTCTGAGCGTTCTATTACTTGGAGGCAGTTCTATATTTGGTGGAATAAACTTTATCGCGACTATTATCAAATTAAGAAGGCCAGGATTAAAACTTATGCAATTGCCGATGTATTGTTGGGCAATGCTAGGGACAAGTCTATTAGTTGTTTTGTCAACTCCTGTTTTAGCAGGCACTTTAATTCTACTTAGCTTCGATATCATCGCTAATACAGGTTTTTTCAATCCTGTTTTAGGTGGCAATGTCGTAGTTTATCAGCATTTATTTTGGTTTTATTCTCATCCAGCTGTATACATTATGGTCCTTCCTGCCTTTGGTTTAGTTAGTGAAATACTTCCTGTACATGCTAGAAAACCACTTTTTGGATATACAACAATGGTTTTTTCAATAATGGGGATAGTAGTTTTAGGTTTAGTTGTTTGGGCTCATCACATGTTTACGAGTGGAACGCCCCCTTGGATGAGATTATTTTTTACTATCGCCACAGCATTTATTGCTGTTCCGACGGGTATAAAATTTTTCAATTGGGTTGCAACATTATGGGGAGGTAAAATTTCCATCAATAGTGCAATGTTATTCTCTTGCGGATTTATTATAAATTTTGTTTTTGGAGGTATTACAGGAGTTGCTTTGGCACAGGTACCTTTCGATATTCACGTACATGATACCTATTTCGTTGTAGCCCATTTTCATTACATAGTTTATGGAGGAACTGTTTTTATTATTTTCTCTTCAATTTATCATTGGTTCCCCAAAGTAACTGGGAAAATGCTCAATGAAAAATTAGGAATTTTACACTTTATCATTACTTTTATTGGATTTAACTTGTGCTTTGCTCCTCAACATTGGCTTGGTTTAAATGGAATGCCCAGAAGAGTTGCAGAATATGATCCTCAATTCCAGTTCGTTAATCAAATTAGTAGCCTTGGGGCTCTTTTGATGGCTATAAGTACAATTCCTTTCTTAGTTAACGTATTCCTAAGTGTGAGAAATGGAAAAAATGCTGGAGATAACCCTTGGAATGCTCTTACACCTGAATGGTTAACATCTTCTCCACCTCCAGTTGAAAATTGGGAAGGAGAAGCTCCATTAGTTGAAGAGCCCTATGGTTATGGTAAAGAAATTTCTGAACAAAAATAAAAACATATGACAACACTAGATAGCTCAAAAGAAATTCAAAAAAATAATTCTGAAGTTAATGAAACACATGAAGACTTCAGAATGTTTGGTCTTATAACCTTCCTAATTGCGGACGGAATGACTTTTGCTGGATTCTTTGCTGCTTATTTAACTTATAAAGCAGTAAATCCATTACCTGATGGTGCTATTTATGAATTAGAACTCCCAATACCTACACTCAACACAATTTTGTTACTTGTTAGTAGTGCGACTTTCCATAAAGCAGGTAAAGCACTTTTAAAAGATAAAAACTCTGATTCCCAAAAATGGCTATTCATTACTGCTTTTCTTGGAATTATATTTTTAATATGTCAATTATTTGAATATTTTCATTTACCTTTTGGATTAACCGATAATTTATTTGCAAGTACTTTTTATGCTCTTACTGGTTTTCATGGATTACATGTCACTTTAGGCACTTTAATGATTTTAATTATTGCTTGGCAATCGAGAATCAATGGCGGAAGATTAACCAGTCAAAATATGTTTCCATTGGAAGCTGTTGAATTGTACTGGCATTTTGTAGATGGAATATGGGTTGTTTTATTTATTATTTTGTATCTTTTATAAAAAACTAAATTTCAAAAATTAAATTTATTTTTTATTAATTTATATTGCCACTGTTCTCCTTTTTAGTAAGAATATATAATTAGAAATTTGTCAGATAATGCTTGAAGGAAAAGAACTTATTGAAAAAGCAAAGTTATTAAGTAAAAAATCTGAAGATGAGATAGCAAAAGGTTGTGGGTACGTAGGGCCAAGTGGAAGAATCTTAAGAAAAAGTTTTTATAGGGCGCTTATAGAAGCTAAGGGTTACAAAATAGGAAAGAGTCGTTTGGGGAAAAATGGTAATAGAGCTTCAAGAGGCAGACAGACAGAATTCAAAACTAAAGTTCATGGGAATGGGAACCTATTAATTGGTCATGCCTACACCAAGAAATTAGGTCTAGAACCTGGCCAGGAATTTAAAATCGATCTTAAAAAAGAGTCAAAAACAATTTATCTGATTCCATTAAATTAAAAATTATATTTTACCAACCGTTTTCTTTAAGCCACTCGGAAGAAATATTATTAGAAGATAAATCTTGATTACTGTTTTTATTAAATAAAAGTAATTTCTCTACATATTTAATTAGTGCATCTGCCTCAAGGTTTACGCTATCACCGATATTTAATTTATTCAGATTTGTGTTATGCCAAGTATGAGGAATTATCGCAATAGTAAATATTTCTCCTTCCCCCTCATATTTTGCAATTGTAAGACTTATACCATTTACACAAATACTCCCTTTATTAACTACATATTTTGAAAAATTATTATTTTTCCACTTTATTGATAAGAGCCAAGATTTCTCTAATTTTTCTATATTTTCAACTGTTCCAAGGCCATCAACATGTCCACTGACTATATGCCCTCCTAGACGGTCAGAAACTCTAAGAGCGGGCTCCAAATTAACAATCTGATTCAGGTTCGACTTTACTCCTAAAGTTGTTTTTATTAATGTCTCCTCACTAACATCAACAGTAAATTTATTTTGAAAAATCTCTTTAACTGTCAAACAAATTCCATCAACAGCTATGCTGTCACCGATTGCCATGTCAAATAAATTATCTAGAATTTCAATTTCTAAAAAATTTTTTTCTTTTCTTAGTTTTCCAACTGATTGAATTATTCCTGTAAACATAGATTTAAGAAAAATATTTTTGCAAAATTTTGTATTTACTTTAATTTACTTTAAATGATTTTCAACTATAAATAAATTAAAGAATAAATAAAAAGAAATTGATCATAATTTAGATGATTATAAATTCACAAAAAAGATCATTTGGGAGAGGGGCGAAAGTTAGCTTATTCACTTTAGGGACAATGCGAGCAACTGAAAGTCTCGAAAAAATGTATAGCATAATAAAAAATGCATATTATGTAGGAATTAACCACATAGAAACAGCACCCTCTTATGGTGATGCTGAATCACTTATTGGAAATTCAATAAAAAAATTAGCAATAGAAGAAAATATAAAAGAAAAGAATTGGGTGATTACTTCCAAAGTTTTACCAAAGGGTGATTTTGACTTTTTAAAAAATAATTTTAAAAAGTCTCTTAAAAATTTAAATCGTGAGAAAATTAATAATCTTGCAATTCACGGACTCAACTTAAAACAACATTTAGATTGGGTTCTTGCTGGAGAGGGTAAGAAATTCATATCTTGGATACTTGAGAAGGATCTAGTTGATCAAGTTGGTTTTAGTTCTCACGGAAGTTATTCACTAATTAAAGATGCAATTAACTGTGAAGTTTTTACTTTTTGTAGTCTTCATTTACATTATTTAGATCAATCTAAGATTGCTTTAGCAGAGGAAGCTATAAAAAAAGGTATGGGAGTTTTAGCAATATCACCTGCTGATAAAGGCGGTAGATTGTATTCTCCAAGTGATATTTTGATAGAGGCCTCTAAGCCTTTTCATCCATTAGAATTAGCGTATCGATTTCTGCTGGCAAAAGGCATTACAACTTTATCCTTAGGGGCGACAAACAAAAAAGATTTTGAATTTGCTTATAAACTTAGAAACTCATTCGAGAAGCTTACAAAACTTGAAAAAAGCGCCCTGAATAAAATTGAGGAAATTTCTAATGAAAGATTAAACTCAACCAAATGTGAACAATGTAGATCTTGTCTGCCATGTCCAAATGAAGTACCTATTCCAGAAATACTTCGTTTAAGAAATATATCTATTGGTTATGGCCAATTAGAATTTTCTAAAGAAAGATACAATTTAATTGGAAAAGCTGGCCACTGGTGGGAAGAAAAAAATGCCTCATTTTGTCAAGAATGTAATGAATGTGTTCCTAGATGTCCTAGTAAATTAGATATACCAAATTTATTAAAGGAAACTCATAACTTGTTAATTGAAAATCCTACAAAAAGATTATGGGGATAACGACTCATTCCACATATTTTTAAGATTAATTTTTTGTTCATTTGTTAAGACAGGGAAAGACCAACTATTTTGCCAACATTTCTCAGAAGGTCCTGAGGTGGGGAACATTTCAGTTTTATATTTACTTTGCAAATAATCACTATTGAATGGAAGATACCAACCTTGGCTTACTAATTTATCTACTATTGGTTTATTTTCTAAAGATTTAATCCATTTCATTAATATTGCATTATTTAGATTTGATTGACTAAGTAGAAAATGCCACATCAAAGGTACGCCTTGGCTAGGGAAAACTAAAGAAAGCCTTGGATCTATTTTTAAATATTTTGAACAAAGACTATAAGGAACTATTGCGACAATAGCATCAGAATTAATCAACCAATTGAGCATATTTTTATCATCAAATAACATAGCTTGGCTTTTGAGTTTTTTTAAAGAATTAGATGAATTAATTTTTTGAGCAATTGACAATATTATTCTGGGACTTTGAGGAAAAATAATTTTCCCAGTTAATTTTTTAGAAAGAAGAAAATCCCAAGATGTTCTTGCTGAAGTTATTAATTCTTTATTATTTTTAATGATGATTGTATAGGGTACTACGCCAATAGGAAATAATTTACTTCTCTGATTTTGATTAAAGCTTCCCAAAAAATCTATCGATCTCTTATCCAAATTTTCGAACAGTGCATATTCATTTATTTTTTCAAATTCTGAAAAATCTATACTAGAAATCCATCCATCATTTATTAAAGTAAAGTCAGAATTCAAAATTGTGTTTCTATTTTTTTGTAGCTGAATATTTTCAAAATTAATTTTTTCCTGCTTCCAATCTTTTGGAATCGTATCTTTAAAAGATTCTGGATAAAAAGAATTTTGTAATGCAATTTTTACTTTATTAGGTAGATTACTGCAAGAGTTTAAGAAAAATAAAAGCGAAAGCTTACCACAATTTAAAAATTCTCTTCTGGTTGCAAATTTTGAAAACATTCAGCAATCCTTCTCTAAAGAAATTTGACCTAGGCCCTTCATCATTTCCAGATTTTGTTGACACAATGAAACTATTTCTTCATTTTTAAATCCATCTAAGAGAGCAAGCAATGATATTCCACCAGCACCTACACCTTCTTTTACATGACCTAATTCATAATCCTTCAATTCTTTGTATTTTGAAGATTTAAAATTTAAAGGACTGGCTAAACCTAATAATTTGACATCATATTTTTCATTAATTAGATTTACTAAATCATTTAGAGAATTATCTTTCACAAGCCACCCAGTTGTCGCAATAAAAACATCTTCAATAAATTCATCTTTATTTTTTTCACCTAAAAATTCTAATACAAGCAAAATGACTGCTAACATCTGACTTCCTCCAGACAATATTACAGGTTGTTTTGCTAACCTGGCACCAATTAATAGACCCATTGAAAAAGCTTGGAAAGGATCACCTACTGCCGCGACAACATCAAAAGAGTCAGAATCAGCCTTGAAATTCGCATTTAAAAGTCCCTTTTTAATTACCTGTCTTCTTAGTTCTCTTGGAGCTTTAAATAAACTACTCCCTACTAAATTAGATACCTGCAAACCAAAAGCTTCCATTACTGCCTGAGCAGTTGTGGTGCCCCCCCGGTACAGATTCAGAAATTAAAACTGATTGTTTTAAGGATTTTCCTATCGCAAGACCTTTCTCATAGAGATTTAAAACTCTCTCTTTAGTCATCGATTTACCAGTAGTAAGACAATTTGATGGGCCCAAATTTCTATCTTCTACAACCAAATGATTAAAATAAGGCTTTGCTCCTATTCCCAGAGGAACAATAACTGGATAAGTATTTATCAGCTTTGAACAAACATGACTGATTAGGGCCGGAGTTACTCCTGCATTGAGAAGAGGCAATTTATATTTATGATCTTTAGAAGCACCCTCAAGTAAAAATTCAGCATCTGCGAGAGCAGTTGATCTCCTCGATTTTGGATTAATACCTGCTGCGGAAATTCCTGGAATTTGTGATGTGTTAGTGCCAGCAATTATAAGAAATATTTTTAAATTTTTAATATTCTTTTTCAGTATTTCTATCTTATTGAGTTGTCTTTTTTTATTGGATTCATTTCCAAAAAAATTTATCCCTAATTCTGTACTATACATTCTTACTTTTTTTAATTATTAAAATCAACTAAGCTATTTAACAATCTTGGAGGATCTGGGATGGTTAATTTAAATCTGGGAAACAGAGAATAGGCAACTACATGTACAGTTAAAACATAAACTATTTCTTGAAAAATTATTAATAAAATTGCACCTAGTTGTATACTCAAAATTGAGGGATATAAAGATAAATTAAATAATCCAATTAACTTTTCTATTAGACCATAACTCGCTCTAGTAATTAACACCCAAAGATTATCTCCAACCAAAGTAGATAATGCTATTACTCTTATTAAAAAGCCAAGGGTTCCAATAACAACACCCCCAGTTAAACTAAGTTTCCAACTCTTTTCTTTAAACCAACACAAACCTAGCCAAAAAGCCAAAATCCCATAAGGAAATAAAAATAAAGTTCCTCTGACAGGACCCATAATTATGAATAAAAGTAGAAATTGTATTAAAAGTCCTTCCAATGCAATTTTACTTCCCCTTCTCAAGTGCAACAAGATCATTGGGAGGGGTAAAATCAACCTTAATAAAGCTCCCCCAATTGGCAGGTAATATAATGCAACCCATAATAAAGACGAAAGAGATGCTAAATAAGAGGTCTCGACAATATTTAATGCTTCAGTTTTTGTTGTTATTTTCATTTTTTGTTGAATATTTTTAATTAATTTTTATTCATACTTTTATTTTTTGAATCTAAGATACGTTCAATCTTTTCTATTTCAAAATTTACCTCAGAATTACTCAATATGGAACTCAACTCTTCAGTGGGATCTTTTGGATCTACATCTTTTAAAATGAATATTATTTTGTAAGATTGAAGCTCAATTTTTCTTTTTTTTGAAAGATTATTAATTTTTTTATTTTTTTTATCATCAAATTTTTTGTTTTCTTTTTCTAAATTTATATCTTTTTTATTTTCTGGAACATTTTTTGGCTTTACTACTTTTTTAATTTTTTTATTTTTTTTATCATCAAATTTTTTGTTTTCTTTTTCTAAATTTATATCTTTTTTATTTTCT
>MWOX01000288.1 GCA_002026005.1 Prochlorococcus sp. HOT208_60m_808M21
ATTTCTTGTTTAATTCCTTGTTTTAATAAAATTGTCTGTTTTACTCTATTACCACTAACCATTTCAATTTCACCGTAGTCAAATATTTTTAAAGATAATTTTCTTTTTATTGCTTTTTGTCTAATAATGTCATTAACAGCATTTAAGGTTAATTCGCTATTGGTGATTATAAAAATATTTTCTTTATCTAAATCAACTGAAGTGTCTGTGCCTTTCAGATCGTAACGCTGAGAAATTTCCCTTTTTACTTGATCCAAAGTATTGACCAATTCCTGTCTATCAAAATCAGAAACTACATCAAATGAAAAACTTTCTGCCATAGTAAATCATGAATAGCTAAATATTATTAGCATAAATCATCTTTTAATAAGGGGAAATGGATTTATTTAATCAAAAAATAACAAACTAACCACTTTCCCCATTTCTTCCGCACATCTACAACTATTTAACAAAGTTTCACTATCGTGAAAGGCAAAGCAAATTAATTGATCACACCTAGTAATAATTTCTTGATTACAAAGACTGCTTGCAAGTGGCAAAGGTAATTCATCATTTTCACTTTTTTCAACCAAATGCAAAACCCTTTCGAGTTGATCTTTTATTTCAGGTATTTGTCTATCAAGACTTTGTGGTAATAAAACAGTTAGTAATGATGGATTAATATCTAAGACAGCTCGAATAACAGCCGCATTGACACCTTGTGATCCAGAAGTAAGGATATTATGTCCTTCCTCTGCTAAAGACCTTGCTATCAACTCAATTAAGTGGATATCGACAACTGGTACGTGCCTGCTGCCTAAAAAAGCAATTCTCCTTTTCCCATTATCTTGGAGTTTTGCAAGTTCTTGAGCTAAGGCATCAACGCCTTCAGTTGCTGGTAAATCTAAAGAGCGACTCAAAATAATATAGTTCCTATATTTGAAATTAGCATTTATCTGAAAAATTGCAGGGAAAATCTATCTTTTCGAGAATTCTTTGTAGATTTACATTCTCTTGAACTAGTTGAATAGCATAAGAAGCTTTAATTGATTCATGTATTCTGACATGACCAAAGGCTTGTTCAATAATCTCCACGGAGGAAAGAGTATCTAATTCCACTTTCAAAATTGGCACCTCCAATTCCTCCGCTCTATGAATCAATTGTGACAATGGATCTCCGATACCAGTTAAAATTAGGCATTGAGTCGAAGCCTCCAAAGCAGCTAGTTGGATATCAGTTCTATCAGCTCCAGTAACTACAGCCATATTTCGTCTTCTCCTGAAAAATTCCATTGCAGAATTCACCCCCATCGCACCAATACTTAATGTTTCAACAAGCAATTGATCTTTTTCAGGGCAACAAATTACTTGGGCATCTAGTCTTCTTACAAGCTCTCCAACAGTGACACTTCTAAGAAGTGGTGATTTAGGCATTACCCCAAACACTTCAATATCCAGATCTTTAAGAGAAGGTATTATTTCATTTTTAACTTTTTCGACTTCTTGTGGCAAAACCCCGTTCAACACAACTCCAGCCAATTTCTCTCCTAATTGTTTTTTCGCATCAAGTAATGCATCCACACTTTTACAATCTTCCCATAGATTCACAATTAAAACTTTCGCATCTAAATCCTTAGCTAATTGTGGGAGACTTAAGCCATAAATCATACCTTCATGAAGACTTCCAGCTGCCTCTAAAATATTCAGACCTTCAAAATCATCATTAACCAATCCTTCAATCTGATCAAAACCTTTTCCTGGGAGTAAGTCTTTATTAAAGATCCTTTTTTCAGCTGATATATTATCCAATAATCCTACTGAGGAAATTAAATACTCCTCTTGGATATTTAATGTAGATCCAATAAACTTAACATCATCATCTATTAATCCTTCATAAGAAATTGAAGGAAGGTTAGTAAGTTCAATACATGTTGCAAGTGGTTTTCCAATGCGTACTTTTTGTTTCTTCTCTAAAAGTTTTTTTGCTATCCCAAGAACCATTGCAGACTTACCACTAAATGGCTCACATGAACCAATTAATAATATATCGCTCATAATTAGTAAAATTATTTATCAATAGGTTTAAGATAATATTTTTTTCAGAACTAAACAAATATTTATTTATGAGTTTTAATCAAATAAAAAATAAATAATTTTTTTTTTGGTAAATTTATTTTAATTCATTGGTATCTTATAAAAATCAAGCAAAATGATAAATTCAATCAAAAACGAAAAAACTGTAGGGATTACAGGAGCCTCAGGTGCGCTTGGGAAAGAGTTAACAAAGTTGTTTCGTAAAAAAGGATATAAAGTGATTGGATTTACTCATAGAAAAAATAATTATGAAACAAATATTGAATCTCCAAATGAATGGATTAAATGGAAATGTGGGAAGGAGTCTTCATTAAAAAAACAATTAGAAAAGATAGATATTTTAATTTTGAACCATGGTATTTATGATTTGAGTAGAGAAAATTCCAATTATGAAAACTCGATAGAAATAAATGCATTAAGCAAATTCAAATTTTTAAATTTATTTGAAGATGTTGCTCTAAGCAATGATTCACTTATAAAAAAAGAAATTTGGATAAACACATCTGAAGCAGAAATATTACCAGCCCTAAATCCCTCATATGAGATTAGTAAATCCCTAATTGGTAAATTAGTTTCTTTCAAAAAACATCTTTTGGATAAAAAAACAAAGAAAAAATTAATAATAAAAAAAATCATCCTAGGGCCTTTTAAATCAGAACTAAATCCTATTGGAATAATGAGTCCAAAATTTGTTTCTGAAAAAATTTATGATTTAGCTAATTCAAAAAACTACTTAATAATAATCAGTCCAAACCCTTTAACTTACCTACTTTTCCCATTGAAAGAATTTTTTAATTTTTTGTATTGCAAAATAATCTATAAGTACAAATCTTAGTGCCTAGAAATCTCTATCTGTCAATATTTCAATGCCATCTTTTAAAACAACTATTGTATGCTCCCATTGAGCCGATAATTTTCCATCTTTTGTTATTACGGTCCATCTATCATTTAATGTTTTGCAAAATTTAGTCCCTTCATTAACAATAGGTTCCACAGCTAATGTCATTCCCTCACGAAGGACAACATTGGGCAACTCTTTAGTCCGAAAATTAAATACCGAAGGTTCTTCATGAAGATTTCTTCCAACTCCATGACCTGTGTAGTCTTCAACAACACTAAAGCCATTTTTTAAAACAGTATCTTCGATTTTCCCAGCCACATCTAGAAGTGTATTACCTGCTTTGATTTTCGAAAGTCCCGCATACAATGCTTCATAAGCTACATTGCTAAGATTTTGAGCCTTTGCACTAACTTCTCCCACACAAATTGATATACAACTATCCCCATGAAAACCATCTAAATAAGCTCCTGTATCAATTTTAACTAAGTCACCATTTTTAATTATTTTATTTTTGTTTGGTATTCCATGAACAACCTCATTATTAATACTAGAACAAATACTAGAAGGAAATCCATGGTAGCCCTTAAAACTTGGAACAGCTCCAAAACTTTTTATCCTCTTTTCTGCGAAATCATCTAAATCTTTTGTGCTCATTCCAGGTTCAATTAATTCATTAATTTCCCTCAAAACAGTTGCTACAATCCTGCTAGATTTTTTCATCAAATTTATTTCACGTGAAGACTTTATTTCAATTCCTCTTCTCCTCTGAATAAAAGGAACTTGGTCATTAGCCTTGGAATTATTTTTATTTAACAAAAGATCTGCAAAATGTCTCATTGGAATAAATAATGGTATTAGATAATTATCTTCAAAATAGCCATTGTGAACTTGGCTATCTTAAATCTATCAATAACAATGGGAAAGAAACAAAAATGAAAATTTTATTTAATTCTAGGCAATTTCATAAGGCTTTGGCGCCTTGGGTTTTTCTTCCATTATTTGTATCTTCGATTACGGGCCTTATTTATAGGGTTGCAAAAGATTTATTAGGCTACTCTAGAGAACAAGTTCATTGGTTAATGTCTCTACACGAGGGCGAATGGCTTGGAGATAATGGTGAACTAATATACGTAATATTGAATTCCCTTGGGGTTTTATGGATGCTCATAACGGGATTCCAAATGTTTTCAAAATCAATTTCATTTACCAAAAAGGTTACTAAAGGTGAGTCAAAAGGTTAAAATATTAAACTTGTAGGATAAAAAAGACCAAAATGGCCAAAGAGAAACAAGAGAATGAATTGGAAACCGTTACTAAAGCTAACGCATCAGTTGATGTAGCAGTTAAACAAAAAGAAAAAAACATGGTTTCTGAAACTACTCAAACCTTAATCGCATCCAACCTTATTAAGGAATTTGAGGATGAACAATTAAAAAAAGAATTACCTGAAATTTATGTTGGCGACACTGTTAAAGTTGGTGTAAAAATTACAGAAGGTAATAAAGAAAGAGTGCAACCTTATGAGGGTGTTGTCATAGCAAAAAGGCATGGAGGCATAAACCAGACTATTACAGTTAGAAGAATTTTTCAGGGTATAGGTGTTGAAAGAGTATTTATGCTACATAGTCCACAGGTTGCCTCTCTAAAAGTTGAACGTAGAGGTAAAGTAAGGAGAGCTAAGTTATTCTATCTGAGAGATAGGGTAGGAAAAGCTACTCGCGTAAAACAACGCTTTGATCGATAAAGTTGTAACTAATCAACTTATTGGTCACAAAGGCGCTTATAATCTTTTAAATGCGTCGTTAGTTCAGTTGGTAGAACGCAGGTCTCCAAAACCTGATGTCGGGGGTTCAAGTCCTCCACGACGCGTTTGATCAACATTATGTAAATCATTTTTTCATAAGATGGAGTTAGATCTTCAACCTGGGGATGTAGTTAAAGTCCTCGAATCAGCTGCTTTAGGATGGGTTCGTGCAAGAGTCATCAGAGTTAAGTCTGGTGGGCGAGTTGTTGTACAAAGTGACCAAGGCAGAGAATTTACCGCTAGAGGCAACCAAGTTAGGTTGATAGAACCTGCTGGTTTTAGACCTCAAAAATAAACATTTGTTTATATTAAGACAGCTGTAAAACTAACTATTTCTGTAAATCCTCAAATTAAAAAATTTTTTTATTACAACACCATAAATTAAGTATTATGATCTGATAATTTTAATTATGTAGTTCTAAATAAATTTAGGACAGAACTCTGGGACCGTAGTTCAACTGGTTAGAGCACCGCCCTGTCACGGCGGAAGTTGCGGGTTCGAATCCCGTCGGTCCCGTTTTTTCTAAAAAATAATTTGGAAAAACGTTTAAGACTAGCCCCGAGTCCTACGGGTTTATTTCATATTGGGACTGCGCGAACAGCATTATTCAACTGGTTGTATGCACAAAAAATAGGTGGGAAATTTCTTATCAGAATAGAAGATACAGATTTTCTTAGATCTAAATCTGAATATACAATTAACATACTAGAAGGATTGAAATGGCTTGGACTTAAATGGGATGAAGAACCTATTAAGCAAAGTGACCGAATATCGATTCACAAAAGTT
>MWOX01000289.1 GCA_002026005.1 Prochlorococcus sp. HOT208_60m_808M21
TATTGCGAAAGTTTGGATTGTAAATTGTTAATTTTAAAAAAATCATGATAAAAAACTACTTTATTTTAGATAACTCTTTATTAATAGGCGTTTTCAAGCATTAAAAAAATTCAATTTATTTTTTTTATATTTCGAAGAAATCATCCTCATCCTCAAAAAAATCTACATTTATTTCGTTTAAGTTAAGATCTATCATTACTGGGACATGGTCACTTGGACGCAAATTACCTCTAGGTGAGCTGTCTATGACACAACTTTTAAGTTTTGAAGACAGTTCTTTGCTTATATAGATATGGTCTATTCTCCAACCTTTATTTAATTCAAAGGCGTTGTTACGGTAATCCCACCAACTCCAATGACCAGTATTTTGTTCAAAAATCCTGAACGAATCTAGTAATCTTTTTCCCAGAACATTATTTAGTGCATTTCTCTCTATCTCAGATGCCATTATTCCTCCTTCATATTTCTTTGGATCATGAATATCCAAGTTAGATGGAGCAATATTAAAATCACCCAAAAGACAAATTAATTCTCCTTTTTTTTCTTGCTCATCCAAAAATGAAGCTAAACAATTTAACCAATTAATTTTGTATTGGAACTTACTAGATTCTAGAGAAGATCCGTTTGGAACATAGACGTTAATGATTTTAATACCATTAATATCAGCAGAAATCAATCTTTTTTGATCTAGAAAAATTTCGAAATTTTGATTAGAGTCTTTGCAACCGTAGAAACCTTTTTTAACATTTTTTGGCTTTATTTTAGAAATAATAGCGACACCATTGTATGACTTTTGTCCGAAGACTTCTACTGAGTAGCCTATTTTTTTAAAAGGTTCAACAGGGAAACTTTCGTCAATCACTTTTGTTTCCTGCAAACATATAATATCTGGATTGGTTTGATTAATCCAATCTATTATTTGTGAAAGTCTGGTTCTTATAGAGTTAACATTCCAAGTTGCTATTAACAAATTTCTACAAATTATGTAAAATTAAAATAGCAAAAAATTTTGGCGTTGAAGAATTTTGAAATTAAATAAAATGAAAAACTATTTTTGCAAGAGGCTATATAGATCCATAACTTTTTTAATTTTTTTTACTTTATTAATTACCTTAAAAAGTGACTACCTAAATGCTGAATATATATTTAAAGAATTAGAAATCGATACCTCAACCAAAACAGAAGATGATAGTTCAGCTCTTCCAACTAATCCTTTTGAACTTGTGGAAATGATTAGAAGACAAAATAGTATGAATGATGCGACTGATCCTTCTGATGCAATTGATGAAGCGTTAAAGTCTTTTAATAGTTTGGAGGGAAATTAAGAAATTCAACACGATAAATTGTTATTTTCAAATTTTCATATGTTAAAAAACCCAATCCCAAAAGTTACTAACCAATTACAGCACAGAGCAATCGGTATTATTAATGGCAAATTCTCCCCCCTTAGTAGTGAGCAATTAAATAGAGGCTTTTTAATTGATAATAAAGGCGAGAAAATTGAAACAGTAGTTCTAGGTAAAACATTATCACTTTTAAAAAAGCATATTGATTTAAAGAAAAGTTATTATTGGATTGTTTATCCAAAGAATAAAAATACTCAAAAATTGCATTTACAGGTTGCGGGTATCTGGGATCCCTATCAACTAAATGATTTTCCTAATGATTCTTCAAAAACTAACTTCTCAAAATTATTAGAAGAGTTAGATCTAAAAGATAATTATTTTTCTGTTAGAGGAGAATTAGTTTTTGTCAACACTAAAAAGAAAGAATTTGTTATTAAAATCTGCCCAGCAATAAAGTCAAAAAATTTCAAAAATAAAAATTTTAAATTAGTCATAAAAGGAGAGCTTTCTCTTGAACTTCTGCATAGCTTTGTAAGTTTAGATATCAACAGAGATGGAAATTCTTTGCAATTAATAAATTACGAAATGATTGAAAAAAATCTTTCTAAATATAATTAGAATGAAAGGCTAATTTCCACCGTAATTTTACCAGTTAAGAAATCTTTGATTTATGGATGATGTTTTAATTGAATGTTCTCCTGGTATCTCTGGAGATATGTTGTTAGGAGCATTTTATGATTTAGGGGTGCCTAAAAAAATTATTGAACAGCCTCTTATTGATCTTGGATTAAAGGATCTGTATCAACTAAACTTTAAAGAATCAAAAAGTTGTTCAATCCGAGGCATCAAGGCAAAGGTTGAGAGTATTGATTGTAGTCCTATCAAAAGAACTTGGAGAAGTATTAAGGAACTAATTTTAAATGGTCACTTAGAAGATAATTTAAAAAAAATAATTTATGAAGTATTTGAATCTTTAGCTATTGCAGAAGGGAAAGTTCATGGCATTAAATCTGATGATGTTCATTTTCATGAAATTGGAGCCATAGATTCATTGGTAGATATCATTGGAGTATGTGCTGCATTGAATTACTTAAATCCAAAGAGGGTTTATTGTAATGAACCAATGCTGGGGAAAGGTTTTGTTCAAACTGAACATGGAAAATTATCTGTACCACCTCCTGCTGTAATAGAGCTAATAAGACAAAAAAACATTAAGGTTTTATCAAGCCTTGACTCAATAGAGGGTGAACTCTCAACACCAACTGGCATTTCTTTACTTGTAAATTTAGTCGACTATCATGAAACTCCTTCAAAATATTCTATTAATTCTTATGGAGTAGGCATTGGTAACTTAAAATTCCCATTTCCCAATTTGGTAAGAGTTTATAAAATTTCTTCATTTGAAGATTCTTCTATTGATGATAATGCACAAATTAATCCAAAGTGTGAAGAGATATCTATTCAAGAAGCATGGATTGATGACCAAACACCCGAAGATATATCTAATTTTGTGGAGAAACTGAGGATTGAGGGAGCTTACGACGTTTCCTATCAAGCTATCAATATGAAAAAGAATAGAATTGGATTTTCTATTCAAGCAATCTTGCCCGTAGAAAAAAAAGAATATTTTAGGCGATTATGGTTTGATTATTCCAACACTATTGGGGTTCGTGAAAGGAACCAATCTAGGTGGATATTACTCAGACGTAGGGGAGAATGTTCAACGAATTTTGGAAATATAAAAGTTAAACAAACTTTGAAACCAGATGGATCAATAAATATGAAACCAGAAAATGATGAGGTTTTGAGATTAAAGCTAAAGCATAAAATATCAACTTACGAAATAAGAAAAATAATAAAAGAGTCAAGTAAAAAATTTAAAGCATTTGAAAACTGGAAATGAGATTTAATATAAGTAATCAACGATATTTAAAATTCTTAAAAAAAATTGATTTTGGTGGTTTAAAGAGTATTTTCTTTATTTCAAGCTTGTCATATTTTTGCATCTATTTTTTTGATAATATTGATCAAATTTCTTTTGAGATCGATTTAGAAAGAAATGGAATTAATCTATCTTTATCATTTTTATTTTGTGTTTTAAGCATTTATCTTAACGCTTATGGATGGAAATATATCGTTAAATGGTTAGGGAAAGAATTTAAAAGTAATAATCTAGTTTCTTTTTATGTTTTAACTAATATTCTTAAATATGTTCCAGGAGGGATGTGGCATTTTGTTGAAAGATTTAATTTTATAAAAAAATTAAGTAACCCTCAGATTGCTTTCTACTCGACTCTCATAGAACCTTACTTTATGTTGACTGGATCTTTTCTCTTGGCATCAATGGGATTAATTTTTTCACCATTTTATTTTTTTTTAATTTTTCCTTTAATATTCTTAAATAGGAAATTTATTTTTTTGATATTTAAAATATTAGGGTCTCTTAAGGGAAAAGTACTTGAGGTTTTGAGACTTCCAAATTCAAAGGGCCAATTTGAAGAGAGAATTAATATAGTTTCTTTTTTTCCGTCTAGAGCTTTATTTCTTGAAATTGGTTTTGTTTTATCTAAATTTATTGGTTTTTATATTTGCTTAAATACTTTTTATACAAGTAATACTCTAAACGTCATATTTTTATTAGTAATCTTTTCTTTGTCATGGTCTATAGGCTTGGTAGTCCCAGCAGCTCCTGGAGGAGTTGGCGTTTTTGAGGCTTGCCTCCTTTTATTTGTTGGCAAAAATATTCCAGAAAATATAATTCTTATAAGCTTAGTTTATTTTAGGGTTATATCTACCTTGGCAGATTTGTTGTTGAGCTTACCTTTCTTAATAAGAAAAGTGTCTAAAAGAATTTAGTTTTTTTTCTCTAAACTAGGTATCAATGTAATTGATGCAATAAGGCCTAAAGTCATGATAAGAATGGCCGGTAATATTGCCTCTACCATTCTTTCATCTCCAGCATATTGATATATTCTCACAGATAATGTATCGAAATCGAATGGTCTTAAAATAAAGGTTATGGGTAATTCTTTTATTGTGTCAACAAAAACTAAAAGAGATCCTACGAATATTGGTCCTTGGAGAAGAGGTAGATGAATTCTTTTGATGATCCCCAGCCAATTCTCTCCTAGTCCAAGTGCTGCTTCCTCAAGACTAGGAGAAATTCTCTCAAGACTTGAATCAATAGAACCTTTAGAGATAGTTAGAAATCGGACAAGATAACCCCAAATTAGTAAGCAAATAGCAATAAAATTAAATTTTGAAGAAGAAATGCTTATTAATGATAAAGCTAAAACAGTGCCTGGGATTGCGTAACCTATTCCTGCAAGATTTGTTATTAGTCCAAGTAATGAGCTTTTATTTGGACGTCTGGCTAAGGAAATTATTAAGGAAAATAGCATCGCTATTAATGCAGTTAAAAGTCCTAGACTTATGGTCCTTAATGATAGGCTAAGTAATTCCATAGATAACCCTTTTTGAATTAGATCTATATTCAGTAGAACCCAAAAACATGGAATCCCAAAAGAGAAAATTGGAGGAAATAAAGATATGATTATTGCTAAAAAAGCTCTAGTTTTGTTTAATTCCCATCCTTGAGAATCTTTTGATGCAGGATTTTCACTCCACCTCTTTGCTTTTCTTCTTGATAACTTTTCGAAAATTATTAAAGTGAAAATCATTAATAAGGCTACCAATGATAATCCAATAGCACTTTTTGGATTACCCTCAATTATCCAATTTTCAGCTATACCAGTAGAAATACTAGGTATGTTTAATAATGCAAATGTACCTAACTCATTCATTACTTCCATACACATTAAACTTATTCCTGTTATTAGTGCTGGTAACGCCATTGGGAAAGCGATTTTAAAAAAGCTCCTCCAAGGCCCTACTCCTAATCCTCTACTAGCATTGATTTGATTAACTCCAAATTTATTAAAACTTTCGTTTGCAAGAATGAATACATATGGATAAGTAGAAATTGAAAGTATTAATATTCCCCACCATAAACCAGTAACTTGATACCCAAAAATACTTCCTAAATCCTGCAAAATAGCTGTTACTAGATATGCTGGGGCAGCTAGTGGAACTAGCTGACAAATACGGAGAACTTTTCTGAACTTAAAATCACAATTTGAAAGTAGCCATCCATTCAAAGTTCCTAACCCGCCGCCAAAAAAACTTGTCAGTATTAGAACTTTTAAAGTACCTAATACCTCTTCTTCTCCAGCAATACCCAATGAAAAATTTCCACTAATAATGTAATTAATTCCCTCTAGAAGAAAATTAGAAATTGGAATGATTACTAGGAGTGAAACAACAAACGAAGTGAAATAAAGAAAATTTAATTCTGTTAATGTTTTTTTTAAACCTTTAATGCGTATTTTCAAAAATTAATTAAATCCTAATATGAACTCTAATCTGAATTAAATCTACATGATGACAGTTGATTTTTAATAGTTTGGTGATCTAAGTTTTTCCCAATTAAGACTATCTTGTTAGATTTTTCTTTTGTCCATTCCTCATCATCTAGAGAAAAACGCTTTCCAGATAGATGAAAAATATGTTTATTTTCACTTTCCATAAACCATAATATTCCTTTTGCTCTAAATACATTTTGTGAGATTTGATTATCTAGGAAATATTGAAACTTCCTTAAGGAAAATGGTTCAAATGTCTCATAAGAAACTGAGGTAAAACCCTCGATATTATTGATCAAATCGTGGGAATGAGAAGAGTGATCGTGGGAATGAGAAGAGTGATCGTGGGAATGAGAAGAGTGATCGTGGGAATGAGAAGAGTGATCGTGGGAATGAGAAGAGTGATCGTGGGAATGAGAAGAGTGATCGTGAGAATTTTGTTCTACATTTTTTTTGTTACTCTCGAATTCAAAAGTATCTGTCTCAAATAGACCTACGCTCATTATTGTATGTAATGCAACTTCACTATTAGTTGACCTCAGAATCCTTGGTTCTTTTTTTATTTCATTTATAAAGGCCTCTATTTTCTTTAATTGTTTTTCACTTACTAAATCAGATTTATTTAGAAGAAGGATATCTCCGTATAAAATTTGAGAATAAGCCACACTTGTATTATTAATTTCAAAATCAAAATTTTCTCCATCAATGACTGTGATTATCGAATCTAATCTTACTTTTTCTCTCAGATCACCAGCCGCAAAAGTCATGGCTACTGGTAATGGATCTGCTAATCCAGTTGTTTCAACAATCAAATAGTCTAATTTTTCAGCTCTTTCTAAAACTTTGGAAACGGTATTTAATAATTCGCCATTAATAGAGCAACATATACATCCATTATTTAATTCGATCATATCTTCTGAGCCTTCTATTATTAATTCATTATCTATTCCGATCTCTCCAAATTCGTTGACTAAAACAGCTGTTTTAATACCAACTTGATTTTTTAAAATATGATTCAGAAGTGTAGTTTTGCCAGAACCTAAAAATCCACTAATAATAGTAACTGGCAATAAATTTTTAGACATTTTGACTAGTTGAAACAAGTTTATATTTTTATTGATCGAAAATTTTGTTGATTTCCGAAGCTAATGTTTGATCGAGATTTGTAATACCTCCTAGATCATGTGTATTTAATTTAATTATTACTTTTGCATAAACATTCTCCCAGTTAGGATGATGATTATATTTTTCACAGATTAAAGCAACCTTAGTCATGAACGCGAAGGCTTCAATAAAATTAGCGAAGTTAAATTCTCTTTGGATTTGTTTAGATTTAATTTCCCAGCCAGGTATTTTGACAACTAATTCATTCAATTCTTCATCTTGCAAAATGTAGGGTTCCATTAAATAAGAAATCTTACTTCTTACATTATAAGTAACTTACTTTTTCTCACCAATTATATGTACATTTATGATTCTTTCCTTTTGATCAAATCGATGTTCCCATAAATAAACTGCTTGCCATGTGCCCAGCATAATTTTCCCGTCTTGAAAACTCAAAGATAAACAAGTGTTTGTTAGGGATGTTTTAATATGTGCTGGCATATCGTCAGCCCCCTCTTGATAATGTTTATAGGATATTTCTTCTGTATCTTTTGATAAGGTTAAGTAGGAATCATAGGGAACTATCGATTGCATATACTTTTTTAGGTCCCTTAGCACATTCGGATCTGCGTTCTCATTAATAGTTAAACTGCAACTTGTATGAAGTGAAGTTAAATTTAAAATTCCGGAATGAAAATTATTTTTTTCAATACATAAATTTAAATCATATGTGATATCAATAAAACCCTCGCCATGGGTTATGAATTTTAACTTTGAAAATATTTGTTCCATTTAAGGTAAAACTTAATTAATCAATACCCTATTATGGATAAAGATGTATGTTTTACTGCAGATATTAAAATTTTTATCTTAAAATAAAATAAATTTCCATTTAAATCTTTGGCTGAAACTCATTGGAATAAACTGGGTGCTTACCTTAAAGAAACACAAATATTAGGTTCAATCCAAAATACACTTTATTGGGATCAGAATACTGGAATGCCAAAGAAAGGTGCTTCTTGGAGATCTGAACAACTTACTTATATTGCAAAAGTATTGCATGAAAGAAATTCTTCCGAGGAATTTTCTAATTTAATACAATCTGCTAAAAATGAACTAGCAGATATTGAACGAAATTCCGATAATCAACTTTTCATAAAAGATAAAGAAAGAAATATAAGCCTTTTATTGAAGGAATTTAATAGAGAAAGAAATTTAGATCCCAAATTAGTTGAGTCTCTAGCAAAGGCAAAATCTAAAGGGTATGAAAGCTGGCAAGAAGCTAAGGAAAAATCAGAATTTAAAATTTTTCTTCCTTTCTTTGAAGAATTAGTCAATTTGCGGATTGAGGAGGCAAAACAAATATCTATTCAATGTTCACCTTGGGAGACATTAGCCCAACCCTTTGAGCCTGAATTAAATTTGAAATGGTTGAATAAAATTTTTCAACCATTGAAAGAGACCATCCCAAGCTTGATTAGAGCAATTAAAAAGTCCCAAAAAAATCATTGGAATTTAAGTCCAGAATCTCAAAAAAATTTATGTTCTAAATTACTTGACGAGTTTGGGAGGGATAGAGATCTCGTTGTTGTTGGACAATCTCCTCATCCTTTCTCGATTACATTAGGACCTAATGATTTTAGGATCACTACAAGAATTGTTGAAGGTGAACCATTATCAAGTTTTTTAGCAACTGCGCATGAGTGGGGGCATTCTATTTATGAGCAGGGTTTGCCATCTCAAAGTCATCAATGGTTTGCTTGGCCTTTAGGTCAAGCAACTTCTATGGGGATTCATGAAAGTCAATCTTTATTTTGGGAAAATAGAATAGTTAAATCCAAATCCTTTTCAAAAAGATTTTTTAAAAAATTTGTTTCGGCTGGATGTTCCCTTAATAATTATTTAGAGCTCTGGAAATCTATTAATCATTTAGAAGCAGGATTAAATAGGGTTGAAGCGGATGAATTGACTTATGGCTTACACATATTAATAAGAACTGAACTTGAAATAGATTTAATTGAAAGAGGGTTACCTGCTGAAGATATTCCAACAGAATGGAATAAAAGATATGACGAACTCCTAGGAATTAAACCATCTAATGATTCAGAAGGTTGTCTTCAAGATGTTCATTGGAGTGAAGGGGCGTTTGGATATTTCCCCTCATATTTGTTAGGACATGTTATAAGTGCACAAATTTCAAATCAAATGGAAAGAGACATAGGTTTGATTGACAACTTAATTGAAAATGGTGAATATCAAAAGATCATCTTTTGGTTAAAAAATAATATACATAAATATGGCAGATCAGTTAATTGTATGGAGTTGGTAAGAGCTGTAACTAATGAAGAACTATCGCCAAACTATTTTATTAATCATTTAAGGTCTAAAGTAAATGATTTTTGCTGAAACATTACTTTTAAAGAATTTGGTTAGGTATGAGGATGTAAGATAAAACAAAAATAATTTCTTGATGGCAAATCTAAATCAACCCCCAAGTAGGGTTACACCAAATTTATTACATATACTAAATGCTTTCACTGATAGCTCAAATTCAATAGTTAACGCTATTGTTGAATTGAATTCTAATACTATAAATAAATATGAATTAATTACAGAAACGGGTCACCTTAAACTTGATAGGGTGGGTTATTCTTCACTTGCTTATCCCTTTGCCTATGGATGTATACCAAGGACTTGGGATGAAGATGGAGATCCACTTGATGTGGAAATTGTTGGAGTAACTGAGCCATTGATTCCTGGATCGATTGTCGAGGCTAGGATTGTTGGGGTGATGAAATTTGATGATGGGGGAGAGGTGGATGATAAGGTAATTGCAGTTTTGGCAGATGATAAAAGAATGGATCATATTTCAAGTTTTAAAGACCTTGGAGAGCATTGGCTAAAAGAAACGACGTATTATTGGGAACACTACAAAGA
>MWOX01000290.1 GCA_002026005.1 Prochlorococcus sp. HOT208_60m_808M21
GTATCAAAGGGATAGTTGATTTGATATTGACCATTATCTGAGTTCTTAATTAAATAATTTTCTAACCAGTTTTTTGCAGTCTGTGGCTGATCATATATCTCTTTCAACATGTAGTGTTTGAAATTCATCTTATCCATTATTTGCTCTGAGACTTTTAAAGGAACTGGATTTCTATACTGTCTTTCATTGCTTGAGTCATATATTTCAATTCCAAGTGGAGTCAGCAAAGCTATTTCTTCATCCTCCATAGGCAAAATAATATTGGTAAAGTTTGCAATAGCTGGAACATCACTAGCACAAATAAATTCTCCTTCACCCAAACCAATAATTAAGGGCGCTTGTCTTCTTGCAACTACCAAAGAAGTTGGCGCACCAGACCATAAAACTGCTAAAGCATAAGATCCTTCTAAATCCGATAATACATTTCTTACAGCTAGTAATAATGTTGACCCATTATTCTCAAGATTAAGTTTACTTAATGTATTTAACTCTCTTTGAACTAGATGAGGAATTACCTCGGTATCTGTATCAGAATTAAAAATAATACCCTCTTTCTCTAATTTATTTTTTAAATCTTGGAAATTTTCAATAA
>MWOX01000291.1 GCA_002026005.1 Prochlorococcus sp. HOT208_60m_808M21
CTCTTCCGATCTCAGAATGATAAGCGTCTCCATCCCTAGAGTATGCATAACCTTTGTCCTCAAGGATTGTTATGAAGGAACAGATATTGCATATATGATTCGTTGCTCTAGGCATGCTATCCGGACGCATTATTCCTAAAGAATCCATATCTTTATGAAATTCAATTATATTTTTTTCGGATACTTCCTTCATTGAACTGCTTTCTTCTTTAGCTCTTTTTAAGATCTTGTCATCAATATCTGTAAAATTTTGAACATACTTCACTTTGAAATCACTGTAAATTAAAAATCTTCTCAATACATCCCAAGCGATATAACTTCTGGCATGACCAAGATGACATAAATCATAAACAGTTACCCCACAACAATAAATTTTTACTACACCATCAATAGGCTTAAAAACCTCAACTCTTTTGGTTAAAGTATTAAAAAGTTTGATCATCTTAAATTAAGTATTTCATAAGTTTTATTTTGTCTCCATCCAATTGTCTCCAATACCAATATCAACTAAAAGAGGCACATTTAATTTTACACAATCTTCCATAGTCTTCTTTACTAATTTCGTCGTAATTCCCAAAGAATCTGGTTCAACTTCAAACAATAATTCATCATGTACTTGTAAAAGCATTTTTGCTGGAACATTCATTTCCATAAATTTCTTATTTAGTTGAACCATTGCGATTTTAATAGTGTCTGCACTCGAACCTTGTATAGGTGCATTGGCTGCGGCTCTTAATGATTGTGCTTCCATGCCAGCCCTTCTTGCAGATTGTAAGTCAATCTCGTAAGGATCTTTTCCTATTAATCTTCCAAGTCCATTTTTATCAAACTTAAAT
>MWOX01000292.1 GCA_002026005.1 Prochlorococcus sp. HOT208_60m_808M21
GCATCTATGACTGAATTAACCTTTTCATCTTCTACGACAACTTCTACTTTAAGTTTTTGAAGGAATTCAACAGTAAATTCGGAACCTCTATATCTTTCAACTTGTCCTTTTTGCCTTCCAAAACCTCTTACTTCACTAACTGTCATTCCAACAATACCGGAGTTTACTAATGCAATTTTTACATCCTCCAGCTTAAATGGACGTATGATTGCTTCAATTTTCTTCATGATTAAAGATTGAACATTCCTATTTTAATTGTTTTTTGGGAAAACATCCAACATTGAAATATCAGAAAAACATTCAATATTAAGGCCTGCATTCGTGGCGTCTTCAATTAAAAGTTGGGAATTTTCTTCAGAAATTATTACTGTACTATTTGACAAAGCTTCCCACTGATCATTCTCAAAGTGTGTTTGAAGCCATAACATTCCAAATGCGCTTTTTGGTTGAAGGGATTTATTTAAGTTGTTATCGATAGTTATCAAACAAATGTCCATTAATTTTTAATTGAACTAAACACATATAAACCTTTTGGTCGGCATTATGAATGTTACAACTGATACAAAAATAAGATTTTACGGCTTTTGACTTAGTCAATTGTAATACTTAGATTTGTTGATTCTTTTGCGAATTTTTATCTTTATATATAGTTTTTATATAGGTTTAGTAAAAAAGTTCTACTAAAAATGAATACAGCTAAATTAGAAGATTCGACTCAAAGACCGCTATATGGTGAAAGAATTATTGAAGAATCAAAAATAATTTGTTTCGATAATCCAAATAAGAAAAGAATTTATGAAATTTCTATTCAGTTACCTGAATTTACATGTAAGTGCCCCTTTTCTGGTTATCCAGATTTTGCAAAGCTAAATATTATTTATCAACCTAATTTG
>MWOX01000293.1 GCA_002026005.1 Prochlorococcus sp. HOT208_60m_808M21
GTCGATAAATTCATCTTTATCAATAGATCTAAAAACACCTTTTGTAAGATCCATAAAAGAAAGGGCTACATTAATATTTTTCCAAGCTTCTGAAGCACTCCTTAAAGCTTCTTCAGTAAAATCAAGTGGTTTTCTATAATTCACAGTCATAACAAAATATCGCAAAGTCATAGGGCTTATACCTGACTTAATTAGCTCTCTGATAGTTTTAAAATTTTTAAGGGATTTACTCATCTTTTGTCCATTTACATTGACCATCCCATTGTGTAACCAATAGTTCGCTAGCTTTTTGCCATTGGCTGCTTCTGATTGGGCGATTTCATTCTCATGATGTGGAAAAATCAAATCAGAACCACCTAAATGGATATCAATAGTATCTCCTAATTCATCTTTTACCATCGCCGAACATTCAATATGCCATCCTGGCCTACCTTTACCCCATGGCGAATCAAAAAATGGTTCATTATCTTTGGCTTTTTTCCATAGCGCAAAATCTTGCGGATTAAGTTTTTTACTATTTTCCTCATTAGCCATTCTTCCTTGCTGATTGATATTTTGCGATGGTTAAAGATGAATTAGG
>MWOX01000294.1 GCA_002026005.1 Prochlorococcus sp. HOT208_60m_808M21
TCTCTTAAATTTTCTAAAACTGAATCAGGGGAAAGATTAGAACATTCTTCTTCACAAACTCTTTCTATTCTTAGTTCATTTCCTCCAACAAAATCCATCCCTAAATTTATAGGTTTCTTATAAGAAGTATTAAAAGTTGAATATAAAATTCCTAAAAGACTTAACAAAATAAGAAAAGTTGAAAAACTAATTATCTTTCTTTTATTTTTTATTAGTTCAACATTGTATTTCATGAGAAATTAGAAACAAAAAATTTAATTTGAAAAATTATTCTTGGGTAGATAGAGATTTTTTTGTCTTAAAGATTGATATGTTGTAAAAAATCGCAAAATAGTTTTAGAACAATTTAATGAGGTAAACAAGCTTATTAGAACTCCAATACCTAATGTTGCCGCAAAACCTTTAACAAAATTTGTTCCTAATAAAAACAATACAAAACAACTTAGAAGAGTTGTAATATGACCATCAACTATAGATGAATTAGCTCTTTGAAAACCGCTATCAATAGATCTTGTAAGAGTATTGCCGTCATATAATTCTTCTCTAATTCTCTCAAATATTAGAATATTTGCATCAACAGCCATACCAATGCTAAGTATAAGCCCAGATATTCCTGGTAAAGTCAAAGTTACAGGAATTAAAGAATATAGGGCTAAGTTAAAGAAACCATAAAGTACTAGAGATAGAACTGAAACGAAACCTAGAATTCTATAATTAAAAATCATA
>MWOX01000295.1 GCA_002026005.1 Prochlorococcus sp. HOT208_60m_808M21
CAGTTCTATCAGTCGTTCGGCTAAAATTCCGGGATTTAGACTTGGTAAGATTCCTAAACAAGTCTTAATCCAAAGAATTGGCATCACACAATTACATGCTTCTGCTCTGGAAAAAATTATTGATAAATCATGGCAAGAAGCGTTAAAAATAAAATCTATAGAGCCACTAAGTGAGCCAGAATTAGTAGATGGATTTGAATCTTTACTTGCAAAGTTTAGTCCTGAAAAATCACTTAAGGTTACTCTTCAAACTGATGTTGCCCCAGAATTAAAACTTAAAAAATCCAAAGGACTAAGTGTTGAAATATCAAAGACAAAGTTTGATCCTAAGTCAATAGATGAAGCGCTAGAAAAATCTAGAAATCAGTTTGCAAACATTATTCCAGTTACCAATAGAGCAGCAAAATTAGGAGATATTGCTGTAGTTAGTTTCAAAGGAAAATATAAAGATTCTGGTAAAGAAATTGATGGTGGAACAAGTGAATCAATGGATCTTGAGTTAGAAAAGAACAAAATGATTCCTGGTTTCGTTGAGGGAATCGTAAAGATGAAAATTGGTGAGACTAAAACACTTAACCTTAAATTTCCTGAAGATTATTCACATGAGGATTCAAGGGGCAAAGAAGCAATTTTTGAAGTAAATCTTCAGGATCTTAAGGAAAAAGAATTGCCTGAACTTAATGACGATTTTGCAAAACAGTCTGGCAACAAAGAATCATTAAAAGAGTTAAAGAAAGATATTGAAAAGCAACTTAAAGACAATTTTGAAAAAACTCAAAAAGATATCAAA
>MWOX01000031.1 GCA_002026005.1 Prochlorococcus sp. HOT208_60m_808M21
ATTAATAAATCAGGATTATCTAATCTCCAATGAGATCTATCTCCTAAGCCATTTCTTAATGATTTATCGAAAACTGGTACATTTAATTCTCCATTTTTCTTCCAATTTAATAATTTTTCATGCATTAATTTTACTGAGTGACTACCAGGAAACCCTCTTGAAACATTCCAAGGGTTATTCTTAATTGCTAATTTCATATCATTTGATGGGAGATAAAAGTCGTCAATTGAAATAACCGAAATTTTGAAATTTAATTTTAAAGATATAGCTTCGAGCCATTTACCTAGTGTTGTTTTACCTGTGCCAGGCAGAGCTGAGATTCCAATAATTTTTCTATCAGAAAAATTATTTTGAAATTTATAAGCCTGAGATAAAAGAGGTAAAGCCAAACCCCAAATCCAATCATCATTTACTTTATTATTCCAATATTGATCAATTGCAAGAATGTTTCTTTTATTATTCCAAAAATTGAACCAATCATCCAAGGAGTCCCAACCAATATCAATAATTAATTTTTCAAATTTATCAAGAGGAAAATTAATATCTAAATCTTTCATCTTTCTAACTAAGTTCTCGCTTATTTATTAATTTATTGATTTCATTTTTCCAACCATATCCATTTGGTTCAGAAGCCAAAGTAAATTCCATATCTTTTAATTGATCTAATAAATTTAAGTTAGGTCCATCTATTCA
>MWOX01000296.1 GCA_002026005.1 Prochlorococcus sp. HOT208_60m_808M21
AAATTCAGCGGTAATACTTGCAAGAACAGCGAGTATACTATTCCCTTTGTTGCAAGGAATTTCCTCGATTTCATTATTAATTTTATTATCATTAGGAACTTTTCAATTAGAGAGTGGATTTATTTCGATAGGTGGTTTAGTAGCTTTAATTCTCTACGTAGAAAGACTTGTCTTCCCAACAGCTCTATTAGGTTTTACATTAAATACTTTTCAACTTGGTCAAGTAAGTTTAGATCGTGTTGAAGAAATCTTTCAGAACAACCCAAACATTGTAGAAAGAGCAGAAACTAAATTTTTAAAAAGAAAGGTTAAAGGATTCTTAGAAGCAAAAAATTTAACTATAAAGTATCCAGGATCAAAATTTAATTCATTAAATAGTCTCAATTTTAAAATTTATCCTGGAGAACTTATTGCAATAGTTGGCCCAGTAGGTTGTGGCAAGACAACACTAGCAAAGTCTCTAGGACGGACTATTGAAATTCCAGACAATCAATTATTTTTAGATGAAATTGATGTTAAAAAATTAAAATTAAGCGAGCTTAGAAAAAATATTTCAATCGTTCCTCAAGAAGCATTTTTATTTACTTCTACAATCTCAGAAAACCTA
>MWOX01000297.1 GCA_002026005.1 Prochlorococcus sp. HOT208_60m_808M21
GCTACAGATAAATGTAGATCTTTTGATTTTAAAGGGAAATGAACATGTCTCAATCTTTGGTGAAGCTCCCATACCGAATCTCCAAGCCAAGCAAGTTGAATTACGCCTATATCCTCGGGAGATCCATAAGGAACCAAGTTTTGAATCCAATAATTCAATTCTTCAAATAATTTAATGCATCATCAAGGGTTGACTTCAAGTTAAGAAAATCCCCTAAACGAACAAGTTTGATTGTTTGGGCCACCCTAGAATTGCCAACGACAGAAAACCCAAGTTTCGACTTTTTTGCATTCTTTAGCAGTTTGAACAAGTGCTCCAAGACCCGAGGAATCTAAAAAATCTATTTTTGTAAGATCAATAACGAATGGAAGTTCATTTTTTAAATTATTAGTAACAAAAGTCTTAAATTGTTTTTCTGAAAAAGCATCAAGTTGGCCTTTAAAAGTAAAAACCATAATGTTTGTTTTAACCTCAAGGTTTCCTCTTAAAGAAACGGTTAACTTCTGGAAATCTTCTATGATCTATTACCTCCAAAAAATTAATATATCAAATGTAATTATCAAATCAAAAGAAGACAATATGTCAACATCTTTCTAACATTAGAGAAACGAATTTATTGAATA
>MWOX01000298.1 GCA_002026005.1 Prochlorococcus sp. HOT208_60m_808M21
AAAATCAGAGGAACCAGAAGAAAGTGAAATTAAAGAAGAAATAATAGAGTCAGAAGTAAAATCAGAGGAACCAGAAGAAAGTGAAGTTAAAGAAGAAACAATAGAGTCAGAAGTAAAATCAATTAAACCTAAAAAAAGAACTGTCAAAGATGAAATAATAGACGTAGAAGTTGATTCTGATAATAAATAAAATTTAAAATAAATAAAAGAATATTAGACAATCTTGAATCCTAAAAAAAGAAAAATTTAAGATAATTTGCTTATTTTTTAATTAAATATAAAAAATCTTTATTTTTAATATTTTAATTAAAATTATAAGAAGGTTTTTATGAATCTAAAGCTACTTCTATAGCTGCGATTAAGTTTTCATCAAACGGTTTAACACCTGGCTTGAATCTTGCAATTACTTTACTATCTTTCCCTATCAGAAACTTCTCGAAATTCCATTCAACATCTCCTTCAGGTTCAACTTTGTTAAGAGTTGTGTATGGTTCTGTGGTGTTGCCTTTTGCATGAACTTTTTCATAGATTTCGAACTTAACTCCATATTTTGTTGTGCAAAAATCTTTTATTTCTGAAAGAGAGTCGGGTTCTTGTTTTCCAAAATCATTACAAGGAAATGCAAGTATTCTTAGGCCTTTGCTTGAATATAAATCATGTAGCTTTTGAAGATCCTTATACTGAGCAGTATTTCCGCAATAACTAGCTACATTAACAACTAAAATTACTTCCCCTGAATATTCACCTAGTTTTATGGATGATCCGTCTGCTGAAAGAACAGTAGTATTTTGTACGTCAACTTGCATGTCTAAAAAAAATCACCCTTTGAAGATAGCATTGTATAGACTTTATTGTGTTTAATTTATATGGCAGTTTTGATTATTTCTTTTATAAGTTTTAATTTTTCATCTATTAAACCATTTATAATTAAGATTATTAATCAGTTTAAATTTGGACCCTTTAGACCCACTTACTGAAATTATATATTCCGGTCAAGGTTTTTCACCTGCAATTGCTTTAGAAAGAATTGTTTGGGGAATGATCGGAATCTTTTTTTTAGGAGCAATTTCAAGATCAATAACTAATAGCATGCGAAGTCAAAATTGGTTTAGTAGAAATTTTTTATTTAGTTATTCTAAAGATAAAAAAATTACAGATAATACATCTTCACAACCTTCTGGTGATGAGGAATAAGTTTTATATATATGAAAGAATCAATTTTTTCTAAAAAGAGGATTTTATTACTTGGTAGTGGCGAGCTTGGAAAAGAATTAGTAATTGAATCGAAAAGATTAGGATTAGAAGTTATTGCAATTGATCGATATAAAAAAGCTCCTGCAATGCAAGTTGCTGATTATTCAAGAGTAATTGATATGGGAGATAAAAATATTTTAAAAAATGTTATAAAAGAATTTAAGCCTGATTATGTTGTCCCAGAAATAGAGGCACTTTCAATTGAAGCCCTAAAAGAACTCGAGGATGAAGGATTCAATATTGTTCCCAACGCTAGAACTGTAGAAATTACAATGAATAGAGATAAAATTAGAGACTTAGCTTCTAAAGATTTAAAAATTAAAACTGCAAAGTTTGATTATATTTTTGAATTTGATGATTTAGAAAAAAAAGCAGATGAAATTGGATTCCCACTTTTACTTAAGCCTTTAATGAGCTCTTCAGGAAAAGGGCAGAGTTTGGTTGAAACAAAAAATGATTTACAAAATGCTTGGAAACAGGCACAAGCTAATTCAAGAGGAAAGGTTAAAGGTGTAATTATTGAAGAATTTATTAATTTTGATTTTGAGTTTACTCTTTTAACTGTAAGAAAAGAAAATGGTGAAAATATTTTTTGTTTACCAATTGGACATCTTCAATCCAATGGAGACTATCAATGTAGTTGGCAACCTTTAGAGATTAAGGAGTCCTTAATTATTGAAGCTAAGAAAATGACAAGTAGAATATTAAATAACCTTAATGGAGCTGGATTATACGGAGTAGAGTTTTTTATAAAAGGAAGTGAGGTTATATTTTCAGAATTATCTCCAAGACCTCACGACACTGGTATGGTTACATTAGTTAGTCAAAATATTAATGAATTTGAATTACATTTAAGGGCTTTTTTAAATTTACCAATACCGCTTATAGATCTAATAGAACCCTCTGCAACTAGAGTTATTCTCTCTAATCAAGAGTATCTAAATCCTATTTATGAGGGTCTTAATGAAGCATTAGAATTTGAAAAGACTAAAGTGCTCATTTTTGGTAAACCGGTTTCCAGAAAAGGCAGAAGAATGGGTGTTGTTCTCTCATCAAATTCTGACATTAATTTGGCTAGAAAAAATGCAGATGAAGCTGCTCGTAAAATAAAAGTTAGTTCTACATAAATATTAAATAAAAATAACGAAAAAAATACTTATTTCCTTTGTTTTTGTTCTATGTCTTTCTGGGTATTATTTGAGTATGTTCTCTATTTCACAATGATAGAAAATTATAAAGGTTGGGATATAACTTTAAATTGGGATAATAAAGATTATCTACAGAGGGATACTACTAAAAGTAATTTTTTTAATCAAAAGGAAAAA
>MWOX01000299.1 GCA_002026005.1 Prochlorococcus sp. HOT208_60m_808M21
AAAAGCTAGGTCCGCATGACTTAATTCCTCATGCCCATCAAAAACAGCATTGTGAGGGGCAAGTTTATTATTGACGAATTTAACTGTATCACCAGCACTAATGGTTACTGTACTAGGTTCAAATGCAAGCATTCCAGCATCCGTTCCGAGTTTTACTTCAACAGTCTTGGCTGAAACTGATGAAATACCTAAACCTAGAGTTAAAACTATCGCAAATAACCCTGCAAAGATTGAACGTAACATAATAAAAATTTGCTTATCTATATATATTACAAGGCTTTGGTAACCTAACTGCACGAATTTTAATTGTTATTACAGCTTGGTAACTTTGATAACCTTAAAATATCATTCAGTGACTTTGCATAACTTTTAAGTTTGAAAGTCTCAGGATTAGTGATGGGGACATGATTAAAGTCATATTTTTTGATACTGAAACTATCCCAAGGAGTAGTTTGGATAGGAAGAATTCTTAATAATATTTTTAGAATTTTTTTTGTAAGCGGTATCGCAAAAAATCTCCTCATATTATGTCTTTTTAAAAGTGTAATTATGGCATCATCAATTGAAATGAATTTTTGACCTAGCACAAATTTTCTAAAG
>MWOX01000300.1 GCA_002026005.1 Prochlorococcus sp. HOT208_60m_808M21
AGAAAATGAGATAAAAGATCCTTCTCTACTTAAATGCATAAAAAATCAAAAATTGATCTCAAATCAATTTCTAATAAATAAATAAACTAGAGAATTATTTTTTTAACTTATCAATGAGATTTATTAAATTACAAGGTTTTGTATTTTGATTAAGTTGATAAGAAATTATATCTTGCCAACCTGTCATAACAGCATCCTTAGATCCTGGCAAAACGAATAAAAACTTACCATTTGCAGACCCCGCAATACACCTACTTTGTAAAGTACTAGTTCCTATCTTTTTAAATGATAAAAATCTAAAAGTCTCCCCAAAACCATCAATCTCTTTATCTAATAAAGGTCTAATAGCTTCAGGAGTAACGTCCCTAGCTGCAATTCCTGTACCACCTGTAGTAATAATCACATCAATATTTGGATCTGAGATCCAATCGCTTGTATATTTTCTAATTAAATAAATATCATCTTTGCAAATTATCTTATCAACGACATTGTGTCCTGATCTCTCAGCCTCTTGAAGGAGATAATTTCCACTCTCATCATTTTTTGTGTTACGAGTATCAGAAACAGTAAGCAAAGCTATAGAAACCACTTAAAATTAAACTATTAGTTACTAGATCACTATAGATGGAAACTGAAAAATCTAACAAAATTAAGGTGGTTTTATTATCTAGTATCGCTGAAGATCTAGGATGGAATGAAAAATTTCTTA
>MWOX01000301.1 GCA_002026005.1 Prochlorococcus sp. HOT208_60m_808M21
CGAAAAAGAAAAGGCAAAAATAGAGCAAGAAAGAGAAGAAAAAAGACTTATAGAAATAAAAGAAGAAAATATAAGAAAAAATATTAAAGAAAAATTTTCAGATGCTCGTATTATTATTCAATACAGACAAATAGGTAGTAGAGGCAAAGATAATCAATTTAGCGAATGGGGTTGTTGGATTACTTTCAAAAATGAAACTTATTATGCAAATCATGAAAGTCCCAATAGGGTTCTAATTGCAAACAAAGAAAAAATTGTTCATTTAAAAAATAAAAAAGATGCAATTAATTATTGTAATTTTTTAATAGAGCACAATTGGTTTTCAGATACTAGGTTTTTTAAAGAGAAAACAGATTTTGATAATTTTCCAATTACACCCCCACCAACAAAGGAAGATATAGATCGTGCAATTGAGGAATTTATACCTTACAGCGAATTATCCCAGACGGAAGACTTTAATAAATGAAACGCTTAATGACAGCACCGCTTTTAATTTACTTTTTCAGAAAGCATGTTCTGTTGCTTACGGTTTGCTTACAGTTGCAAAGTAGAAATTCAGTAATAACTTAATTTATAATTACCACTGACACTTTGCTTACAGTTGTATTTACTTGTAAAAGTCAGTTATTGCAGTTAATTATAGTGATTATCTTTGTATAGGAATGAATAGCGAATATACTACATAGTCTGAGATCAACTGTGCTGCAATAGAAGTCAGGGAATAGTAAAACGATATGACACCAATATGACACTAACCGAATCCTTGAAATCATTTGTTATGACTGACTTTTATGCTATATGATTTTATCAATAGTGAATATACAACCTAGCATGTAACTGTAGTTATAGCAGTTAAAGTCAAGGATATAGATAAGTTGCTTACAGTTTGCTTACATTAAATTAAGACTTAATTAAACAATTAATTAAACAATTAATTCCATCATGGTCACTATTATTTTCAGTAGCGATTTTCTGTATACTCTCAGCATTTAAATCAGTTGAAATAACCATGTGAACAAGACCCATATTTGTGGTTAATAAATTAAATCCATCGATCATATTTTTTAAAGAAGAAAATACTATTTCCGGTTGATTCTTTTTCGGAATGTTCTGATTAAAATCTCCAAGAATAATAGTTTTCTTATTTGAAAAACTTAAATTTTGAATAAAAGAGAGATGATCCTCCCATGGTTTACGATCTTTTCTCCCTGTGCTTACATGGGCAAATCTCCATGGAATGCAAAGACCAACAATTTTGATTCCATTTGTAATACCTGATATAAATCTTCCTGTTGGAATTTCTTTTGAACCTATCTGATCAACGTCAGTCCATTTATCTTTTGACCAAAGGATTACCTTCCTACGTCCATTTTTGGTTTTATAACCATAATCCTTATGAGAAGAAATAATATATCCATCTTTTGGGAGCAATTTCTCGTATCCTTCTGTAAGGCAGATAATATCAGAATCAAATTGATCAATAAAAAATTTTCCTCTCTTGGATGTAGGAGTTGCCCAATCTGAATTCCAACAAGATATTTTTAATGATGAATCCAACTTATCTAGTTCCTATCTATTCAAAGGAATAAGTTTCGTTATAGATGTCTTGTAGATTCTTTCCGTTGTAATACCAGTAAGGAGCACCATGCATTGGACCAGTTCTATCCAATAATTTGTTCGTCAAGTTTGAGAGGAACCATGATTCTCCTCCATAAGAAACTTGTCTAGCATTCAAAATTGTACAAAATTCCTCATTTCTTCCAAACTTTAAAACATCTCCTTCTTTGAGACCCATTTCAAAGAAGTTTTGATTTGGACGCCTTTTTTTCTTGAATTTTTCTGCTGATACAGTTGCTTCAACATCAATTTTTTTTGCTTCATCTTGAACACTTGGAGTCACATCTTCAATCGCCATTAGTGATAAAACAGCAATTGCCTGTTCTGGGTTGATATTAAAAAACTCTCTTTTTGGATTAACTCTGCTTGGTTCAAATGCTGTATGAAATGCTTTTTCTGTTTTATCTACATCTTTCACCTTCGCAGCATATTCACATTCAAATGGTAAAGGAACACCAGTTGAATATAAGTCAGCAAGTCTAAGTTCTACATCTCTTGTCGTCTTACCAATCTTTACCATGTTCGGCATTGCTGGATTGGTTAGAACATAAACACTTCCTTCCATTAGAAATTATCTGGAATTTTGAATACCTTAATAATACTAATTAAACTTAAAGAGATAAAATGATCTTTGATTATGGAAGCAAATAAGAATAAAAATCTAGGAAATTCAGGAGAGTTTTATGTTTTAGCACAGTTAGCACAAAGAGGTTATATCGCAGGTAAAACAGATGATGGAACAACATTGATAGATGTCATAGCAACTAATCCAGATAATCTAAGCACAGTAAATATACAAGTTAAAACAAGAACAATTGATGGTAGGAAAAGTTCTTGGATGATGGGAAGGAAAAATGAGCAAATACATAATAATCTTTGGTATGTAGTAGTAGAAATTGGTTCAAATGATGTATTGCCTAACTTCTTTATTTTTAACAGTTCTGAAGTAAGTGATTGTATAAAAGAAACATTAAAGGAATATATGAATACTCCTAAGAAAGATGGAGGGCAAAGAATAGATAAAGGTATAAGGCATTTTGAACCAAGCGAAAAGTTCAAAGAAGAAAGAAAAGACAACTGGGATATTATGTTTCAACAAACTTAAGGCAATGGAAAAAGAACGTAATTACGATAATGATGGATTAGATCCATCCGAAGAGTATTTCAGAAAGAAGAAAAAAGGTAATGATGACGATACCTATTTCCCTCTTGAAGAATCAGAACCACCTCATTATTAAAAGCATTTGAATAAAGTAAATTATTAGATTTATAGATGGATAAAACTACGACTTGGTTAATTAGAGTATTTGCTGTTGTTCTTATTTGTGTTTGCCTTTTTGCATATCTAAATGCACAAGCGAACCAATCCTTACTCCGTTCAAAACCTAGTATTGAGGATTTGGAATATAAAGCACTAGATAAATTAAGGGGAAATGCTGAATTTGCTGCGAATAGGGATTATGCGGACTATGAAAAATTTGGAAGTATAATTTTTTGCAATACTTCATTCAAAAGTCGCATTGAATCAGCAAACTATGCGAAACAAATGGAATTATATATTTCTGGAAAAGCAGCAGATTTATCAGAATGGGATACTGCTATAAAAGATTATGAAAACGAAAGATCAAAATGTAGAGACTTCAATCCTTGAAAAGTTGTAACTGCGTGTAATTTAAGTGTTTCAACAACTTTAACTTATAAGAAACAAAATATTCTGATAAGAAATCATGTCAATATTTCACTATTTTATTTAATTTGCTGTTTCAGAAAGCATGTTCTGTTGCTTATAGTTTGCTTACGTTTGCAAATTAGAAATTTAGTAATAACTTAATTTTTAATTACCACTTACACTTTGCTTACAATTGTATTGACTCATAAAAAGTCATTTGTTGCAGTCAATTATGAGTGATTATCTTTGTATAGCAATGAACAGCGAATATACTACTTAATTTTTAGTAAATCTAATGGTAGATATTCATTCATATAAAGAAATAGTATTGTTAAAGTTCCAATTACAGAGCCTATAAAACCTCCAAAAAAATTAACTAATAATCCAGATTGTGTAATTATTGCTTCTTCGTTTTTTTCTTCTTCAAAATTAGGAGAATCAACTACTTTTAAGCGCTGATTGGCTGTTGGTTGTTTAAGTTGTTGGTGTCGGATGAGGGCTTCGAAATCAGGCATGGAATTTGTGAGGCAATTGAACAATAAGCAGACCAGCCCGTCATTCGACGAGGATCTGATCTACCTAAATCGTCTACAGCTTCAAATACAGCATTGCCCGAGGCTTCTGCTTTATCAAACGCTGAAAGTAAGGGTATAAATGTATCAAAAACATACAATCCAAAATTTTCTAGAGCTGCTTTGGCTTGTTGCGCTGCTTTTTGCTGTCTAAAATCAACTTTTACTATTACTACTGCATGGTTAACTTTTAAGTTGCTTAATAAATTAGCAAGTTCAACAGTTAATTCTACTGATCTTGCTTTTGCAGTTGTAGGTAAGATAACTAAATCTGAACCATACGCTAAGTGTTTAAGTTCTTCTTGATCACTGCTAGCCTGGCCATCAGTTATTACAATTTCTGATGATCTTGATGCTTTAGCAGCTGAACTGACGGGGAAAACAGGAAATGGAAGATTCCCTCTTGATGCGTATGCTAAAGCGGATCTATTCTTGTCGGCATCGACTATGCAAACTTTTTTACCTTCAGAATGCCAAACACTAGCAAGGTGAATACTTGTGCAGGTCTTGGCCACACCCCCTTTTTGTCCGCAAACGGTAATGAACAATTTTTTATTTTTATTTCTCCTACTTTGGGGAATAATTTCCTAATGTCAAGAGAAATTGATTTTTAATGCTTTAAAACTTATTTTTTGAAATATTTTAAAGAATTTAATATTTTTAGATAACCTTATAAAGTATTTATTTAAATTAGCTAGTGAAGAAAAGAATTGGATTAGGTACGT
The DNA here is from genome assembly GCA_002026005.1 of Prochlorococcus sp. HOT208_60m_808M21. Classification (GTDB taxonomy): domain Bacteria; phylum Cyanobacteriota; class Cyanobacteriia; order PCC-6307; family Cyanobiaceae; genus Prochlorococcus_A. The sequence continues at coordinate 4,584 of MWOX01000301.1, forward strand.
GGTCTTGGGGAAATAAGCTTTTTTGGAATTACCAATCTACAAATGATGATGATTTGCGTGAGACATATAATGAAGCGTTACGAAGAGGTTTCGATCTAATTGATACTGCAGATTCTTACGGTACTGGGAATCTTCAGGGTAGAAGTGAATTTTTGATAGGAAAATTTTTACTAAATACTCCTTCAGCAAAAAAAAAAAGAATTCAAGTGGCAACCAAACTTGCACCTTATCCCTGGAGAATAGGTAAAAAAGGTTTTAATAAACCTTTTTTGAAAAGTTTAGAAAGACTTAATAACAAATTAGATATAGTGCAATTACATTGGTCAACTGCAAAATACAATCCTTGGCAGGAATTAGGGCTGTTGAATAATCTTTGCGATTTAAAAGATGAAGGCTTTGATTTTCAAATAGGCTTATCAAATATAGGCCCTAAAAGATTGATGAAATTAATTAATTTCTTAGCAAAAAGAGATCAGAGCCTAAAGAGTGTTCAAATACAGTTTTCTTTGCTTGCTCCCGATTTAGGAAAACAATATCAGGTAAAAAAAATTTGCGACGAAAATAATATTGATTTCTTTGCATATAGTCCTTTGTCCTTTGGAATACTTTGTATTGATCCAGATAAAGAACAAAATAAAGAAAAAAGTTTTATTCGCAATGCATTATTTGAAAACTATAAAAAACCAACATATGAATTGCGTAGGTGTTTAAAAAGAATTGCAAATCAAAGATCAGTTTCCCAAGCGCAAGTAGCAATTAATTGGTGTTGTTATCAAGGAGCTATTCCGCTCGTTGGAATGCGAAAAAAATCTCAAGTTATAGATGTATCGAATGTTTTCAAGTGGAATTTAAATAAAAGTGAATTTAAAGTACTTCAGGAATTGTCAAAAAAATGTTTAAAAAAAATGCCTAAAAATCCTTTTTCAAGCATTTAATTAAATTTTTATGTAGATATTTTCTTATTATTTTTTATTTGACAACCACTATTCCATAGTTCATTGGGAAATTTTTCGCCAGTGAATCTAATAACTTTTGGTTTGAGATTTATTATCAAGTCATTCAGTTTTTTATTAGATTCCATTTTGCAAGATTCGATTTTTTAATAAGATAAATTAATTTAAAGCTTATCTTCTCAGTATTTATACTTATAAAATTAAAAAAATTCTTTTTAATACAAGCATTTGCAGCAATATTTACACACTAATAAATTATCTATTACAACTCCTTTGTTATTTAAAAAAAGTGGAGTCCTTCCAGACTCCTCGTATCATTTGGTTGATAAGGCTGATATGACCCCATCTCCTTTAGGATCAAGCAGCAACTGGTGCTGTTTGACGGGAGAAACTAACGATTTTGTTAGCATTTGTGTTTTTGCTCTAACCGAGCCGGCTTCAGTCACCTTCCTTATGCCCCGTCGAAACCATTACAACCCCAAATAATGGAGTTGAGCGGAATCGAACCGCTGTCCGAAACATCGGTTGAGATCACCTAGTCCAATTGGACATTTATATTCTGACAGGCAAAATGGTTATTGAATAGTTTTTTTACTAAGTTTTATCGTATATGAATGTAGTGGCATCATCTCCAGAGGGACTAGAGAAATCTTTAGCAGAAGAAATTTCAAATTTAGGCGGCTTTAATATTAATACTCATAAAAGATTTATTAATTTTGAATGTGAT
>MWOX01000302.1 GCA_002026005.1 Prochlorococcus sp. HOT208_60m_808M21
TTAATTTAGGATTTGTTGGATCTGGTAATAAGAAAGGAGGGGCATCATTTAAAGATGATTCACCATAAGTTTCATATTCTCTATATCCACCCATTTTCCCATTTGTTTTCATTAAAGCGCTTACGAAGGCAAGTAGTAAGAAAACTGTAGGAGCTCCAATTATTAATGCAGCACCAAATAGATATCCAACAATAAATTCTGGAAAACTATGATTTCCTAAAAATTCATGCGTGCCTAAAAGAAAATCAAGCATTTAGATTTAAAAATTTTTTTTATTATAAACTAAATTACTGTTTTAAGATTTTTTTTAATGTAATCTTCTCCTCTTGTAGGATTTCCCCAAATAATTTCTCCATTTTTAAAGGAAACGCAACCCGGCCCTCCGTTTTTGATTTTTTGCAAATCTTTAATCTTTACTAAATTAATTGGAACTTTAATGTTTCTTTTTGCCTTACTAAATAAAGCAGCTAAATCTGCAGCTATTTGAAGGTCTTGTTCAGATGCTACTTGAGATGAAGACTTCAAAACTACATGACTGCCTGGTGATTCCTGTGCATGAAACCATAAATCGCCTTTTTTTGAGAACTTAAAGCTTATTAAATCATTTTGCCTCATATTTCGCCCTACCTGAAGCTTCAATCCTGTGGGGGTGTCAACTTGAATTGGTGAAGACTCTATCTCATATGTACTTTTCTGATCTTCTCTTTGCTTTTTGATATTGATATTAAACTCGTTACATATTTCTTCCATAATTTCTTCTAGTAGTTTGATTCTCATAAAAAGTTTTTCATGATTTAAAGAATTTAAATTTTCTAGAAGCGTAGTGAATTCGTCTAATCTCTCTATATTTGTTTTGTAAATACTTAATCTTTCTTTTATTAATTCTCTAGATCTCTTTAGTTTTTTAGATTTTTTATAAAGTTTTTGTCCCTTTATAATGTCCTGTTTTTTAATTTTATGTGAAGCGAATATATTATCAGCTTTTTCTTTATATATCTCGTAGTTTTCTGATTTTGTCAGAAGATCATATTGAATATTTAAATTCTTTTTCTCAGTATTGGTCTGTTTAAAAATTATACCTTCAATTTTCTTTTCCAATAATTCAAGTTTTTTTTGTTTCAGATGATATTCATAATAATTCTCTAAGCTTGTGCATAAATCTATTTTATTTTCGCAATTAATTTCCTTATCAAAAAACCAAACGCAATAAAAATCATTGTTAAATTTAGAAAACTTAAAGTTATTGTTTTTAAACCTATTTATCCAAATCTTCCAATTTTTAAATATCTCCTTTAAGTCCGAATCGCTAATGAAATCGATATTTTTTTCCATTATTTCTGAATTAACAGTTGCGCTAACAACCTCTAATTGTTTTGTGAGGATAGGGCTTACTCCTTGATAGGTATTTATTAAACAGTATTTCAAAGACTCAGGTAATATTGAAATTGAATCTTTCCATGATTGAAAAGACTCATCTTCTCTAGGTTGTTTTTTGAGATTGACTGGAGGGCCAGAATAAATTGATCCTGTTGAAATTGTTCTAAAACTAGATTGACTTGATTTAATTTGTTTACCAACGGCAATTATTTTATGTTTATTATCCAGATAAAAAATATTACTATGTTTTCCCATTAATTCAAAAATTAAATACTTATTAATTTCATCTCCTGGTTTTTTCGCAAAACTAAATTTTATAACTCTCTCGAAATCATCTTGATCAATCGAGATTAAAGCCATATACTTTAATCCGTATCTTAATTGTTTAGAAAGTGTACTTTCTCTCCCAATCTTTTCTGGCTTATTTATCTTTAGTATTCTTGGAGAGTCGCCATTCCATGAAACTTCTAACCATGTTTGAGAATCAACTCCTCTGAAACATAATTGAATTGTATTAGGCTCTGGTTGTTGGGCAGTCTCAAATTTTGTAGGTAAGATGTTCTTTGTCAAATAATGCAAGACAGATCTAATAGATGTAATATCCATTATCTGCGGAACCCCTTTTTGCATTATTCCTTCTTAATTCACAAGATGTTTATTTTACTGTAAAAAATTTAATATGAAAAATCAAAAAAAACTTATTATCCTTACTGGACCCAGCGGGGTAGGTAAAGGAACAGTTGTTAAAGAAATATTAGGTAAAGAAAAAAATTTTTGGCTTTCAATATCTGCTACTACTAGAGAACCTAGAGAGGGAGAGAAGGAAGGAGAAAATTACTATTTCTTAAATCAAGAAAAGTTTAAAGAAATGATTGAACAAAACCTTTTCCTTGAATGGGCTCAATTCGCTGGAAACTACTATGGAACTCCTTTGTCTTCTGTTAATGAGAAAATAAAAAAGGGATTTACTGTTCTACTTGAAATTGAAGTAGAGGGTGCAAGGCAAATAAAAAATAAGTTTCCTAATTCATTGTCAATATTTTTACTTCCTCCGGATAAAGAAGAGTTAGAGAGAAGAATAAGAAATAGAGCTACCGAAAAAGAAGAGGCAATTAAAAAAAGACTCTCAAGGGCAAATTATGAGATTTCAGTATCAAATCAATTTGATTTTGCATTAACAAATCACAATGTTGATGAAACAGCAAAAAAAATAATCAAGTTAATAAAAACTTGATTATTTTCTCTTTATCAACTCATTGGATGGAATAATAAATCTGGGAAAAACCTATTAAATTCAATAATTATTCCAGCTGTAAGGCTTAGCCAAATTGCTGCTACCACTGGAGCAGATCTGACAAATTTTGTGTTTAAAATTTTGAACATTTGTTTTATGAAAGTTTTTTTAAGGGTGTTTAGCGAGGACCATTAAGTGTAATATTGTTATCTTTCTCTCTTAAATCTCCATTTCTACCTTGTTTATTAGCAAGAAGAGGCCATTGCGCTCCTTTTACAAGACATTTTCTGGCTAAGTCTAGGTCAATAATGATCTCAAGATCTGCTGGATTCTTAGTCTTTTTTGATTCAATGAGATACTCTCTTCCTGACCAACCTATAATTCCAGCAATGTAAATGAACAATACTCCTGGAATAAGTAAATCTCCTTCATGACCTCTATTTAAAAGGGCTCCCCATGGCTCAAGAGGAGGTCCAATTATTAAATGTGGAAGACCATCATCTCCGCATGATGCTTTCCCATATCTTTCAAATCTTGCGATGTCTTTTTGAGTAGTTGCAGAATTTGCTCTCTCAATGAATTTAGGATTCTCAGAGCATTTTGTGAGGGCTGAAGCAGTATATTCTGTGCTAGCTCTATCTGCGTTTAAGGCAGGCCCATTTGCAGCTAGAGCAATCGGAGTAATTCCGAGAAACAGAAAAACTGAGGTTATGATTGAAAAAAAGAATTTCATAAGTTGCAATCTTTAATTCCTTATAGTGTGTTAAGTAAGAAATTAATATTAAAATAAAACAAGTTGAATCAAAAATGCATAAAGTTTTAGCTATTGAAACAAGTTGTGATGAGACATCTGTCTCAATAGTTTCTAATATTGGCGATACTTTCAGAATACATTCAAATATAATTGCCTCTCAAATTGAAGATCATTCAAAATGGGGAGGAGTTGTGCCTGAACTTGCAGCTAGAAAGCATTTAGAGTTATTACCTTTTGTTTTAGATAAGGCTTTAGAAGAATCAAAAATTAAAATTGAGGAAGTTGACTACATTGCATCAACTGTAGCTCCTGGATTAGTTGGTTGTTTACGAGTTGGCTCTATAACTGCAAGATCACTTTGCATGTTACATTCAAAACCATTTTTGGGAATTCATCATTTGGAGGGGCATTTATCTTCAATTCTATTTTCAGAAAACTATCCAAAAAAATCTTTTCTTACATTACTTGTTAGCGGCGGGCATACTGAATTGATAAAGGTAGATGATAGTAGGGGGATGCGAAGACTCGGGAAAAGTTTTGATGATGCTGCTGGAGAAGCCTTTGATAAAGTTGGCAGACTATTAGGTCTTAGTTATCCAGGAGGACCGGCAATAGAAAAGGTTGCTAAAAATGGGGACCCAATGAAATTTAATTTACCAAAATGTAAGATTTCTGATAAAAAAGGTGGATTTCTCAAATATGATTTCTCTTTTAGTGGTCTAAAAACTGCCGTATTAAGATTAGTTGAGAGAATAAATTTGGATGGGAAGACAGTTCCAATCTCAGATATTGC
>MWOX01000303.1 GCA_002026005.1 Prochlorococcus sp. HOT208_60m_808M21
TTATGTAGAGACCTTACATGATTTAAAAGATCAGCTTTCAGATGAAGAACAAATAGAATTTTTGGGCATTGCGAATTCGGAGACTGATAGGTTAACAAGACTTGTAAATGATGTATTAGATTTATCAAGATTGGAGTCTGGGAAAATTGTTCAGCTTGAGCAAATGGACATAAAACCAGCAATAGAGCAGACTCTTAGGAATTATAGACTTAATGCTACAGAAAAAAATGTTTCATTAGCTCATGATATAGAGGAAACTATTCCTCCAATTCTTGGAAATTTTGATTTACTTTTACAGGTTTTTGATAATTTGCTGGGTAATGGATTGAAATTTAGTCCAAAAAACAGCTCCCTTATTATAAGAGCTTATACTTGGCCAGATTCCTGTCCAGCTTTCCCTCCAAGTATTAAAAATAATCGTGCCCCTCAATGTGAATTAGTTTCACCACTACCAAAAGTAAGAATTGAGATTGCTGATACTGGCTCAGGAATATCACAAGCTGATCAAGAAAAGATATTTGATCGTTTTTATAGAGTAGAGAATTCTGTTCATACTGAGCAAGGAACCGGTTTAGGTTTATCTATAGTGCGGGGAATAATTGAAAAACATGGTGGGGAAATTCGTATGGCAAGTGAATTAGGAGTAGGAACAACTTTCTGGTTTGATTTAGCCTTAGCACAATCTGATAAAGATGAATTATTAACAAAAGCTATTAATAATTCAGATTCTTTTACAGGTTCTGAAATTAAAGAAATTATCTAATTATTATTATTTTTATCTAAACCTTTAAAAACATTTTGAACATTTTGATCAGGTACAACTCTATGAGGTGCACCACTAAATATTTGTTCAAAATTAGAAAAAGAATCTTTTATTTCTGGGCCACTATTTGTAATGATAAATTCTCTTATTCGTTTATCATGCCATGATCCCCGCATTTTAAATACATTTAAAGCTCTTGCCATCTCACCTTTTATTTCTACATATTGAAGCAATAAAATAGTATCTGTAATTGTTGAGATATGAGAATCAGTTATAGAATGACTCCCCATAAATTCTTCTGCAGTATTAGTAAAAAAGCCTGCTATCTCCTCTTGTTTTGTATAACCAGTGACAGCAATTACAAACTGTCTAAATGCATTCAAACTTACACCTCTGGCTAAGGCAGAGAGAGAATCAATTGCCATTCTTTTTGGCTTAAATTGATTAATTTGCGTTTTTATGATTTGTAAGTGATCTTCTAAACCAGTTGATTCAGGATATGCACAAATAATTTTCAACAACCCATCACTTTCCATTTTTTCAAAATCTATTCCCCAGCTAGTAGCATTCCTAAGCAATTGAGCCCTAGATTCTTCATATGCAAAAAGTATTGCTCTTTCATTATTGTTATAAGCATCTTCAACAAATTTTGATACAAGCATGGTTTTACCTGTACCAGTAGCTCCAGTGGCGAGAATAATGGAATCTTGAAAATAACCTCCACCACACATGTCATCAAGGTCCTTGACTCCAGAGCTAATTCTAATGTTTGAGGATCTTTGCGTTAATCTCATTGCTCCTAGGGCAAACACACTTATTCCATCATTCCCCATAGTGAATGGATACTCACCTTTCATATGTACAGTACCTCTTAACTTCAAAACTTCTAAAGTTCTTCTTCTCTTCTCTGACTCAAGAACATTTCTTAGTAAGACAACATTATCAGATACAAATTCTTCTACACCATATCTAGCAATTGGTCCATAATCATCAATCCTTTCTGTAGTCATAACTGTCGTCACACCTATTTCTTTTAATCTTGCAATGAGTCTAAATATTTCTCGTCTCACAACGTAAATAGCATCATACTGTTGAAAGACCGCAGTTATTGAATCTATTGCAACTCTTTTAGCTTTATATTTTCTAATTGCATAACTAATTCTCTCAATGAGACCAGACAAATCAAAGTTACCAGCAACATCCTGACCGTCAGGGTCAGGAGAAGCATCCAAAATAAAAAGTTTATTTTGATCGATTAATTCCTGTAAATCCCACCCAAAACTCGCTGCGTTTCTAATAATATCTAAAGGTGATTCCTCAAATGTTACAAAGATTCCTGGCTCATCAAAATTACAAATTCCATGATGTAGATATTGCAGTGAAAAAACAGTTTTACCAGTTCCTGACGTACCACTAACGAGTGTACTTCGAGATACAGGCAACCCACCCCTACAAACATCATCAAAACCTTCTATTCCAGTTGGTAATTTTTGTACTTGCATTTTATTTGCTTTGCCAAATTTCTTATCATTCATAGTTTTGTGCTAATTAAACAAAAATAAAATAAATTTTGAATTTTATTTTAAAAGTTTTATATGTATTATTTATCTCCACTATATTCAGTTTCAGTTAATTCATCAAAAAGAAGATCTAAACCAATTAAAACTTTTTCTCTATCTGAAAGATCACCTATTATTTTTCTAACTGGTGGCGGTAAAATTTTAGCTAACGTAGGAGTGGCTAAAATTTTATCTTCTTCTGCAAGTTGTGGTTGCTTAAGTACATCGATAACCTTCAAAGCATAAATTCCCTTGAATTCATTATCTAAAATTTCTCTTAAGGTATTTAAAGCTCTCATCGAATTAGGAGTATTTCCAGCAACATAGAGTTTTAAAATATATGTTTTCCTTGCTGCCATCGTTATAGTTCCTGAATAGATATAAAAGATTTAAAACAATCCTTGACTTATTACACTACAAAATAAGAGAATAAACAAATTATTATGACTGCTTATTGGGCTTAATCAAATTATTAATTTGAGCCTAATAGCGTCTTTAAGATATGACAAATTCTAAAAACTCCTCAAACAATTCTTCTGAAAGTAATGAATTGTATGCAATAGCAGAAACTTCAGGTCAACAATTTTGGTTCGAAGTTGATAGGTACTATGACATAGATAGGTTAAATGCAAAAGAGAAAGACAAGATAACACTAGAAAAAGTTTTACTTCTAAAAGACAAAGACTCTATCACTGTTGGAAAACCTTACGTTAAGGATGCAAAAATTGAATTAGAAGTAGTCTCTCATAAAAGAGATAAGAAGATTCTTGTATATAAGATGCGTCCAAAGAAAAAAACAAGAAGAAAGATGGGTCACAGACAAGAACTTACAAGAGTTATGGTAAAATCTATTAAAATAGGTAAGAGTGCTCCTAAATCTTCCTCTAAGAAGGAAGAAACTATTAAAAAGGAAACTAAACCAAAATCCGAAAAATCTACAAATTAAACACTTCTAATGGCACATAAAAAAGGAACAGGTTCTACTAGAAACGGAAGAGATTCAAATTCCAAAAGATTAGGTGTGAAAGCTTATGGAGGAGAAAAAGTAACTGCTGGCTCAATTTTAATTCGCCAAAGAGGTACATCTTTTTTGCCGGGGATCAATGTAGGAAAAGGTAAAGATGACACCCTTTTTGCACTTAAAGAAGGGACAGTAAGTTTCGAAAGCATAAAAAGAAATTTAAGAAATAGAAAAAGAGTTAATATAGTTATCTAATTTTCTTATAAGCTCTTGTAGTTATAAGAATTGGATGAAATACTTCTAAAAAATTTGATTGAAGAGTCTCAAAAAACTTTTCAACAATTTGAACGTCTTCGATATGAAACGGATACTCATTCTTATCCCCCTTGTAAAAATACCAATTAAATAGAGCAATAGAATTACTATCCATAATCTCACGGAAATTATTAATTTGAGAAGTTGGATCTGAAAGATGTTCCAAAACATCAAGACAAATTATCGTATCAAATTTCAATATTTGTGTTTCTTCAATTGTCTTACAGAAAGTAAGTTTTTTTTCGACTCCTAATTTCTTAGCCCTGTATTCCACAAAATTTTTATTTGTTTGGTTAATATCTACAAAAAAAACATGTTCAACTTTTGAAGACATAGCGTTAGCTAAGGCATGCGTACCAATACCTCCTCCAAAATCCAAAACTAAATCTCTAGAAAATCTCTGCTGAAGTTTTAAAGTATCAGCAATGTAGTCCCTACTTGTGATGTGCCAAGCAGCTAAATCAGCTATATGCCTATCTCCTACAATCTCAGTATAAAAATCTGAAACATCATTCAAAGCTTCTCCAGGATGTGAATTTGCCAAATTCATCTTTGCATTTGCAAGAAATCCATCTAAATCACATTCTTTAATAGATAAGTATTCCATTAAATGTGATTTCAAATTAAAAGCATTGTCTAAAAACTCTTTTAAAATAAAATTATTGTTTTTCAATTTCTTACTCTAAATTTCCGATACCAAAATCATAGGATGGTTATAAATCTTTCTCAAAGTATTCTTAATATTAAAAATGGAAACTAAAGATGGATTCTTAGTAATTAATAAAGATAAAGGATGTACCTCCCATGATTGTGTTAAACAAATAAGGAAGTTACTTAATACAAAAAAAGTCGGTCACACAGGAACTCTTGACCCAGAAGTTATAGGAACATTACCAATCGCGATAGGCAGTGCAACAAGATTTATTCAATATCTTCCTCAGGGTAAAACTTACATAGGGCAAATTAAATTAGGGATAAGAACTAACACTGATGATATTCACGGGGAAATAATTAATCAAAAAAGTTGGCCTAAAATCAGTGATGAACAATTAGATCTCTACTTAAATAGATTTAGAGGAATTATTCAACAAATTCCGCCGAAAGTATCTAGTGTGCACGTTGATGGAGAGAGAGCTTATAAAAAATTTTTAAGGAATGAAAATTTTGAATTACAGACAAGAAAAGTAAAAATAGAAGAACTTACTTTAATGAAATGGGACCAAATAAATGGAATTGTAGAAATAAAAATCAAATGTTCAGCTGGCACATATATAAGAGCAATTGCAAGAGATTTAGGAGAAATTCTTAATTCTGAAGGTTGCC
>MWOX01000304.1 GCA_002026005.1 Prochlorococcus sp. HOT208_60m_808M21
CTTTTCCATACCTGTTAGGAGTACTCTTTTATTGAATTCAATCCAACTTAATTCTCTATTAATAAAAACATCAGCCTGGCTTTTCATTAAAAAACTTTTGATTTTTGATTGTTAAAAGAATTATTCTTTTTACCCTCTGCAATAAGGTATATCATGAAAAGTAAGATAACGGAACCAGCTATAAAAGGTGATTTAGGACCAAAACTATCATAAACCCTTCCAGCCATTGCAATTCCTAAAACACCCCCAAGACTCTGTAGACCCTGAAGGTTACTTAAAATTGATCCTTGTTTATCAATGTCTAATTTTTTAGATATTAGTGCTCTTAGTGTGGGCGTAATTAACCCTGCCCCAACGGCTAAAAATGAAACAGCTGAATAAATATTAATTGTCGCATTTTCTTTTGGAGCAGTTATTAAAAGGGCACATGCCACAAGAATAAAGCCGGATCCCACGAGTGTTAAGCGCTTTTCGCCAAATTTCTTTACCAGAGGCCCAATTAATCCTCCCTGAACGATAATTGCAATGATTCCTACTACAACAAGAGTTCCACTTGATGCTTTGGTCGTCCAGTTTAAAGATTCTTGAAGGAAAAATATAAGGATATTTGTCAATCCAGTAAAAGCAATAAAGTAAATAAAAAAAGCTAATGATAATTTTTTAATTTTTTCTTCTTTGAAAACCTTAAATATTGCTTTTACAGGGTTTTTTAAAGCAGTTTTTGATTTATTTATTTCACTATTAGGCTTGGTTTCTGGTAAGTAAAAAAATACAAGGAGAAAATTTATTATTGGAATGATTGAGGCTATCAAAACTGGAATAATAAAATTATTATTTGTATTTCTTGCAAAAATTACAACAAAAATATTACCTAAGAAAAAACTTAAACCAAAAGCTACACCAA
>MWOX01000305.1 GCA_002026005.1 Prochlorococcus sp. HOT208_60m_808M21
TTTTATGATTTTGATGGCAAATTTGAATAGATTATAATTTATTCAATCAAATGAATGTCTGACAAAATTGATTTTCAGTCCCTTTCATTTGGAATGCGGCGCATTGGATGGATACGCTTTTGGGTTCAATCCATTTTAGGTGTTGTTGTTGCAGCTGTTTTGCTTTTTTCAAATGTTGTAAATAACAGCGAAGGACAGCTTGGCTTAGCGCCTGGTCTATCACTTACAACCATATCCCTGATTTTACTACTTTTTAGTCTTTGGCAAGGTTGGTTAATAGTTAGAACAGGAAGAGCAATCGCAAGCAATGCAAGACCTTCAAGAGGACAAACCGTTAAATTGATAAAACGAGGACTTATAGTTGATTTATTTGGAATTTTGTTTGGATTAGTTGGATATCAAGCTCTTATGGGTGCCTTATTTATACAAGCATCCTCTCAAACAACTGGGCAATTGATAACAGCGACATCTGATATCCCAATTACTGGTCTTGAAATATTATCAGTTCTCAGTAACACTCAAGTTATTGCTGCTCATTTTTTTGGACTTTGCTTTTCTTTATGGCTTTTAAGAAGGATTTACAAATGAATTATTAATTTCAGGTAAGGTGTCTAAATTACCTCTCCAAAATAAATCTGGTTCTACAGGTGTAAGAGATATTTTATTTTCTTGTATTTGAGATACGTCACTGGGCCAGTTTTTTGGACCATAACCTTTTGATTTAAGATCTAAAACAACCTCACCTGCTAACCAATAATAATCATCACCCCTTGGGTCTTCCCTCTTGGAAAATTGATTTTTATATTTTCTTACCGATAACCTTGTCCAAGATAATTCTTTTATTTTGTTTTTTTCGCAGGGGGGTATATTCAAATTTAATAGGAGTGAAGATGGCCAACTATCGTTAATTGCTTGTTCAGCAATATTCATTGCAATTTCTCCAGCAAATTCAAAATTCTTCCATTTAAAACTAGCAACACTAACTGCCATGGAGGGAACATTTTCTAAAGTTCCTTCCATAGCAGCAGCTACTGTGCCTGAACAAAAAATATCTGTCCCTAAATTGGGCCCGTGATTTATTCCAGATAGTATCAGGTCAGGTTTATGATCCAATAGTTCAGATAGCGCTAATTTGACACAATCAGCAGGTGTGCCGGAACATCCCCAAGCTTCAATTCCTTCGCCAAATAATTCGTCAGCTTTTTCCACTCTTAATGGGGATTGTAAAGTAAGACCATGACCTGTAGCGGATCTTTCTTGGTCAGGACATACTACTTTTACTTTGTGCCCTCTTTTTTGGGCTGATTTTGCTAGAGCTCTTATCCCTCCAGCGAAAACACCATCATCATTGCTAATTAATATATTTAACGGTTTCATTAATCAATACATTTTATTTATGGACGATATTTAAGTAAGATAAAGCAATACTTATTTTTACTATATCAGTGAGTCAAATTGAATTATTAACTCAAATTGAGGAAAAACTAAATAATCTCTCTCAAACAGCAAAAAAAAATATAGATAATTCTAATACTCATGAAGAACTGGATCAATTGAGAGTTTCATTGCTAGGTAAAAAAGGTGATTTATCAATTATCTTGAAAACAATGGGTCAATTATCTTCTACTGATAGACCAATTATTGGCCAGAAGGCGAATTTAATAAAGATAAATTTGCAAGAACTAATATCTGAAAGAAAAAATAAACTAAACAGCGAAGTTTTAGATAAAAAGATTAAAAAAGAAAAAATTGATGTAACTATCCCTTCAATTGGAACACCTCCTGGGAATAAACATCCTTTGATTTCAACTCAAGACGAAATAATAGATATTTTTTGTGGTTTAGGTTACTCAGTTGAAAGTGGCCCTGAAATTGAAACTGATTATTATAATTTTGAGTCTCTCAACATACCCAAAAATCATCCCGCAAGAGATATGCAGGATACCTTCTACTTAGATGAAAATCGACTTTTAAGGACCCATACTTCTCCTGTTCAGATAAGATACTTAGAGAAAAATCCTCCTCCAGTAAGAATTATTGCTCCTGGGAGAGTATATAGGAGAGATGCAGTAGATGCTACTCATTCCCCTGTATTTAATCAGGTGGAGGTTTTATGTATCGATCAAGAAATTAATTTTAGTCATTTAAGGGGAACAGTTCTTACATTTTTAAAGACCTTTTTTGGAGATATTCCTGTAAGATTTAGAGCCAGTTATTTCCCATTTACTGAACCTTCAGCAGAAGTAGACGTCCAGTGGAAAGGTAAATGGCTAGAAGTAATGGGGTGCGGAATGGTAGATCCGAAAGTCTTGGAAAAATTAGGAATAGATTCTGAGAAATGGACTGGTTTTGCAGCAGGATTAGGAGTTGAGAGATTTTGTATGGTGAGACATCAAATCGACGACATCAGAAAATTTTATACAAATGACATTAGATTCTTAGAACAGTTCTAATAGTATTTAATTCTTAAATTAGGATTGTCCAACAAATTAGTTTAAGATAGTCCTAGTTTTAATTTTTTGATTGGTACGTAAAGCAGGACTAATCGTTAATGATGGAAAGGAACTAGCTGTTCAAACTGCAACAACAACACCTAAAATGGATTGAACCCAAAAGCGTATCCATCCAATGCGCCGCATTCCAAATGAAAGGGACTGAAAATCAATTTTGTCAGACATTCATTTGATTGAATAAATTATAATCTATTCAAATTTGCCATCAAAATCATAAAATTGCACGTAATCTTTT
>MWOX01000032.1 GCA_002026005.1 Prochlorococcus sp. HOT208_60m_808M21
TAAATATTGGAGAAGCTTTAACATAATAATCTTCTAAAGAATCAAATCCCCAACTTGGAGCTGTAAATTTCTGATCAAATTCCCTTATACTTTTTAAAGCTCTAATTTTTTTTCTTAATTTCTCATTATTAAGAATTTTGCCTTCATCATTAAATCCATCCCATAACTGATTTTTTAAGCGATGAAGTAACCATTTTTGGTAGATATAATTTCTAGATTTTTCAATACAGAGACTGCATGATGATAAATCTAAAGGGCTACTCACACAGGCTAGACCATCTAATAGTTTTTCTCCATTGTTTTCATCGTAATCTAAGCAGGCGTTTAAAAGAATTGTTCCGCCTAAAGATAATCCAACTCCGTAAATTGGAAGATTATTAATCTTAATGAGATCTTTAAACTCTAAATTAATGAATTTTTTAAAATAATTAATTGCTGAGATAACATCACTGGAGCATCTAGCACAATAATTTCCTTTAGCTAAATATCTCGCAGATCCAGATCCTCTTAGATTTAATTTAATAACTCCAAAACCATTATTTGCTAATTTCCTAGAAATTCTTCTTAAACCAAACCGTTTAGTTGAGCCCCCTAAACCATGTGTAACGATTACAAAGCCCCTAAGTGAGTCTAAGTTTTCAGGTAATTCTAAAAACCCTAGAAGATAATCACATACAAATTTTTTAGAAAGAATTTTATTAATTGGAAAGAATATTTTTTTATTTTTTTTTGATTTACCAAAATCAATAACAAAAGTATCTCTCAAAGTTTGTAAGTCGCCACCTATCCAAGGTAAAACTTCTCGAAATGGCTTATTTTTTAGGTAATCTGAAAAACTAAAAGATATACTATTATTTCTCCCCAACCCCAAGATCCTTTAATTCTCCAATCAAATCATTCAGTACCTTTTTTGCATCACCAAAGACCATTGAGGTATTTGGTAAATCAAATAAATCATTTTTTATTCCGGAGTAACCTGCACTCATACCACGTTTAATTACAAATACCGTTCTTGCTTCCTGCACATCAAGAACTGGCATGCCATATAAAGGAGAAGAGCTATCATTTTTAGCTTGAGGATTAACCACATCATTTGCTCCTAAAACTAAAACAACATCCGTTGCTGGGAAATCAGGATTTACAACGTCCATCTCTTTAAGTTGTTCGTAAGGAACATCTGCTTCTGCTAAAAGTACATTCATATGTCCAGGCATCCTCCCTGCTACAGGATGAATTGCGTAAACAACTTCAATACCATTTTGCTCTAGTTTTTTTGTCACTTCCCTTAATGTATGTTGAGCTTGAGCTACTGCTAAACCATAACCAGGAACAATAATTACCTTATTAGCTACCTCTAAAGTCAATGCGCATTCTTCAACACTGCAAGAAGTTATATTTGTATATTCTCCTGAACCAGAAGAGGCTGTACTTTGTGTCGATAAAGATCCTCCAAAAAGAACTGAGACCAATGATCTATTCATACCCTTGCACATTACTTGAGTAAGTATTAGACCTGCCGCTCCAACCATTGCGCCTGCTACTATCAAAAGCTGACTATCTACAACGAAACCTGCTGCTGCTGCGGCAATCCCTGAATAGCTATTTAATAACGATATAACGACTGGCATATCCGCTCCACCAATTGGCAAAGTAACTCCAATACCTAGTAAAGAAGAAACTATAACTAAAAGCCAAATAGAACTTGTATTGCCGTTTATCAAATCAAAAAAGGCTATCAAGGAAGCAACTGCAAAAACAATATTTACAAAATGTCTAACCTTGCTCTGAGTCCATCCTGGAGTTGACAACCATCCCTGTAACTTTGCCATCGCCACAATTGAACCTGTGAAAGTTATGGCACCAACAAATATAGAAACAGATATTGAAACTTCGTTAATAAGCGACTTAAAAAAATCAAAATTTTCTTGGCCACTAGGTATAGGAAAAATAGCTACTCCTAAGGCCACTAGAAGTGATGACATTCCCCCACAACCATTGAACAATGCCACTGTTTCAGGCATGGAGGTCATAGGTACTTTTTTTGCAAGAATTGCTCCGAATAAACTACCTATGATTGATCCAATTATTATCCAAATCCAAGACTGAATAGCAATTCCAGAAGTGCCTAAATAATAAGAAAGTAATCCTACTACTGATAGCGACATTGCAAATGCAGCTAATCTATTGGCATCCCTTGCTGACTTTACTTTTGACAAACCTTTTATTCCCAACGCCAGTAAAAGTACTGCTAGAAGGTCAATAACGAATTTAATGATTACAGGTAGATTCATGTTAAAAATTACTTCTTATTTGATGGTTTACGACTAAACATCGCGAGCATTCGATCAGTTACAAAGAAACCGCCTACAACGTTGAAAAGAGCAAATCCAAGAGAAACTGAACCAATGATTAAAAGTGGTACGTTACCTTCTGCTTTTACAATTAAAGTTAAGGCTGCAAGCATTGTTATTCCTGAAATTGCATTTGCTCCACTCATTAGAGGTGTGTGAAGGGTAGGGGGAACTTTTCCAATTAACTCGAGGCCTAATAAACTACCAAGTAAAAGAACCCAAAGAAGACTTATAAAAGACATAATTTTAAAACCTCAATTTTCAAAAACTTTATTTTGAAGAACAACTCCTTCATCGCTTAATAAACATCCAGAAATGAGTTCATCCTCTTTATCTAATTTAATTACACCATCTTTTATAAATGGTGTAATCAAAGATGTTAAGTTCTTAGCATAAAGTGAACTTGCATCATAAGGAACTGAAGAGGGTAATTCGCCCGCTCCTATAAGTTTTACCCCATCTTTGATAATAGTTTCATTTGATTTTGTTCCTGCGCAGTTCCCTCCTTGAGAAACTGCTAAATCAATAATTACTGCACCAGGTCTCATTTTTTCAATCATGGGAGCGTCTATTAAAACAGGGGCTTTTTTACCTAGAACTTGAGCAGTACATATAGCAACATCAGCTTCAGATAAATATTTAGTTAAAGTTGCCTTCTGTTTTGAAAGGAATTCTGGTGTTACAGCTTTTGCATAACCTCCAGCTTCTCCAGGTTTTTCATCCACTTCAGGAAGTTCTATAAATCTTGCTCCGAGGGACTCTACTTGTTCTTTAACAGCAGGTCTAATATCAGATACAAATACTATTGCTCCAAGTCTTTTGGCTGTCGCAACTGCCTGTAATCCTGCAACGCCTCCACCAAGAACCACTACTTTGGCAGGTTGGACTGTCCCAGCTGCAGTCATAAGCATTGGGAAATATCTATCTAACTCACTTGCAGCCAAAAGAACTGCTTTATATCCAGCAATATTGGCCTGTGAAGAAAGAACATCAGAAGATTGAGCTCTACTAATCCTCGGAAGCAACTCTAGTGATAAAGCTGAAATCTTATTACTATTTATAATACTCAGGAGCTCCTTATTACCATATGGGTTAAGAAGACCGAGAAGAACAGCGCCTTTCTTTAACTTAGTTAAATTATCCTCTGATGGAGTTTGAACACAAAATATTAAGTCAGCTTCACCCCAAATTTTTTGATCTAAGTTGTTTATTATTGTTCCGCCAGATTCTTCATATGATAAGTCACTAAATCCTGATAATTTTCCCGCTGAACTTTCAATATAAACATCACATCCAAGGCTTTTTAATTTCTTTACCGCTTCTGGAGTAGCTGAAACTCTCCTTTCACCAGTGCTTGTTTCGGAAGGAATAAGTATCTTTGTCAATTTATTTTTTTTTAACATACTAAATATAAATTGAAGAAAGTCAAAAGTCTTGGATTTTTGTTAAAAATATATTTTCTTTTCTATAAAAAATAGCTATCTAGAATATAGGTACTAAATATTCTAATGAGTATAAAAGCAATCGAATGTCCTGATGGAGTATGTCACAGTCATCATGGTGGTCATGCTGTTCCAAGGCAAGCCATGCAAAAAAATCTAGAAAAGCATGGTAAGGACTGGTGCGAAAAATTAGCAGAGAGAATTTATGAAATGTCGGTTGATACTTATTCACAAACAGTCATGCCTAGTCTCCACTCAGCAGGTTGGCAAAGAAGACATTTAGATTGGGAATTTAAGCTCGCAGAAAATGATTCTGAACCTGATGAAGCTCTTGTTGAAGGAATTATTAATGCCACAGAAAGCTTTCTAAGGAGTAGTGAGGTTCATCGATTATTTATTCAAGAATTAGTTCAGGGCACATTCGAGGAAGCAAATGATAAAAAAATAATTTCTAAAGCAATAAAATCTATCATTGAAGAAGAAATTGTTAGTTCACTAAGAGAAAAGAAAGAAACTCTTTTAAAGAAAATATCCGCAAAATTAATATCAGAAGAAAAAGTTAGCGAGGAACTGGCAATAAATTCAGCTAAAGAGGGTTTTGAGGAAGTTGAAAGGCTACTTGCAAATCACAGCGAGGCAGTCTAACTCTATTTCTTAATATTTTCTTTATAATTCACCCAAAAATTGGCTCAAATATAAATTAAAGATTAAATTATTGTTTGGAAGTACAAAGTTGTAACTTATTAGACAATACATAAGTTCTCTGGTGTGTTTATCTATATACAACTTAAATCTTTCAATGGACAATTTCATTAGAAAAAGGATCGACATAGCGACCTGTTGGGCAACCAATAGAATTTCTGCAATGGACACTTTAGAAAGGTATGAAGACAGTTATGCAATTGCAGAAGAATTTAGAGAGTGGATATTACATATTGGAGAAAAGAACGAAAATTTAAAAGATTCTGTTTTAAACTTCCCAAAGGAATTAAAAAAGTTATTGGACCAAAAAGTCAACGATTAAGTAATAAATATATCGAGTGAAATCCGCCCTACATTATTTGGGTTATTTTATTATTATTAATAGTGAAATTAGCAAATAAATGGAAAATAAAGAGAAGATTTCAAACTTAGAAAATGTTGTAATTATAGGTTCGGGACCTGCAGGTTACACCGCTGCAATATATGCCGCACGAGCAAATCTTCAACCATTACTTGTAACAGGATTTAATTCTGGTGGAATTCCTGGTGGGCAATTAATGACTACAACATTTGTTGAAAATTATCCAGGTTTCCCTGATGGAGTACTGGGTCCTGAATTGATGGATCTAATGAAGGCTCAAGCAGAAAGATGGGGGACTAATTTATACGAAAGTGATGTTGTCTCAATAAATACTGATTCACACCCATTTGAATTAAAAACTTTAGAAGGGACCATAAAAACTAACTCAATTATTATTGCAACTGGAGCAAGTGCTAATAGATTAGGCGTGATAAATGAAGATAAATTCTGGAGTAAAGGAATAAGTGCTTGTGCAATATGTGATGGAGCAACTCCACAATTCAGAGATGAAGAACTAGCTGTTATAGGAGGAGGCGACTCTGCATGTGAAGAAGCCGCATACCTGACGAAGTATGGCAGCAAGGTGCATTTAATTGTTAGATCAGAAAAATTAAGGGCCAGCGCTGCAATGGTTGATAGAGTAAAAGCTAATCCAAAGATAGAAATTCATTGGAACACAAAAGTTGATAAAGCTGATGGTTCTGAATGGCTTGAGAAAATAGAAACTATTCACTCTCAAGAAGGTAAAGGGGAAATCAATATAAAAGGTCTTTTTTACGCGATAGGTCACACACCAAATACGAAGTTTTTGGGCAACAAAATTGACTTAGATAATAAGGGATATATTGCTTGTAAATCAGGCAGACCAGAAACATCTATAGAAGGCATCTTCGCAGCAGGTGATGTTGTTGATTCTGAGTGGAGACAAGGAGTTACCGCTGCAGGAACTGGGTGCATGGCAGCATTAGCTACCGAGAGGTGGCTAGCCGAGAAAAACTTAGCAAAAACTATAGTTAGAGAAACACCCGAACCAGAAAAAAAACTTAATTCATCAGATTTTAATGAAGAAGAAGTTAATGAAGATACTTTCGATTCAAATTCTGAATGGCAAAAAGGCAGTTATGCATTAAGGAAACTTTATCACGAGAGTAAAAAACCCATCTTAGTAATTTTTAGTTCTCCAAGTTGCGGCCCATGTCATGTTTTGAAACCTCAGTTAAAAAGGGTAATTAAAGAACTTGATGGTGCAGTTCTTGGCGTTGAAATAGATATTGATAAAGATCAAGATATTGCAAAACAAGCTGGTATTAACGGCACACCAACAGTTCAACTTTTTAAAGAAA
>MWOX01000306.1 GCA_002026005.1 Prochlorococcus sp. HOT208_60m_808M21
TTATTGCATCATCAGTATTTTTTGCTCCTTGAACCAAAACTTCTAATAAACAATTTGCTCCCTCTCCATCCCTTGCAATACTTTTTGCCAAGTTCTGACATACAATATCAATCCCTTTTTGGATAATTGGAAAAAACTTTTTTTCAATTTTCTCTCCTGCATTTATTCCAACAAAAGAATCATTTGTGCTTGTCTCTCCATCAACTGATATTGCATTAAAAGATTTTTTAACCGCAATAGCAATCATTTTGTCCCATTGTTCTTTTTGAATACCCGCATCACAGGTTAGAAAAGCGAGCATTGTGGCCATTTTGGGGTAAATCATTCCTGACCCTTTTGCAAATCCTGCTATTTTTATTTTTCTACCTTGAATAATCGTCTCTATTGACACTTTTTTCAAAGTCAAATCAGTAGTTAAAATTGCTTCTGCTGCATTTTGAAAATTATTACTCTTTAAATCACTAACTAAATTCGGTAAATTTTTTACTAGATCATTTATTTGTATTGGAACACCAATTACACCAGTTGAGCACATTAAAACTTCTTCTTCTTTTATTCCTAAAAGTTCCGCAATCTTTCCTGTAGCAATTTGAAAATGTTGAATACCAAGATTTCCTGTACATGCATTTGCTTGACCAGAATTAATTAGTATTGCCCTTACAAAACCTGAAGTTCTTTTAATTCTTTCCTCACAAATATCCACACAAGAAGCGCGAACTATCGATTGAGTAAACATCCCACTAAAAATACTTCCTTTTGGAGCAAGTAATAGTGCTAAATCTTTTTTCTTAGAAGCTTTTAAACCAGCAGATATCCCAGCAAAAAGAAACCCCTTGGGTGTTAACTTACTGTCATCAACAAACGACCAACTGGAATCTAACTGGCTCAAACTTTTTAGTATTTTAATTCATACTAACTATTCTTTAATACTAAAGAAACTAAGTAATTAGATTATTATTAATAATATGAATATTCTTCAAAAATCAAAAAACAACCAAAGAAGAATTGGTTTAACAGGAGGTATTGCAAGTGGGAAGACAACCATAACTAATTACATTAGAAAACATAAAAATCTACCAATATTAGATGCAGATCATTTTTCGAGAGAATTAATCAAACCAAACACATATGGATATAAGAAAATATTAGATTATTTTGGAAATAAAATTATTGATAATAAGAACAATTCAGAAAGGGAAATAAACAGAAAACTTTTAAGGAACATTATTTTTAAACATTCAGAAAGCAAGGAATGGATTGAAAAACTACTTCACCCCTTAATTAAAGAAAAAATGATAAAAGAATGTGGTCAATACACAAATAATCAAACTATAGTATTGGTTATTCCATTATTGTTTGAAGCAAAATTTGAAGATATTTGCACTGAAATATGGTTAGTTAAATGTCCTAAGGAACTACAAAAAAAAAGACTTATCACAAGAGATAAAATTAGCGAAAAAGAAGCATATGAATTGATAAATTTTCAATTAAGTTTTGAAGAAAAAAGAAAATTTTCAGATATTATTTTAGATAATTCGGATGATCAAAATAAATGGATCAATACTATAAAAGAGCTTCTTTAAGCTTTAACTATTCAATTTTTCCATTAGAAGTTTATTTGCCAGTTTAGGATCAGCTTTACCTTTGGTTCTTTTCATCAGTTGACCAACAAAAAAACCAAGTAACTTAGTTTTGCCATTTTTAAATAATTGAACTTCATTTGGATATTCATTGATAAGTTCATCAATTATTGGCAAAATACTTGAAGAATCAGATATCATTGCCAACCCTTTTTCTTCAACTAATTTTTTCGGAGAAATATTTTTTTGAATAAGTTCAGGTAAAATTTCTTTTGCAATTTTTCCACTAATTATATTTTTAGAAATCATGCTAATCATTTCAGCAAGATTTTCAGGACTAAGCTTTAATTCACTAAAACTAAGTTTGTTTGATTTTAAATAGCCCACAATATCACTTGTTACCCAATTTGAAGCTAGTTTGGCCTCGGCACCATTTGCTACTGTTTCTTCAAA
>MWOX01000307.1 GCA_002026005.1 Prochlorococcus sp. HOT208_60m_808M21
CAATCCCTCAATTTCCATAATTTTCCCGTTGAATATATTTTTTTTATTTTCTTTCGCAACAGTTAAGAGTCCTTTTTTAATTGCGAAGAGAGGGATTGCATTTACTAAATCTCTAAGAGTAATTCCTGGTAATAATTCTCCCTTAAATTTAACCAGCACAGATTCCGGCATATTTAATGGCATTGATCCTATTGCAGCGGCAAAGGCAACAATGCCCGAGCCTCCAGGAAATGAAATGCCAAGAGGAAATCTTGTATGACTATCTCCACCTGTGCCAACAGTATCAGGGAGAAGCATTCTGTTAAGCCAGCTATGAATTATGCCGTCTCCAGGCTTAAGAGCTACTCCACCTCTTTGAGATATAAAATCAGGTAATTCTTTATGGGTAACTAGATCTACTGGTTTAGGATATGCAGCTGTATGACAAAAACTTTGCATCACTAAATCTGCAGTAAATCCTAAACAAGCTAGTTCTTTTAGTTCATCTCTAGTCATTGGTCCAGTAGTATCTTGACTGCCAACTGTTGTCATAATTGGTTCACAGGTCATTCCTGGCCTAACTCCATCTAAACCGCAAGCTTTGCCTACTATTTTTTGAGCTTGAGTAAAACCGGCACTACTTTCGGTTGGATTTTGTGGTCTGGTAAATATTTCACTTGGTTGATAATCTAATTTGTTTCTAATTTTGTCCGAAAGAGATCTTCCAATCATAAGATTAATTCTTCCGCCAGCTTGAATTTCATCAGTAAGAGTTGATGGATATAAGTCGAATTCGCTTATTAATTCTTCAGTACTTGAGTCTTTTTCAATTTT
>MWOX01000308.1 GCA_002026005.1 Prochlorococcus sp. HOT208_60m_808M21
CTCCCCTGTTTGCTCATCAATTAATTGAATATCATATGTTGGATAATTTGTTTGTTCAAATTGATAAGCAAATATAGAATCTCCATCAGTATTTTCTATCTCAACAAACTCCAGTTCAAACAAAATCCCCTTTACATTATTTACTACACCAGGGATCTGATACTCATCATAAGAGTTTAAAATTTCACTAATTTCTTCCAATGAAGCATTCTCAAATTTCTTTGCAGACCTTCTTAATGCCGCAAGAACTACAGATTCTTCAGTTGACAAAATCTTTTCTCCACCATTGATAGAAAGAGAAACTAATGCAGTTATAATTGCTGCCTGGTCGAAGTTCTCTCTTACAAAATGTGTAATTCTACGAAATTTATTCTCAGAATTTTCTTCTCTCTTCGATACCATTTAAATAATATTTTTTAAATCATTAAACAGTTTTGTCAATATTAATCTCATCTCCTTTTTTATATTCTTTTTCCCCTTTTTTCTTGAATTTTTTAAACATTTCTTTCATCTCTTTATCTGTCATTGATGCCAAACCTTTTGACTTCCTTTTGAACTGTTCTGACATAACATTTCCAATCGCATAAGTAAGTCCAAAAACCATCGGAATAGTAGTTAATGCGCCAAGAGCAGGAATGAAAATCCTATATGCATTAGTAATTAAAGATTGGGCAACTAAACCATAACCACTTACTTGTACGACATCTAATGCTATATCTTTTTTAGAAACTTTTCCTTTTAAACCCCATACTGCCGCTAATCTCTCTGTCATAAGTATTTGAATAGGACTTAAAACAACTAGATCTGGAAAAGGTATTGGTTGTGTTGCAATTCCAGCGCATACACTCGCAAATAAAAAAATAATTTTTTTTGATTTCTCTGCCTTGGTTAATTTATTATTGTTTTCGATATTGATGACATTTTCTTCAAGATACTTTTTTTGCTTTCTGATTAAATTTTTAATTTTATCTTTTCCGGGAACTTTCTTTTTTATCTTTCTAAGAAAATTAGCATTAACCATAGGATTTTTTACCTT
>MWOX01000309.1 GCA_002026005.1 Prochlorococcus sp. HOT208_60m_808M21
TTGGAATAATCACAACAGAGAAAATGATTTCGAATTGGAAGATAGTTGTAATTTCCTCTGCAATATTATCTGCAGTGATTACCCCTTCAACTGACCCATTGACTATGTCATTGCTATCTATATCGATTGTGTTTTTATTTTTTGTGGGTACTGGATTAACTTACTTATCAGAAAATCTTAAGTCAAAAACTCTTTCATCTTCTCATTAAGATCTAATTGCAAGCTGACAGCTCTACCTAACCTTGGCTTAGCATTGACTTTCTTTAACCATTCCCTTACTTCTTCTGAATATCCACATCTATTTAAAATCTCGATTTTATCAGCTATCGATTTTTTATATTCATCTTCACTTAAAGGGAATGATTCCTGTCCAAGAAATCCCCACATCATTTGAAAATAAACGAATTTTCCTCTTCTAAAGAGTCTAAAATCATATTTTTTTCCCCAGCGATGAATCAAATAATGTATAACTTCATCTACTAGCAATGGGTTCATTTAAATCAATTAATTAAGACTTCCTAAACTTTTACTTTAAATTATTAAAAGTCCTATCTATTTGCAACAGAAATTGAACAATTTGCTCCATAATAACTAATAAATAACAGAACCAAGTAGCGAATGACTCAATTAAGTTCCAATGATGTCCCTTCAATGGGTCGAAGGCAATTTATGAATCTTCTTACATTTGGTACTGCAACTGGTGTAGCTTTAGGAGCCCTTTATCCTGTAGCGAATTATTTCATGCCTTTAAGAGCAGGCGGTGGTGGAGGTGGAACTTCTGCTAAAGATGAATTAGGGAATCCAATAACTAAGACAGGTTGGTTAGCCACCCATCAAGCAGGAGACAGAAGTTTAGTTCAAGGTCTAAAGGGAGATCCAACTTATTTAATAGTTAATGAGGGTGGGGAAATAGGAGAATTTGGTTTAAATGCAATTTGTACTCATTTAGGTTGCGTTGTCCCATGGGATAGTGGTGCTAATAAATTCATATGCCCTTGTCATGGAAGCCAGTACGATACTAACGGGAAGGTAGTAAGAGGGCCTGCGCCTTTATCTTTAGCTCTAGCTCATGTCGATATTGAAGATGATGCTGTACTCGTCAAACAATGGTCAGAAACTGACTTTAGAACTAATGAAAATCCATGGTGGGCATAAAAAAATGAAGGGTCTCAAAAATCAAATCATGAAAAAAACAAGTTTATTTATCTGTACAATGCTGTTTATCTCAAGCATTGTATTTTATCCAAAGATCAGTTTTGCTTATCCATTTTGGGCTCAGCAAAACTACGAATCCCCAAGAGAAGCCACAGGAAAGATAGTCTGTGCAAATTGTCATCTAGCTCAGATGCCTACAATTGCAGAGGTTCCACAATCTGTTGGAGCAGACAGCGTTTTCAAAGCTGTAGTCAAAATACCCTACAAAAATGACTTAAAAGAAATTGGTGCTGATGGTTCGGAAGTCCCATTACAAGTTGGTGCTGTTGTAATGCTGCCTGATGGCTTTAAACTTGCTCCACAAGAAAGATGGACCGAAGAAATAAAAGAGGAGACAGAAGGGGTTTATTTCACTAATTACAGTGAAGAAAAAGACAATATCATTATTGTCGGACCTTTACCTGGCGATACCAATAAAGAAATCGTTTTCCCTGTACTTTCCCCTGACCCATCCACTAATAAAGAATATCACTATGGAAAATACTCGTTACATATTGGAGGTAATAGAGGTAGAGGTCAGGTATATCCAACTGGAGACAAGAGCAATAACGTAGTATTCACCTCTTCCACCGCAGGAACTATAAATTCAATAGAAACAATTGAAGATGGTAGTTATCAAATCAATATAGAAAACGATAATGGTGAAATAACTACTGAAGCAGTGCCTGTTGGTCCTCAACTTATCGTAAAAGCGCAAGACAAAATTAATGTGGGTGACCCTCTTACTAATGATCCCAACGTTGGTGGCTTTGGGCAATTAGATGCTGAGGTTGTACTACAGAGCCCTTATAGAGTTATTGGATTGATTGCATTCTTCATTGGTGTAGGCTTAACGCAAATACTTTTAGTATTAAAGAAAAAACAAGTAGAAAAAGTGCAAGCAGCAGAGGGTATCTAACTTTCTCTAAATGCTTATACTTCAAGCTTTTATACAATCTCCAGGAGAAACTTTTTTAAATTTAGGATTTATAACTATTAGATGGTACGGACTTCTTATT
>MWOX01000310.1 GCA_002026005.1 Prochlorococcus sp. HOT208_60m_808M21
AGAAAAGTAAGGCATATGAGAATGATATCTCCATCAAATAGAGAGGTAGATATAAGTTTAGATAGAGTTTATGGGAAAAGCGATAATGAGTTTATTGGGATGTGTAGAAGGGAAGTTATGGATGCCTTTATGCGTAACAGAGCATCAGATCTTGGTGCTACATTAATAAATGGATTAGTTACTTCTATTGATACTGGCGACAATAATCAAGGGCCATACAAACTTTCCTATTCAGATTTTTCGAATGGAGATAAAAAAGGGGAACTCAAAGAGCTTACTGTTGACCTTTTGATCGGAGCTGATGGAGCTAATAGCAGAGTCGCAAAAGCCATGGATGCAGGAGATTACAAAGTTGCGATAGCATTTCAGGAAAGAATTAAATTGCCTAAAGAAGAAATGAGTTACTACGAAGATCTTGCTGAAATGTATGTCGGAACTGATGTTTCTCCTGATTTTTATGGGTGGGTATTTCCTAAATATGATCATGTTGCTGTAGGCACTGGAACCATGCAAAAGAATCAGTCATTAATTAAAGGACTTCAAGAGGGTGTAAGGAATAGGGCAAAGAAAAGACTTGTTAATGGTGAAGTAATAAAGGTAGAAGCTCACCCTATTCCTGAGCATCCAAGGCCAAGAAGAGTAGTTGGGAGAATGGCATTGGTTGGTGATGCAGCTGGTTATGTTACAAAAAGTTCTGGAGAAGGCATTTATTTTGCTGCAAAAAGCGGAAGAATGTGTGCTGAAGAAATTGTTGAAGCATCAAAAAACGGTCAAGTAATTCCATCAGAAAAAGATTTAAAAAACTATCTAAAAAAATGGGATAAAAAATATGGCACAACTTATAAAGTGCTAGAAATCCTTCAAAATATTTTCTACAGAAATGATTCCGCAAGAGAAGCCTTTGTTGAGATGTGTGATGACATGGATGTACAAAGACTTACTTTTGATAGTTACTTATACAAAAAAGTTGTCGCCATGAAACCATTACAGCAACTTAAAATTACGATGCTTACACTTGGTTCGATTTTGAGAGGGAAAGCCTTAGCACCTCTAAAATATAAACCCGTTGATAGTGCTGTTAGGGAAAATAAAGAAGTAGAAAAAATGCTAGAAAATTATTCTATCAAGGGAGGCATTAAAGTTAAGAGTTCAAAAGTGTAAAGTCGGCTATTTTTAGAGAATAATTTCTAATTAAGCTCAACAAATTGAGTCTATTATTTCTTATTTTTAAATCCTCTGACATGATTAGGACTCCCT
>MWOX01000311.1 GCA_002026005.1 Prochlorococcus sp. HOT208_60m_808M21
ATAAAGTAGTTTTTTATCATGATTTTTTTAAAATTAACAATTTACAATCCAAACTTTCGCAATAAAAATATCATAATGTAGAATTTCAATCTGATTGACAAAATTTTTACTTATTTCTAACTTAGAACATGACAAGATTTTTCTCAAAACATCATTTACCTAAATTGTGACTGACATATTAAATTACACCAAATCAGAAGAAATTTTCTCTGCCGCCCAACAACTAATGCCAGGAGGAGTAAGCTCCCCTGTAAGAGCTTTTAAGTCTGTAGGAGGCCAGCCAATTGTTTTTGATAGAGTCAAAGGTCCTTTTGCTTGGGATATTGATGGAAATAGATATATTGACTACATAGGAAGTTGGGGGCCAGCTATATGTGGACATGCCCACCCTGAAGTAACAACGGCATTACAGGAAGCACTAGAGAAAGGAACTAGCTTTGGCGCTCCATGCGTTCTAGAAAACCAACTTGCTGAAATGGTAATTGATGCAGTCCCATCTGTAGAAATGGTCAGATTTGTTAATAGTGGAACAGAAGCATGCATGGCTGTTTTGAGACTTATGCGAGCATTTACTGGAAGAGATAAAGTTATTAAATTTGACGGTTGCTATCACGGTCATGCAGATATGTTTTTAGTTAAAGCAGGATCAGGTGTTGCGACTCTAGGTTTACCTGATTCTCCTGGTGTTCCTCGGTCTACAACTGCCAACACACTTACTGCTCCCTACAATGACCTTGAAGCAGTAAAAAAATTATTTTCAGAAAATCCTGACGCCATTTCGGGAGTTATACTTGAGCCTATTGTAGGTAATGCTGGATTTATTACTCCAGAGCCTGGATTCTTGGAAGGATTAAGAGAATTAACCACTGAGAATGGATCCTTATTAGTTTTTGATGAAGTAATGACTGGATTCAGAATAAGTTATGGAGGTGCTCAAGAAAAGTTTGGGGTTACTCCTGATTTAACAACCCTTGGGAAAGTAATTGGCGGAGGCCTACCTGTTGGAGCTTATGGAGGCAAGAAAGAAATAATGTCAATGGTGGCTCCTTCAGGTCCAGTTTACCAAGCAGGTACTTTGAGCGGTAATCCACTTGCAATGACTGCTGGAATAAAAACTCTTGAACTACTTAAACAAGATGGTACATACGATAAACTTGATTCAACAACCTCTAGATTAATTGAAGGGATAATTCAGTCTGCAGAAAATAACGGTATCGCTATCAACGGTGGAAGTGTAAGCGCAATGTTTGGTTTCTTCTTATGTGATGGGCCAGTCAGGAACTTTGATGAAGCCAAAACAAATGATGCCGAGCTTTTTGGTAAGTTGCATAGAGAAATGCTTAGACGAGGAATTTACCTAGCGCCAAGTCCCTTCGAAGCTGGTTTCACATCTCTAGCTCACAGCGAAGAAGAAATTGATAAAACTATCGAGGCTTTTGACGAATCTTTTAATGCAATAAAAAAATAATCATTTACTTTTTTTACATAAAAGAAAAAAAGGTAAATGATCAAAATTGTATAAAAGGATTATTTTTTAAAAAAATTATCTTTTACCACCAACTATTACTGGGGGAGTTCGGCCTTCT
>MWOX01000312.1 GCA_002026005.1 Prochlorococcus sp. HOT208_60m_808M21
TTTATTAACAAAAGATAGATTAATTGATAAAGATAAAACTTATGCAATTACTCACTCAACAAGAAAAATCTTATCTAAATTCAGACTTTGGGAAAAATTAGAACCATTTTTGTTTGGCTTTGATACCCTTTCAATTTCAGATAGCGTAACTTCTGCTTTTACCAATTTATCAACTTCTGACTTGGATGATGATGTGAGTTCTGCCGAAAATATTGGCTGGGTAGTTAAACATTCGGATCTCATGAACGTATTTTTTCAAGAGATTGACAATCATAAAAATATTTTTTTTATAACACCACAAAAATTGTTACGTAAAAAAATATTATTTGACTATCAATTCTTTTCAACAGGAGCAAACTCACTTGATAAAAAATTCATAGATTTTGTTGATATAAAAAAATCGTATAGTCAGTCTTGTTTAACTTTTAAAGTTTCTCTTAGAGGTCATTGTGAAAAACGAGCTTATGAAATTTTTAGAAAAGAAGGCCCACTTGCATTATTACCTTTAGAAAAAAACTTATATCAAGTAATTTGGACTTCAAGTACATTAAAGGCAATTGAAAGGTTGAATTCTGACAAGAATTTTTTAATGGATAATTTATTAACAATCTTGCCTAATGAATTTAAGTTGGACCAAATAATAGGCGATTTTAATATTTTTCCTGTTTCATTATCCTTAAATTTACCAGTTTTAAATTTTAAAAAATTAGTTTTTGTAGGAGATGCATTTCATACATTTCATCCTGTTGGTGGTCAGGGTCTAAATACTTGCTGGAGAGATGTTAATACTATTTATGATCTTTTTAATAAAAATACTGCTATTACAAAATTGCAATTGATATTATTTAAATTTAAGTATTTTTCAAGCAGAATTTTAGATATTATTGTCACTATTTTTATAACTGACTCGTTGATATCAATTTTTGCTAATAGAAACGTTTTTTTATTTCCAATAAGGAAATTTT
>MWOX01000313.1 GCA_002026005.1 Prochlorococcus sp. HOT208_60m_808M21
TGAACTATAAAATCACCGGGACTAATCTTATTTACATTTATATTTGAATTGACACTTCTTTTTTTTCTTCTTATGAATACATTATTAAAAAGAGATTGTTGTGAAAATAATTCTTTATCTGTTATCAGAACAACTTTCCATATCGGAAGATAAAACCCCTCGATTTCGTAATTGTTCTTATTTTTTAAAATTAGAGGAGTTGAATTATTAATTGACTTATATGCTTCATCAATATCATTAGGATTGTTTATGAAGTTTGCATTACATTCGTGCTCAAAAAGTAAAGTCCTTGTTCTCAATGGTTGTGCTGATAATATCCATACTTTTTCATTATTTTTTATATTTTTATTTATATCATTGGATAATTTCCCTACATTTTTAGAGTATGAATTTAATCTTTTATCGTTTAACAAAAATCTATTATCAATATTGATTTTAGATTCAAATTCATAAAATTTTATTAAATTAAAATTTCCTAATGAATTTAATATTTCTTCAAACTTTAAATGCAAATTAGGTTTAGCCTCTAAATTAATTTCATTATGTTTAAGGTTCTCATTTAATTCATACGTACTATTATCAAAATTACTTTCTGAATCTAGATACCAATTATGTGCAAATTTTTTACAATCTTCTAATTCATCTATTACAAGAATTGTTTCCCTATTTATAAAATCTATTATGTTTGAGGGTTCTTCTTCAATTATTCCTAAATAACGATCAAGATTATTTTTATTTATATCTTCTGAATTAAAAAGATTGTTCTTAGATAAATTATTTAACTTATCTTTTATTAGCAAATCAAATCCAGCTTGTATTATTTCAATTTTATTTATACTTTCTAATGTTTTCTGTGTATTGGGATCATATTCTCTTATTTTCTCAATTACATTATCAAAAAATTCTAATCTTATAGGAAACTCATTATTGACAGGATAAATATCTATTATTTCCCCTCTCCTACTCCAGAATCCTTCAGTTGAAGTTGCATTATCCTTTGTATAGCCGAGCAAAGTAAGTTTTTTGGCTAATTCTTGAATCTCGATTTGACCCCCTTTTTGCAAATCTAACTTGTTTTCAATTAATAGGTTTTTATTTATTAGATGAGGTTGTAGTGATCTCTCAGTTGATATAACAATATTAAGTTCATTTTTCTCTTTTTTTATTAATTTGGATAAAACAGTAAGCTGACTAAATTCAATTTCTTTAGATTTATTAATTGATGAGTATGGTAGATGTTCCGTTGGAGGATAATATAAAACTGCTTTATCATTTATACTTTCAAAATAACCAATCCATTTGTAGGCAATTTCTACATTAGGACAAATTAATAATATATTTTTTTCCTCTTTTTTTGCGATGCTATCTAATATTATTGATTTTGCATATCTACTTGAACCAACAATATTTAATTCATTATTTTTTGAAATTCTTTTTATTAATTCAGAAGTAATTTGTAAGTTTGAAATATAATCAACTAAAGTATTTAAACTCATTTATAACTATCAATCTTGATTACAAATATCGGATACATTATATTAGATTTTATACTGATTGTGAATAATATTTGATGGATTCAGCTGCAATAAATTCTTTTATACCCACACTAGATCAGGTAGACAGTTGGTACGAAATCTTTACACTTTTACCAATATTAATTGCTCTAGAATTATTATTATCAGCAGATAATGCTGTAGCACTAGCTTCTCTTACTAAATCCCTCGATAGTTCAGAATTAAGGTCAAGAGCCTTAAATATTGGTATAACAATATCCTTATTATTTAGAATTATTTTAATCATATTATCTAATGTTCTCCTAAAGTTTATTCTTATTAGAGTTTTTGCTGGCTTTTATTTAATTTATTTATTCTTCTCTAATGTTTTTTTAAATTCAGATATAGAAAACGCTGAAAATGGGACAGATAATAATAAAAATAATTTTAGGTTTTTAAGGGTTGTGGCGCTCCTTTCAATTACTGATTTTGCTTTTTCCATAGACAGTATCACTACTGCAGTAGCTATAAGTGATCAA
>MWOX01000314.1 GCA_002026005.1 Prochlorococcus sp. HOT208_60m_808M21
TCACCGGCTACGGTGGCAGATTCTATTGAGATTTTTTTGCCGTTTTTGTAGAGCCATCCATCGAATGGAAGAGAAAATGAACCTTGACTTGCTCTGACACCTGCATGGATTGCATTTAACTCTTCTATATAAACAAATTCCCCCTTATAAGTAGAGTGATTTAGTGATGTTTTTAGATCAAAATTTTCTTCTGATTTTTCAACTACGATCCAATCAGGAGATACTGAGACTTTTGATCCTAGTCCAGCGTGGCCGGTGGGAGTTGTTTTAAATATTCTTGCAGTTGATTCAGAATGTATAAAATTTTCAATTCTCCCTCTATTAATTAGACATAGTCTTTTGGTTGGGGTTCCCTCTCCATCAAATGGTGTTGAAGAAATATTCTTTTCGTGAAGGCCATCATCATAAATATTAAGTGCTTCTGTAGATAGTTTCTCCCCGATTGAATTTTTATTAGATAAGCTCACTCCATCTATGATGCTTCTAGCATTAAACATTGAGCTAAAGGCGTTAATGATAGTTAAAAAAGACTCTGGGGAAAAACATATTAAATATTTATCAGTTTTAATAGATGAATAATTTAAATGAGAAATTGTTTTATTTAAAGCATCTTTAATACACGACTCTATATCTATATCATCAGCTCCATATCCAAGTTTCACGGAACCT
>MWOX01000315.1 GCA_002026005.1 Prochlorococcus sp. HOT208_60m_808M21
TATTAGTCTTCTAATTCTATTTGTATTTGTCTCTCATAAATTGATTCTTCATTAAAAGCTCTTGCTATCAAGAAACTGGCAATGCAGCTGATTAACACTGGTTTCATTATTAATAAATTTTTTGTTAAAGCAAAAGCTAAAAACATTGCTGTTATTGGCGTTCGCGAACATCCTGCTACGAAAGCTCCCATTCCCGCAAAAATGTATGTGCTTGGTGCATGTCCTGTCACAATTTCCACCCAGCTCCCCATTATTAGTCCGATTGACCCTCCTAAAGTAAGCATTGGATAGAACAATCCTCCGGGAGCTCCAGATGCTGCAGCTAAACCTGTCGTGATAAATAATACTAAAACTGCCAATAAAGCAATTTCAATACTTGTATTTTGTTCAGCTATTATTTTCTGTAATTCATCCAAATTATGAAATGTACTGGGTAAAAAAGCATAGATACTCCCTAAAATAAGTCCACAGATACTCATTTTTAGAACAAATTTATTTTTATACCACTTTTTTCCAAGATTTTGCATTAACAAAACAAATTTGCTGTACAATTCCGCAAAAATTCCAATAATTATTCCTAGTAAAATTAGGTAAATAAAATCTATAGGTAAGAAAAAAACTGATGGGTCATATTCTTTTTGGATTAAAAATCCGAGGTTAAAATCAAAGCCTCCTGCTTTAGGATCTAAACCCAAGGCTTGAATAATATCAGCAGATGAATCTGCAATGAAAGTTGTGATTACTACTAGTAGCAAAATTACTGGTCTAGCAGAGTTTAATAATTCTTCTATTGCATAGACAAATCCTCCTAATGGGGCGCTAAATACTGCAGCTATTCCAGCACCACCACCTGCTGCTACTATTACTCTTCTGAAAGCTGTAGGAGCCTTGAGCCATTTGGCCATTTGCCAA
>MWOX01000033.1 GCA_002026005.1 Prochlorococcus sp. HOT208_60m_808M21
CAGGCTTTTTAATATACGCAGCCAATGGTAATTTCAAATTCTGAAAATCTAAATTATTTATTTTTAATATAGATGAGTCTTTGCATACTGCTCCAATCTCGCTATTTTTGATATCTACTTTGTTGACATCGAGAGTTGAAGACTCACCCAAACTTACTGCTTTGTCATTAATAATATTTGCATTGATATTATTAACCAGTCCTTTTGAAAAGGATAGATCAATACAATCATTGCCTACATTATTACAAGATAAGCTTTTAATATTTATTTCTGAGAAATCAGAATCTAATGCATCTGATTGAATATTATTTAAAGTAATTTTATTTGCTTTCAAGGATGAATGAATAACATTCAATGCATCTTCTGATTTTGAGTTTTTGATATCTAGATTCTCAATTTTTACTTTTGATTTAATTAAATTTAATCCTCCATATAGCTTTCTTAATGATAATTGAGGGAATCCAAGATTAAGTAATTGCAGATTAGAAATATCAATATTTGAATTCTCGAAAATTATTGAACTATTATTTACTAATTTAGAGTCTGATAGGCAATTAGATATTTTTACTGGTTTAGATTCTTCGCCATTGATTCTAATAATTGAATCAGATACTTTGATATATGAAGCATTATTTAAGCATATCTCTGCCCCAGGTTCAAATATTACATTTTTATTTATAATTTCAATAGGTTCTGTTACTTCATTAAGCCCAGACGGAAAAATATAATTTTCTTTGACCTTATAAGAATTATCTTTCATTTCTTCATATTTATTAATTTTGTTATAAAGTGATGAATCAATATTATATGAATATTTAATATTCCTATAGGTTTTACCATAATCAAGTGAATAACTTAAATTCTCTAATGAACAAGAATCTAGCTCACCAAAATTAAAATCAACATTATTATCTTTGACAAGTATAAATTTTTTAGAGGAATTAAAACCACAATTGAATGTAATTATTTGAGGTAATCTGGATAAAGTATTTTTAACTCTAATATTATTATTTGTATCATCTATTAAAATTAAAGGCTCATAAGATTTCATATTTTCAATCAAACTTCTAACTTGAAAAATCCTTTTTTCCAATGGTTTCCATGGAGCTACATGAGGAAGAAAGCCCATATGCCATACAGAATCTTTTCTCCACAACTCCCTATACAATATTCCTCTTTCTAATCTTAATTCATCCCACAATTTCTTTAAATCTGCTAAATTCTCTTTCTTAGTAAATTTCTCAAGAGTTTTTATATAAATGTCATAAAATTGTTGATTTGGATTATTTTTGCTGCCAAAAAATCTTTCAATAAAGGGTCTATCTTCGCACATAAATTTACAATTTATTATTTGATTATTTTTTATATAAAAATCAGACAAATGAAAGTCTTTTAAAGCTCCAGTAACAAGATGACCATCATAAAATATAGGCTCTATTAGACCTGTTGACGTATTCAAATAAAATCTTACACTTTTAAGTTTTGCACCATGAAACAACTCTAATAAATCGG
>MWOX01000316.1 GCA_002026005.1 Prochlorococcus sp. HOT208_60m_808M21
AAATAACTTTTGCATCTGGATACCATTTTGGATGAATTTCTGATTTTGGCATAATTTAAATTCCTTTAACGTTTAGAGAATTGAGGAGCTTTTCTTGCTTTTTTAAGACCATATTTTCTTCTTTCCTTAGCTCTAGGATCTCTACTTAGATGGCCTTCCGTTTTTAGCGGTTTCCTATTGTCAGGCGATAATTCGCAAAGTGCTCTAGCTGCACCTTGCTTTATAGCATCTGCTTGGCCAGTCAATCCGCCCCCAAAAACATTTACCAAAATATCATAAGAATTTTCAAGGCCTAATGTTTGCAAAGGTGCTTTTATTGAATTTAAGTGCAGGGGATTAAAGTTTAAATAATCATCTCCAGAACGACCATTAATTTTTATAAGTCCATTTCCTGGAATCAAGCGAACTCTAGCTACTGAAGTTTTTCTTCTTCCAGTTCCCCAATACACAGCTTTGTTTTTTATTTGACTATTCATTTTGATAAATTAACTATTTAATAATACAGGATTCTGAGCAGCATGAGGATGATCAGCACCTTTATAAACTTTTAGTTTTTTAAACTGCTGTCTTCCTAAAGAATTATGAGGAAGCATGCCCTTAACAGCTTGCTCGATGATTCTTTCAGGAATTCTTTCTTGTAAAGACTCAAATTTTTCAATTTTCATTCCGCCTGGTCTTCCAGAATGTCTCCTGTACAATTTTTGTGATGGTTTTTTACCTGTTACCTCAACTTTCTCGGCATTTACTACAATGACAAAATCCCCAGTATCTAGATGAGGTGTAAATGTTGGTTTATTCTTACCTCTCAATACAGTTGCGATTTCTGTAGCAAGTCTACCAAGCGTCTTATCTTTTG
>MWOX01000317.1 GCA_002026005.1 Prochlorococcus sp. HOT208_60m_808M21
TCGTTATCTTCAATTTGATGAAATAAACGATTTCAGCTTGTCAAAGTAATCATGGACTATGCCAAACCTTATAAAAGATAATATTCAAAAAACAAGTAATAATTCTTCTCGTACCATCAAAAAATTATTAAAACAAAGATCCTTAGTCGTTGTATTTTCGCTCTTATTAACAGGTTTAGGAGCCTCAATTACAAGCATATCTTTTAAAACTGGAATCTATTTTTTTAATAATTGGAGATTAGCATTATTAGACCAATTCCCATCTATTACGGTCTTACCTATTTTTGGAGCTCTAGGAGGAGCTATTGCAGGATATTTGATCAAAAATATAGCACCTGCTGCAAAAGGTTCAGGAGTGAGTCAAATTATGGGTTTTTTAAGACATAAAAAAGTTCCAATGGATTTAAAAGTAGGATTAGTAAAGCTAATATCAGGAATTATTGCTATTGGTAGTGGATTTCCTTTGGGTCCAGAAGGTCCATCTGTTCAAATGGGAGGATCAGTAGCTTGGCAAATGGCCAAATGGCTCAAGGCTCCTACAGCTTTCAGAAGAGTAATAGTAGCAGCAGG
>MWOX01000318.1 GCA_002026005.1 Prochlorococcus sp. HOT208_60m_808M21
AGTAGATAGAGATGTACCTCCTTTTTGTTTGGCCGAAGGACATCCAGGAAGATTGAGAGGTTTAAATAGGATTGGAATTAAGAGAAGTGGTTTAATGGAAAATAAAGATTTTGACTTAAAATTACTTCAAATTACTTGGAATCTACTTTTTAAATCTAATGATGCGATTTCAAATTCATTAGAAAAAGTAATGAAAGGAGAATTAGATATTTCATCTTCAAGATTATGTAGTTTTTTAAAAGAGTCAATATCTAAAGAAAGACGAGGACCAATGCCTGTAGTGAATATATGAATAAAAAGATATTTATAAGTACTGGAGAAGTCTCTGGAGATTTGCATGGAAGTTTATTATCAAAAGCATTATTAGATGAAGCTAAAAAAAAATCTATAGATTTAGAAATTTGCGGATTAGGCGGGGAAAGGATGAAGAAAGAAGGTGTAAAAATTCTTAAAGATACTACATCAATCAGTGCAATAGGAATTTGGGAGGCTTTACCTCTTATTATTCCAACAATAAGAATTCAGCAAAGGTTCTATAAATTACTAAAAAAATATCCTCCTGATTGCTTAATTTTGATTGACTATATGGGACCAAATATAAAAATTGGTACTAAATTAAAAAGATCTAAGACTAATATTCCAATTTTTTACTATATTGCTCCTCAAGAATGGGCTTGGAGGGTTGGTAATAACACTACAACAAATCTAATAAAGTTTTCTGATAAGATTTTTGCAATTTTCAAGAAAGAAGCAGCATTTTATAAAAAGAGGGGCGGAAATGTTTTTTGGGTTGGACATCCAATGATTGATTTAACAAAAAAACTTCCTCTAAAGAAAGATGCCAGAAGTATTTTAAACCTTCGCCCAGATCAAAACATCATACTTTTAATGCCCGCATCAAGGCCTCAGGAATTGCGATATATATTACCTACTTTTATGAGAGCGGCTAAAAAACTACAACAAAAATATCCAAGTTTGGTTGTCTATATTCCCTCCTGCCGGGAGGCTTTTGATGAAATATTCAAAAAAGCCTTTAGAAAATATCAAGTTAAAGGACTTGTGATTTCTCAAAAAGATAGTGCAAATTTAAAGCCTTATATTTATTCCCTCACTAAAATTGCTTTTTGTAAATCGGGGACCGTTAATATGGAATTAGCTTTATATGGAATCCCACAAATTGTTGGTTATAGAGTAAGTAGGGTAACTGCATTTATTGCTAAAAAAATTCTCAATTTCAAAGTAAAATTTATTTCCCCTGTAAATTTGTTAGTTAATAAATTAATAATCCCAGAGTTTGTACAAAAGGAGTTTGATGAAAAGAGAATTTTCTATAAATCTTGTAGGATTATTGAAGGGAAGTCAGAAAAAATAAAAATTAAAAAAGGTTATGCTTTTTTAAAAAAAGAATTAGGCGAAGAGGGCGTAGTACAGAGAGCTGCTAAAGAAATTATTAATTCTATTATTTGAACTTTATAGTAAAAACATGAAATATTTCTTACCTCTAATAATTGCTCTTTCAATATTTATTAACCCTGTAAACGCTTTTGCAGAGGAATT
>MWOX01000319.1 GCA_002026005.1 Prochlorococcus sp. HOT208_60m_808M21
TTTTTTTTTCATTTTTGATCAGAATTTTATTATTGATGCATTAAAAGTCTTTGACCAATTATAGATCTGGGTTTGTAACTTTACTAGGAAGGCCAAATGTGGGTAAATCTACTTTAATAAATAAATTGATTGGAGAAAAAATAACAATTACTTCTCCAATAGCGCAAACTACAAGAAATAAATTAAAAGGAATACTTACTACAAACGATGGGCAGATAATTTTTGTCGATACGCCTGGAGTGCATAAACCTCATCATCGACTTGGAGAGATATTAGTAAAAAACGCAAAATCTGCAATTAATGGAGTTGATATGGTAATTTTTGTAATTGATTCAAGTGAAAAACCTGGTAGAGGTGATGAATATATTTTGAACTTTCTACTTGCAAATAAAACTGAGTTTATTGTTGCATTAAATAAGTGGGATTTGGTTAATAAAGAATTTAGGAATTTACGATTAGA
>MWOX01000320.1 GCA_002026005.1 Prochlorococcus sp. HOT208_60m_808M21
ATTTGTTTTTAATATTAATTTCCCTGCTTTTTGTGACTTAGAAAGAATTTCTTTTACTTTTTCATAGTTCATTTACTGAAACTATATGAATATTTAAAAATATTTTATCAAATAACCTAAATTTTTTCTCTAACAGTTATTCTTCCCCATGCTATTCGTGTTAATAAAACAAAATTAAGAGTGTAGACCGTTTTCAGAAATACATTAAGTCCTTCTTTGTTATCTGTTTTTAAAATCCTATTTCTTAAATTGTTTGCAGCGTCTATTAATTTGAAAGCGTCTGGTTGATTTTTATCATAATGCAAATACCGCTTGCGTCTAACAAAATGATTTAGATCCTTAAGAGATAATTTATAATCTTTTGCTAATGGGGTGTTTTTTGCAAATCTTACTTCGCCAACTCTTTTACATTCTTTATCATAATCTTCTTGAGAAACTAGTTCCTTCAATTCATTTTGAATGAGATTAAGGATATTTTGAACCATATCTGCAGGTTGATTAATTGTAAAATTATATTTTTCAAAAATTTTATTATATTCATCATTAGGAAAATAAGAAATTATATCTTGGATGACATCATCGTAAGAGATATCTTTTTTGTTAAAAGTTTCATCTTTTTTATTTTCTTTAGTTGATTTGATTTCAGATTTAACTTGTATTTCTGAGAGATTTGGAAGAATCTTATCAATTATATTGCTATTCAGGATCTCAATTTGCTTTTCAATATTAGTAATTCTGGAGTTAAAAGAAGTATCATTTTCTGTCTGATCATTATCATTTTCTGTCTGATCATTATCAATTTCGTATGAATCTTCTTCCAGTAAATCAATTGAAGAATTCTCATCTGAAACATCTTTAGTCTGGTCAATCTCTAATTTGGGTTTAGTTATTTCAAATTTTGAAGCATATTTTTCAAATTTTTTTAATTCATTGAAAGTATCATCTTTTCTTTCAAAATACCACTTTCTTTCTGAGGCATTCCATTGCCAACCGTTTATATATTTTACTAATTCTTTGTCATAAAAATGAATTTCTACTTTGTAGTAATTCTCATCTTCTGTTATTGAAATTTTTCCATGGAATCCTGTATGTCCATGTATTTCCCCCTCACTCTCTC
>MWOX01000321.1 GCA_002026005.1 Prochlorococcus sp. HOT208_60m_808M21
ATAAAGTGAAATTTTGTGCAATTTTTAGCAATAATCTTGATGAATTTTTTATGGTAAGAGTAGCTTCATTAAAGGCGCAAGTTGAAGCAGAAATTACTAAAAAAAGTATTGACGGACTTACCCCTAAAGAGCAATTAACAAAAATCAACAAGGAAGTAAAAAAATTAACTACTCTTCAAGAGAGCTACGTCAATAATGAATTAAATAACGAATTAAAAAAGCAAGGTGTGATTTTAAAAAAATATAAGGATCTAAGTGAAAATCAAAAAAATTGGTGTAATAACTTCTTTACTTCATCTATTTTCCCATTATTAACTCCATTAGTTGTCGATCCAGCTCATCCATTCCCTTTTATAAGTAATTTAAGTCTAAATTTGGCAGCTTTAATAAAAGATAAGGAAGATTCAAAAAATCAGTTTGTTAGAGTCAAAATACCAACAAAAAATATAAATCGATTTATACAAATTCCCAATGAAATTATTCAACAGAGTGATGAAAGTTCTCATGTCTTCATAAGTGTTGAAGATTTAATTGGGAATAATATAAATACTTTAT
The DNA here is from genome assembly GCA_002026005.1 of Prochlorococcus sp. HOT208_60m_808M21. Lineage (GTDB taxonomy): Bacteria > Cyanobacteriota > Cyanobacteriia > PCC-6307 > Cyanobiaceae > Prochlorococcus_A. The sequence continues at coordinate 556 of MWOX01000321.1, forward strand.
TTAATGGAATGGAATGTATAGATTAC
>MWOX01000322.1 GCA_002026005.1 Prochlorococcus sp. HOT208_60m_808M21
ATAAATAGTCCATAATCTATCTATTGTTTGTAGATCTTTACCTGACATATTCTTAACTTCACTATAGAAAACATATCCACGTTTCTCAGCTAATTTTCCAAGTAATTTCCGTAAATAGGTACTTGTTAATCTATCTGCTTCTTCAAATTTTTGCTCAACCAACATCAATTGCAAATCCTTATAGTTAATATCAATATCTGAATATGTATTAAACCAATTATTGAATTTAGAGTTTTCAAAGAATTCAGGTTTAAATTTTTTTAAAACTTGCAATATCCAACCAGCAGCCCAGTCATCTCCTTCATTATTAAAGATATCAAAAAGTGAAGGGCCGAGATTAAAAATATTTTCGACTTCAGATTCTATTTGAGATAATAAATTTATTCTTTTTCTTTGATTGGAATCTACAAATTTTTTTATCAGCTCTAATGTAGCATTACTATAGTTATCCTGTTCTTTGTTATTCATTTT
>MWOX01000323.1 GCA_002026005.1 Prochlorococcus sp. HOT208_60m_808M21
GCCATAGAAATTGAGATAAATGATGCAGAAGTTGATTTATTATCGCTGCCAAAACAATTCAATATAAATGGTAAAAATATAATTCCAAAATCAAAAAATAAGCTAATTATTGGATCAACTGACGAATATAGTACTAAGCCAGAAGAAAATACATACGAAAAACTCACAAATTTTCTCGATAAAAGACCAAATTGGCTGGAGAAAGGAAAAATTTCTAAAAAATGGTACGGAATAAGGTCAAGACCAGATGGTGAGCCTTCACCAATAATGAAAAATCTTGAAGATGGAGTAATTATATGTACAGGTTTTTATAAAAATGGGATATTACTTGCTCCGGCTTGTTCTAAATGGGTCGCTAATGAAATTAAAAAATACTTTTACTAATCTTTTGTTTCGGTAAAGTCTGCATCAATTACATCATCTCCA
>MWOX01000324.1 GCA_002026005.1 Prochlorococcus sp. HOT208_60m_808M21
CGACGTCTATATATTCACCCATAAAATAAATAAATTTTTATAAACCTAACCGAAATCAAACTGATTCGCGGATTTTAAATAATTATTTAATAATTTAATCTCTTTTAATAAGTTCTTTATCGAAATTCTTTATTTCTCTTTCAAAAGATCCGAACCACAACATTAGTTGATCAATTTGATTTTGAATTTCAGTTGCACCTAAACCCCTTATAGTGATGGTAGATAATTGTTCGCCTTCATTAAAATTAAATTTATTTTGAACNCTACTTGCCAAAGAATTTTTAAGCATTTTAAATGTAGAATTTTTTAATTTTGTCTCTATCAAGATGTTTGGCTTTTTGAGCTTGATCTTATTAAAACCACATTTTTTAGCTAGTAATTTTAGTCTCATTATCATAATTAAGGACTCAACAGGTTTGGGTATGTTTCCATATCTATTAACCCAGTCTGTAGCTAATTCAGTTAATTCATCATTATTTGAACATTCAGTAA
>MWOX01000325.1 GCA_002026005.1 Prochlorococcus sp. HOT208_60m_808M21
ACCATTTTTTTGAAATTTTTCCTCTCATCAGCCAATTTGGTCTTTTATCGAGAAAATTTGTGAGTTTTTCGTATGTATTTTCTTCTGGCTTAGTACTATATTCGTCAGTTGATCCAATAATTAGCTTATTTTTTGATTTTGGAATTATATTTTTACCATTTATATTGAATTGTTTTGGCAGCGATAATAAATCAACTTCAGCATCATTAATCTCAATTTCCATAGCTTGACCTAAAACAGGTTTCAATTTGATGTTGTGAGATCTGCTATCTATTAAATCAATCGCTTTTAATGAATTACACAAAATAATCGTGTCAGATTTGATGTTTTCATTATTACTTGTCGTAGAAATCCATTGATTATTTGATTTCCTTATTTTTATTATTTCTCCTTGTAAACAATTTACTTTTTTATGTTTTAGATATTTATCTAATGTTTGAAGTAAAGAAAAAGGATTTATTCTTCCATCTTTGAACGAGATCATTCCTTTTATATTATTTGCTTGGAAGGCTTTATTTATATTCTTGATAAATCTTGAGTCTCTTTCTAAAATTCGCAAGTTTTGATCATTATTTTCATCAACAAATTGCTCTAATTTTTTAAACTTTTC
>MWOX01000034.1 GCA_002026005.1 Prochlorococcus sp. HOT208_60m_808M21
TATTGTTCCATTAACTGCTTTCTTATAAGCAACTCCAGTTTTGGAAAATTTCTTACTATTAAAAGCCTCTCTTCTGAACATCTGAACGACTTCTAAACCTTGGAGATTCTCTTGAAAATCAGAGTTGAGTTGAGACAATTCTTCTCTTACTTGATAATTGGCTCTTCTATAACGTTTTTGAAGCCAAATAATAAAATATGAAACTGGGATTTGAGTCAAAAGTAATAAAATTGCAAGCCCCCTATCAATTGACAGCATTGTCAAAGAAATTACTATCAAACTAACGAAGTCAGCAATGACTCCAACTGCTCCACTACCAAAAACCTCGGCTAAAGCATCAACATCATTTGTTAATCTCGTTAATAATTTCCCTACAGGCATTTTATCGTGATACTTAAGAGATAAAGATATTGAATGATCAAAAAGTTCTCTTCTTATTCTTGCTGTCAAACGTTGTCCCACTGCTTGGATATTGTAAGTTTGGTATCCTTGCAGAACTAATCTGAATAATACAGTTATAAATAAAGTTAGGATTATGGCATTTATTGACTGCCCAAAGAAAGTTTTACTTAGCCAAACATCTGTAGTTTCGTTCTTTAGAATAGTAATAGCTTGACCAACTAATAATGGTTGAATTGCTCCAGAGAAAGAAACAGGTAACAAAACTATCAAGATTAGATAGATTGTTTTTTTATCTTTAGTTAAATATTTACCTAACTTTTTAATCCTTCTAAAATCTTTAAAAAACATTTAGCTAATCTTCTATAAAGCATTAGTCGATTCTATTGATAAAATAGTATCTCTGAGATGATTATCATCTAACCTCATAGATAAAGGATTTCCAATTAGTCTTGCAGTCGAGTAATAAAGATCATCTATTTTAATTAAGCCATTCTCTTTAAGAGTCTTTCCGGTTGCAACCAAATCAACTATTGCCTCTGCCATCCCTGTAATAGGACCAAGCTCGACTGATCCTGTCAAATGAACTATTTCTACAGGAATATTTAATTC
>MWOX01000326.1 GCA_002026005.1 Prochlorococcus sp. HOT208_60m_808M21
GTCAATGGTTTCAAGAAATAAGCTTAAAACAAAAATTTTTGTCTTTAAAATTTCAACGTAAAAGTAGTTTTTATTTCAATTTCAGTGCTAGCTTTTTAAAAAATCCATTATTTAGGAGGCCAGGGTGATGGGGATCCCTCTGGAATCTACAAAGAGCTCTTCAGATAATAATTTTGATGAGCCAAGATTACCAAACACTGCGGGCAAGTCTCGCAAATCAAAATCCAGTCTGACTGTAAAACAAAGCCAAAAAAAATCTGGCAGACTCGCTTCAGATTCTATTGGCTATTACTTAAGTAGCATTGGAAGAGTACCACTTTTGACTCCTGCAGAGGAAATAGAGTTAGCTCATCATGTTCAGAACATGAAAAAGTTGCTACAAATTCCTGAAACTAATAGAAGATCGGAAGAGCG
>MWOX01000327.1 GCA_002026005.1 Prochlorococcus sp. HOT208_60m_808M21
GGAAGATGTATTGGGAGAGGGGTAAACAAGAGAAATATAAATAAAGACCCATTAGGTCATGCTGAGATTATTGCACTTAGGCAGGCATCTCTAATAAAAAATGATTGGAGATTTAATGAATGTACTATTATCACAAATCTAGAACCTTGTACTATGTGCTCCTCTGCTCTTATTCAAGCGCGGATGGGTAAAGTTATTTTCGGGGCTTACGATAAGAAAAGAGGTGGACTGGGAGGCTCAATCGACCTATCAAAACATGAAAGTGCTCATCACAAAATGGAAATTGTAGGAGGTGTTTTAGAATACGAATGCAGTCAAATTTTAAAGCTATGGTTTAAAAAGTTGAGGACTCAAAAATAGAATATTTTTTTAACTCAGTATCAAAAAGGTTTAATAATCTGTCGACATTCTCATCACTTGAGTTATAGCCCATTAATCCTATGCGCCATACCTTACCAGACAATTCTCCAA
>MWOX01000328.1 GCA_002026005.1 Prochlorococcus sp. HOT208_60m_808M21
TAAAGTACTTAGAATCTACTGGGATTGCTGATACAGCTTTTTTTGGACCGGAACCAGAATTTTTCTTATTTGATGACGTGAGATACGACTCAAAAGAAGGTTCTTGTTTTTACAGTGTAGATACAATTGAAGCTCCATGGAACACAGGAAGAATTGAAGAAGGTGGAAATTTAGGATACAAGATCCAATACAAAGAAGGTTATTTCCCAGTTTCTCCAAATGATACTGCGCAAGACATCAGATCTGAAATGCTACTTTTAATGGGTGAATTAGGCATACCCACCGAAAAGCATCACCATGAAGTTGCTGGTGCCGGTCAACACGAGCTTGGTATGAAATTTGATTCATTAATAAATTCTGCTGATAACGTAATGACTTATAAATACGTTGTCAGGAATGTTGCTAAAAAATATGGGAAAACTGCAACGTTTATGCCCAAGCCTGTATTTAACGATAATGGAACTGGAATGCATGTTCACC
>MWOX01000329.1 GCA_002026005.1 Prochlorococcus sp. HOT208_60m_808M21
GGGAAATCAAGCTAGAGTAGATGAAGGTTCTGTAGTATTTTCTACTAGTACAAGAAATTTTGACAATAGACTTGGCAAGAATGCGCAAGTATTTTTAGGAAGTGCAGAATTAGCAGCAGTTTGCGCATTGCTTGGAAAAATACCTGAAATAGAAGAATATCAGGATATTACTAAAAATAAAATTAATCCATATTCAGATGAACTTTATCGCTATCTTCAATTTGATGAAATACACGATTTCAGCTTGACAAAGTAATCATGGACTATGCCAAACCTTATAAAAGATAATATTCAAAAAACAAGTAATAATTCTTCTCGTACCATCAAAAAATTATTAAAACAAAGATCCTTAGTCGTTGTATTTTCGCTCTTATTAACAGGTTTAGGAGCCTCAATTACGAGCATATTTTTTAAAACTGGAATTTACTTTATTAATAATTGGAGATTAGCATTATTAGACCAATTCCCATCTATT
>MWOX01000330.1:41-260 GCA_002026005.1 Prochlorococcus sp. HOT208_60m_808M21
TTCACAATGACCTCTAAGAGAAACTTTAAACGTTAAACAAGATTGACTATAAGATTTTTTTATATGAATAAAATCTAAGAATTTTTTATCAAGTGAGTTTGCTCCTGTTGAAAAGAATTGATAATCAAATAATATTTCTTTACGTAACAATCTCTGTGGCGTCATAAAAAAAATATTTTCATAATTATCAATCTCTTCAAAAAATACGTTCATGAGATC
>MWOX01000330.1:269-353 GCA_002026005.1 Prochlorococcus sp. HOT208_60m_808M21
AACTACCCAACCAATATTTTCAGCAGAACTTATATCATCATCTAAGTCAGAAGTTGATAAATTGGTAAAAGCAGAAGTTACGCT
>MWOX01000331.1 GCA_002026005.1 Prochlorococcus sp. HOT208_60m_808M21
AACCTATAAAAACCTCGTCAATATTTGTATTAGCAACATCAGTGATTTCTTTTACATTATCTGGATCATTAGGGCAAGCAACTATAGGTTGTATTACTTTTGCTAAATCAATTTCAATGATTTCTTCATACTGAGCGTTTGAATCTGGTTGAATTAATGATGGTTTTTTTAACCAATTTTTCATATCATTTATTCTTCTTGAAATTGATTTTGAATCTTCGTAATTGCTCTCAATCATTTTTTCTAGCAGGCAAATATTGCTTCTTAAGTATTCTTGTACAGTTTCTTGGGATAAAAGTATGGTACTACCAGCGCATGAGCGTTCTGCAGTAGCATCAGTAAGTTCAAAAGCTTGTTCAAGTTTAAGGTTTGGCAATCCCTCAATTTCCATAATTTTCCCGTTGAATATATTTTTTTTATTTTCTTTCGCAACAGTTAAGAGTCCTTTTTTAATTGCGAAGAGAGGGATTGCATTTACTAAATCTCTAAGAGTAATTCCTGGTAATAATTCTCCCTTAAAT
>MWOX01000332.1 GCA_002026005.1 Prochlorococcus sp. HOT208_60m_808M21
TATTTGCTTCAAATAGTGTTTAATTGTGAATATTTTGATGTTTAAGGATGGTTGAGTTTTCTTACAAAAATGAAGGCTGTAGGATGGTTGTCTTGAGATGTATTGGTCCATCAAATTTTTTCTTGGAGAGAGTTTTATTCCCAACTGACATACTTACTTTTATGGCCCCAAATGATTCAAGAGTTGAAATCTGGGGAAACGAATTATATGGCCCCAAGTTGGAAGAGAGAATAAGAATTTCTGCTGATAACGAAGATTCGACTTTAGTGGCTTAGAACTGATATTGTCTAATTGTCTTCGAGTCAAAATTTTTTACAAATATCTAGTTTTTATTGATATTATCAAACTAGTTTTAGTTTTATATATGTATTATTTTTCTTCTTTTGCAATAGGAGGTTTTGTTCCTTCTGCAACTGTCGCTGGAGTTTTACTGTTAGTTGGGTTAGGAGCCTTTTTTTATCTAGGTATTAAAGGACCGACAGATTATTAAGCATGGGTTAATAAACAAATTGTAATTTTAATTTTTCATACTCTTCTTGAATAAGTTAACACTATGGATTTAACAACTATATTATTTATTTTAAGCCTACCT
>MWOX01000333.1 GCA_002026005.1 Prochlorococcus sp. HOT208_60m_808M21
CATGACAGTCCCAACCAGGTACGAAATGAACCCTAAATCCTCTTAAGGTTTTGTACTTATTTATTATGTCTTTTAAAACTTTATTAAGGGCATGACCCATATGAAGAGCTCCATTTGCATAAGGAGGGCCATCATGTAATGTAAATATTTCGCCTGAATTTTTTGAACCTAATTTCAAATCAATATCATTTTTAGCCCAAAAATTCTGGATCTCAGGTTCTCTTACAACTGAGTTATCGCGCATTGAGAAGTCAGTTTTTAATAAAGTTAAAGTTTCTTTATAAGAAAAGTCTGATTTTTGTTCTTTGCTATTTTGAGATTTCATACGACGATATAAGAAATATTGGTGATCAAAAGAATTATTTAAATAAATCTAATTCATTATATTCTTTCTTAATTGACCTGTAGTTTTTTTGGCATGTTTCAAATAACCAATTGATTTGATTTCAGATTTTTATTTTATCATTTTTATCATTTCTTACCCACTTTTTTTGGGTTGTATTTCTATTATTGCTACCAAAATTAAAAAAATTTGAAGGTTTCGTGAAATCACCAAATACTAGATTTATAGATTCTAATATTTTCAAAAAGTTATTTTTAAACTCCAAAAAGGTAATTAATTTTTTCTTTTCTTTATCTGTCAATTGGTACCATCTAGATAAAAAAATCTCTACTAGATAAAAAATAACTAGTACTGTTAAAAAAAGGAAAATTAAAAAAAATGATTCATCTAGTGTTTTATATTTAATTATTGAGGGTATTTCTATTAATAAGATCGGAAGAGC
>MWOX01000035.1 GCA_002026005.1 Prochlorococcus sp. HOT208_60m_808M21
CCAGTTTACTCATTAGATACTTCTTCTAAAACTCTTGAAAAGTATACTAAAAAGATTTCTAACAAATTTACTAGAACTTTCTGCAACACTTCCAAATTTGGTATTTCTTATGAAGGAGCTTTGGCTTTTGCTCTTGGAGAGACTAACAAGGAATTTAAAAATAATAAACTCAATAAGTTGATAGATTATTCTCTTCTAAAAAATTCAATAGTTAATGATTTAGAAAATAATTGCCAGGTTTATGATTTTGAAATTAGTAATTTAGAAAATTTAAAATTTAACTAGAAAAATTTAAATTGTTGAAGTTTTATTTTTTACCTATCCAATCATTTGGTTTCTCCATCATCCATTCGAAAACACCCTTAGCATCAAGGTTTTTAGATGCATATACAAATAAAATTGGAAATATTAAAATTACTGCACCAATAACTACTAACTCTATTTTACCGATGCCCATCTCAGTTACTGTTAAGGCAAAATAATTAATCATTATCTTTATTGAATTGAAAATTTATATCTACATAATTTACAAAAAATTTTAATTCTTTCACTTCTTTATTAAAAATCTTAATTCTTTATAGTGAAATATATTTGTATAAAGTACCTATTCTATTGATTCAGAGTTTTTAATAATTTAAATAATATAATTCTGTTTGATAGTTATGAATCATGAAATTATTATTTTCATACCTATTTTATTATTTATGATTGGAGCTATAGTTTTTACATTTTTAAAAAAAAGAAAAAGATCAGCTAAAAGTATTTATAAATTAATAGATGATTTAGAAAAAAAATACATATATTAATCTTTTTTTAGGAGAAAAGTTTAATCAAATTCTATACCTACTTCTTCTTTTAAATCTCTTTCCAAATCTGGAAGATGAGGTTCAACCCAATGATCTTTGTTATCAATACCAGCTGCATTTACATAATTCATGATGTGTTGATCCACTTGCTTGTAAAGATCATGCAAATTTAAATCCATACGAATATCATGTGCAATTTCAGAGACTTGTTGTTCTGTTAAACAATGATCTGGATGAAGTAAATCACAACATGGAATTCTCTTCTCAATCAATTCATTTAGATTGATTTTTATTTCGTAATCTTGATGGACAGTCATTGATTTTATATCTTCATATATATTCTAATTATGTTTGAGGTTTTGTATATATTTAGTCAAGAAACAAAGTTCTTTAGTACTGATACAGCAATTTTAAATAAATAGATCTTCTAAATCTTTATACAAATCATCATTATCTTTTTGTTTTTCAATAAGGTCATGGTGATCTACTGAAAGTTCTCTTTTTGAGTTGTAAAAAAGATATCCAAGGGCTCCTAAAAGTATAGTTGTTGGTAGAATCATTATCATTTAATTGACTTATAATAAATATAGTGCAACACTTATGACAGTCAAGTGCTGAACTTTTATTAATTTTTAAATGCCTACCAAGAAAAAAAGAGTTGGTTTTATTCCTAGAGAAGATGTTATGAGAATAATTGACAAGTTGAGCATAGAGAACAATTTAAGTAATTCAAAAATAATAAGTATTTTGGTAGAAGAAGCACTTTCCATAAGAGGTATGTTTAATAAAAAAAATGGTAAAGCAACTCAACTAAATACTCTATATGAAGATAATTCACAAAACTTACTTGATAATTCTGGTGACTTTTTAGATAAAGCAAAACTCACAATTGATAATAACTTAGGAAATCATTTTATTCCTAGTAAATCAACCCATTTAAATGAGAAGAATCAGGAATCTTTTGACTTGCAAACTTATAAAAAGTTTTTATCATTCCTAAAATTCCAGGAAATGATGGATAAATATAGCACTTAATAAAGTGTTGAAAAGTGATACACTGTGCGTTAAGTTAAATTTGTATTTATAGGGGATTAGCATATTAAAGTTATTTTTCACCATTTCAAAAACCTAAATTCAATTAATCTAAACAAATTTTATTCCTATGAATTCATCTCTCCCAGTTCTATCTGTAAATCTACTCCCTCCAGACAAGTTACATTGTAATTTTAGTTATTGGAGTTCTTTGTTCTCTCAAGATATGCAAATTTTATGGGATAGAGCGCATGGAGTACCTTTAGAAAAACTGCCTAAAGGAGTTTCTGATATGATTTTTCCTTATTTATTGCTTGCACTCTCAGACTATAAGACTTCGCAAATAAATAAAATGAATGGAATAGGATTAGACAATCTTTTGAGCCTTTGGTTTGATAAGTACTTATTAAATAAAAATGGTTACTTCGAGTTAATTAAAAAATAATATTTAAAATTAGCTATTAATATAAAATTTAATTACCATAAAAATTTATTACGTTTAAAAAATTTTTTAAGTGATTCTTTCCTGATTGGCACATCAATAGTATTGCTATAAATATATTAAAAGGTTTAATGATGAATTCTTTAAATTTCTTTTTAGTAAATATGTTTATTGTCGTTTTGATAATGCAAATCAAAAGAGATATAAAATTAAGAAAAGCAAGATAAATGAAATTTAATTCTAAAACCCTAAGCTTGATATTAAATCTGTTATTTTGCTTGTTTATATTTATTATTTAATTTTTGAGTCTTTATTAATTAATTTTCAAAAAATTCAAAAGTTAATTTTAGAGCTTGGTTGACTTTTATTGTTAATGCGATGATAATAACAAAAATAAATTTTTAATTGTGAATCTTCTTTTAGATACTTATGATGATTTTGTTGATGATCTA
>MWOX01000334.1 GCA_002026005.1 Prochlorococcus sp. HOT208_60m_808M21
TTCCATTTATAAGTTTTTGTTGTCCATTAAAGAAGTTAAAGAATACAAGAAGAGAAGCTTGAGTAAGTATAGAAAAATAAACCCCTTTGATTCTGTTCCTGAAAACAAGAAATCCAATTAAACCTGCCACCAATGCTGGAATTATCCAGATAGCTAAGAAGGTAAAAACAGGCGACCTAAACGGTTCCCAGAAAAAAGGTAATTTTTCAACACCATATAAAGCAAAAAATTCAGGAATATTATTTGGAAATTCAGAGGAACTGGTTATTTGTAAATACATTGCTGCACAATATCCACCTAGTGCAAAAAATATACCTTGTCCAAGACTTAGTAAACCTGTATATCCCCAGATAAGATCAACACCAAGTGCAACTATGGATAAGGATAAGTATCTTCCTAGGAGGTTTAGTCTAAATACAGGTAGTAGAGTTGGTGCTGCAATGATTAAGGCTATTAATATTATCCAAAATGATAATACTATTTTTTTATCAAATTTAATTTTACTTAAGGACATTAGTTTTCAACCATCCTTCCTTTTTGAGGAAATAAACCTGTAGGTTTAAATTGTAAGAATATAACTATTAGTGCAAATATCATTACTCTTGCCATACTTG
>MWOX01000335.1 GCA_002026005.1 Prochlorococcus sp. HOT208_60m_808M21
ATTAAAACCGTACTCATTAACTCTTGCGTGGGTAGCTAAAGAATTTATAAGTCCTGCATTTGGACCTTCAGGAGTCTCAATAGGACATAATCTTCCATAATGTGAAGGGTGAATATCTCTTACGGCAAAGCCTGCTCTTTCTCGAGTTAAACCCCCCTGGACCTAATGCTGAGATTCTTCTCTTGTGTGTTAACTCAGCAAGAGGATTAGTTTGATCCATGAACTGACTTAATTGACTGGAGCCAAAAAATTCCTTTATGGCAGCAACCAAAGGTTTGGGATTAACTAGTTGAGCGGGAGTTAAAGAATCTGTTTCTCCTACAGTCATTCTTTCTTTGATAATTCTTTCTAAACGATTAAGTCCAACCCGAACTTGGTTTTGCAGAAGTTCTCCTACAGATCTA
>MWOX01000336.1 GCA_002026005.1 Prochlorococcus sp. HOT208_60m_808M21
TTTTTGCTCAAAGACCTCATTTAAAAGTCTTCCAATACTATTGACTTTATCAGAGAAATCAACATTTATACTTTTAACGGCTTGTTTTGCTGCTTGAAAGTCTCCTCTAAAAGAATCAAAATCAATCCCTGTATATTTTTTGACAATATCTTTCATGGATACTCTTCTCCAAGGTTTAGAAAAATCAATTTCTTTATTTTGATAATTTATAATTAAAGACCCACATGCATCAGATACGATATCTTTAATCAATTCTTCAGTTAAATTCATCATATCTACATAATCAGAATAAGCTTCATAAATTTCCACTGAGGTGAATTCTGGATTATGTCTTGTACTTATCCCCTCATTACGGAAGATTCTTCCCAATTCATAGACTTTCTCAAATCCTCCAACAACCATTCTTTTTAAATGTAATTCTGTAGC
>MWOX01000337.1 GCA_002026005.1 Prochlorococcus sp. HOT208_60m_808M21
GAGGATATTCTTGAAGTAGACAATTGGGCCAGACTTTTTGTTAAGCAAGAAATTAAAAAAGGGAAAAAATACGTAAGTATTGGATAAAAGTGAATATTAAAAAGCATCTTCTACTATGCGCAACACCCACAAAACAGAAATGCTTTAAAGGCAATGAAGGTCAAAAAACATGGGAATGCCTGAAAATGACTTTAAAAAAATTTGAGAATGATCTCTCTACAAAAAACATTCATATATTAAGATCAAAAGCTGACTGTTTAAGGATATGTAAGAACGGCCCAATTCTTCTTGTTTGGCCTGATGGTATTTGGTATGAAAAAGTTTCTCCTGAAAAAGTTTCAGAAATTTTTATCTCACATATTATTAACGGCAAGCCAATTGAAAAATGGGATTTTTAAAAAAACACCATTTTTAAATAGTCCTAGATACTAAGAAACCATTTTTTTACGACTTCATCTGACCAGCAGCCATTTATAGAATGAAAACCA
>MWOX01000338.1 GCA_002026005.1 Prochlorococcus sp. HOT208_60m_808M21
CCACACCGCATAAACCTAATGGCAGACATTGAAGTTACGCATCCTTATCATAGCTTAAATATTATTTTTATAGTATAATTTACAGTAATTAAGTATTATTTAGTGATTGATTTTAAACCAACTAAATATAAACAATTTAGCGTATTTTCTCAAGTCAAAGCCTGCAAAGTTAGGCAAACTTATAATACTTTAACCAACCCACAAGCTAGAAGATTATTAAAGGAGGTTTCTTAATTATGGATTTAAACGAATTAATTGATAGAACCCACTTCGATTATGAACAAAACGAGACAAAAGCCAAGCAATTAGAAGACCGAATTTTGAAAGTGCCTGGAATGTCTAAAAGTTATCTACCTAAGAGAAAATATGGCGAAAATTATAAGGGAACTGACTTAGGTGTTACAGCAGCATCTTTAATAGTTAAAGGAGATAAAGCACTCGCAGCTTTCTTAGGATTAGACCTAAATTATTGGAAAGAAAAGGCCAAAGCTGAAGAAGAACGTGAAGCCTACTTAACAGCATTTAAAGAGAAGACAGAAGCACTAAGACAGAAAAACTTAGAACAAAAAATGAATAGAGAGAAAAGACTTCTTTGGAATCAAACCCACCATAGTTCTGAAAGGAGATTTTAAATGCGTTTTGCTCGTCAGCATCCGTTTTATGGTTGGCTTTTTCTCGAACCAGCCGACTATCGAAGGATTTATAACCAACTTATCCAAATGAGAGACGCAGACTTGAAGAAGGGGGACAACTCCTCAGGTTTTCCCTCTGGATTTGCTGCGTGGTGTGAAGATGACCTTAAAGAATTAGCCAAACAAGATAGGTATAAGAAAAGAATTAAAGATCATTTAGACCAACTTAAAATTTCTATCGAAAACAGAAAAAGAGAAATTGCCAATACCTACTTACAGCAAGAACTCCAAAAGATGGAAACCAAAGCTGAATTAATGGAGAGCTTAGTAGGTTC
>MWOX01000339.1 GCA_002026005.1 Prochlorococcus sp. HOT208_60m_808M21
TCTAAGTGCTTCTTGTTCAGCAATTTCAACTTCTGTCTTTGCTCTTAATAATTGCTGACCTGCTATTTGCTTTTGTTCAATCGCAGCTCTATATTCCTCAGCAATCTCTAATCCAGTAAGATCTAAACTTTTAACATCTACATAATCGAATGAATTTAGTTCTTTTGCAACCGTATCACCTACTTTTTCAGAAATTACGGCGAATTCAGTAGCAATTGTTTCTAACTCATACTGAGAAAACACTGATTTTAAAGCTTTAAGCAAAGATGGCTGAACAATTTTTTGATAAACATCGCTATTTCTGCTTGCAATTGTGGCGAAGATCCTTCCTGCTTCGTTAGGTTTTACTGAGTACTTTACGGTAGCTGTAGCTCTAATCACTTGAAGATCTTTAGTTAAAGTTTCAAATTTTTCGGGTTGAACCTGAGTTTTTATATCAAATGGAAAAACAGACTGAATAAATGGAAGTTTAAAGTTTAAACCAGCTCTCCTAGAGGGGCCACTTACTTTCCCTAATGTTGTAACAACTGCAACTTGTCCAGAAGGGACAACAAAGAGAGATTGGGTAAGCAAAAGAAAGCCAGTAAAAGACAATACAATTAATAATGTTGCTGTTCCACCTGGACCTGTTGGTGTTACATTTTTAAAAGATGTTGACATTAAATTATTTCTTTTAGTTAATCATATTTAAATAGACTAATTAGTGCATTAATAAGGCATTTAATTAAAATATTTTTTTAATAATTGTAGATTTAAATTTTA
>MWOX01000340.1:0-286 GCA_002026005.1 Prochlorococcus sp. HOT208_60m_808M21
CTTCTAGATTGTATAACCAATCTTGAGCCTAGATTTAAAATTTATAGTGTTAAATAATCTTAAAAACATGTTCTAAATTTATACATCAATTTAAAAAATTATCTAATTGTTATAAAATAAATTTATTCAAGTTTTTTGATATGAAAATTCTAAGTTTTTTAAAATATTTTTTATGCATAACTTTTTCTTTCTTAGTGTTATCCTCTCCAGTTTTTGCTGGAGCAAATGTTGCTGTTAAAGGAGAAGGAGATGAAGTACCAAGTTATGTAAGATCTAATATTACAGG
>MWOX01000340.1:293-371 GCA_002026005.1 Prochlorococcus sp. HOT208_60m_808M21
TTCCATGGAGAGGATCTTCATTTGTCTTCTATAGCTGGAGCAGTTGCGAGAGATGCCGATTTTAGCGATGTTGATTTA
>MWOX01000340.1:395-536 GCA_002026005.1 Prochlorococcus sp. HOT208_60m_808M21
GATTTAAAAGGTTCTAATTTAAATGGAATTGACCTGACCGATACTCTTTCTGATCGAGTTAATTTCCAAAAAACAGATCTTAGAAATGCTGTTTTAATAAATATGATCGCATCAGGCAGCAGTTTTGCAGGAGCTCAAATA
>MWOX01000341.1 GCA_002026005.1 Prochlorococcus sp. HOT208_60m_808M21
CAATCCAGTTTTTGTCTTTTTTTAATTTACCTCTGATTACTGATGTTAGATGATGAACTTTTAAGAAACTTTCTAGCTTTAATATTTCTGGCACCATAATACTTCCTGTTTCGCAAACTTTACTTAAATCATTTCTTATTAGGTCAACAATCATAATATTTTCGGCTCTATCTTTTTCGTTCGTTATTAAATCGATAGCATTAAGTGCGTCTTGATTTAAATCTTTATCTCTGGATCTAGTTCCTTTGATAGGTCTTGATCCTACAAAATTTTTATTATCTATTTTTATAAATCTTTCTGGCGAGGTGGATAATACAGCCTCTTTATAATTATCATTATTTATTATTATTCCTCCAAAGGGAGCTCTTAATTTCCTTCTTATTTTCAAATAAATATCTAGAGGATTATAGTTTTTGGAAGATTCAATTTCGCATTTAGTTGTTAGGTTTGCTTGAAATA
>MWOX01000342.1 GCA_002026005.1 Prochlorococcus sp. HOT208_60m_808M21
CTCTCCGCTAAATCTTGCAGAACAAGTTGCAGTTGTTTATGCAGGAGTTAAAGGTCTTATTGATGAGGTTCCTGTTGAAGATGTTACTAAATTTGCAACTGAACTTAGGGAATACCTAAAGTTAAATAAAGCGGAATTTATTGAAGAGATTCTTAAAGAAAAGAAATTAAATGATGGATTAGAAGCCACGCTAAAAGAGGTGATAAATGAAGTTAAATCATCAATGCTTGCCACAGTTTAAATTTATTTAGGAGATACAATGGCAAATCTTAAAGAGATTAGAGATCGAATTGTTTCCGTTAAAAATACAAGAAAAATAACGGAGGCCATGAGACTTGTGGCAGCTGCAAAAGTTAGGAGAGCTCAAGATCAAGTTCTTAAGAGTAGACCTTTTGCAGATAAACTTGCAC
>MWOX01000343.1 GCA_002026005.1 Prochlorococcus sp. HOT208_60m_808M21
AGTATCTTAAGATTAATTTGATCATGAAGAGATAAAGCTATTATTGTTGAAGGCTACTTTGATGTAATTTCTCTTCATTCAAAGGGAATAACTAATTCTGTGGCTTCTCTGGGTACCGCATTAAATAAGTATCAAATTTCTCAACTATGTAGATGTACAGATAATAAAAATATAATTTTGAATTTTGATTCTGATAATGCAGGGATATTAGCTACAAAAAGGGTAATAAAAGAAGTCGAAAGCTTATCTCTCCATGATCAAATTAATCTTAAGATACTTCAACTTAATGATTTCAAAGATCCTGACGAATATTTGAATAGTCATACACCTGAAGATTATTTTAATTTAATTGATAATTCATCCTTTTGGATTGATTGGGAGATTGATCAGATCTTTAAAGATCAAGATTTAACTAAGTCTGAAATTTTTCAAAGTGTTATTTCTTCATTGGTAAAATTGTTGAGTAAATTACCTCAATCATC
>MWOX01000036.1 GCA_002026005.1 Prochlorococcus sp. HOT208_60m_808M21
CCTGCATTTGGAGAACGACTTATGACTTTTAACTTATCATATTGTCTAGATAATCGATCTAAAATTAAAGGCGTCTTATCAGAACTACCATCATCGATTATGTAAATATTTAATTTATTTGTTGGAAAATCTAAACTAAATAATCTTTCAACTAATCTTGATATGACATTCTCTTCATCTCTAGCTGCGACTAAAATATCAAGCACAGGTAACTCTTTATTGCTAATTCTTCTTAAAGTATTTAAAACATTGTTCCTTTTGAAATTTCTAGAGATAACTTTTAAACCGTAAAAAACAATCACAAAAGATAGAGTCAATATTATGTAAAAGAAATTTTCGATATTGTTAGCATGAGGAATAAAAGCTACTAAAAAACATGCACTAAGAAATATAAACGACTTCAATCTTCGATTTTTATAAAAACCCTTACTCATAAAAGTAAATTTTTAATTACCTAACTTCCATTGAGACAATATCTCAAATTTTTTTAGTTTTGCATTTCCATAGTAATGATTCAATATTTGTTCATAAGAGAATCCTAATTTAGCCATTTCAATTGCTCCTGACTGAGATAAACCTACACCATGACCGAAGCCTCCTCCTCTCAAAAGCCATAAATCATCATTTAATTTATTAATAGTAAACAAATTACTAGGTATAAAATTTAACACCCGTCGAATATCATCTTTAACAAGAACAATAGATTTATTACCCTTGTCCGTTTTTATTT
>MWOX01000344.1 GCA_002026005.1 Prochlorococcus sp. HOT208_60m_808M21
AGGAGTTACAAATGAGATTTTAGCTGAATTTCTTTCAGAAAATTCTGATAGGGTGGAAATTATTTATACGAAATTCATCACTTTAGTTAGCTGCGCGCCTGTCGTTCAAACACTATTGCCACTTGACCCTCAAGGAATCGCTGAGGAAAATGATGAAATTTTTAGGTTGACTACAAAAGAAAGTAAGTTAATTGTTGAAAAATCAAATATTGAAAAAAGTGATTCAGAGAAGTTGCCATCAGATATTGTTTTTGAACAAAGTCCTGATCAACTATTAGATTCCTTATTACCTTTATATTTACAGAATCAGGTACTAAGAGCTCTTCAAGAGTCAGCAGCTTCAGAACTCGCTTGCAGGATGACTGCGATGAATAATGCTAGTGATAATGCTAAAGAATTAGCAAGTACTTTGAATCTAACCTATAACAAAGCCAG
>MWOX01000345.1 GCA_002026005.1 Prochlorococcus sp. HOT208_60m_808M21
TCTCTGTTTTCAATTTTAGTTGACTCAAGAATAGTCAATGCTTCCCTTGCCAAAAGGGGATTATTATTTATCCAATATTTACTATCAGATAAATCAAATTGAGTCTCTCCTAGAGTAACAGCAATATCTTCTTTTAAAGAAAAAATTGGACCATATCTTCTGCTAGAAGATTCAATAAGTTCTCTTCCAAGTCCCTCCTCAAGATGTCTTATTCCTAAATATTCTCCATTAAGAAATAACCTTATATATTTATGTCGAGGCGATATGATTTTCTCTTTAGAAAGTACTTTAGAACCAAATAACTCATATGTATAATTTCTTATTACGGGCATTTGAATAGAAAATTCTTCCATTCCTTCATATCTATCATCACCTCTTATATCTATTTTGAAACTCATTTTCTTTAGATCTTTTCTATGAATTTCTCTATCACCTTTTGATTTCAATTTAATAGGGTAGGATTTATTTTTTTACAACCATCTTTCCTTTACTCCAACCATTTTTTAAGCAATTATTTAATCTTTGCCTATCACAATCTAATCTAATTAATTCTTTAAATTTTATTTGAAGATCAATCTTTTCAATTTTTCTAGAAGAGTTGAATGAAAAGAATAGATCTTTACCATAGTTTATATAGTCCTCGGGATATAAGGTATCAAATGAGTTTCCTAAT
>MWOX01000346.1 GCA_002026005.1 Prochlorococcus sp. HOT208_60m_808M21
TCAAATTGTTGCCTCTCTACTAAGCGCTCAGTGTCAATTTTTACAACTGCAGGGCCAATATTTTTAACTGCGGATGATACGAAATTATGACTTCCAAAAGAAGTTAAAGCTAAAACTTCAACATCTTGAAAGAAATTGAGTATGCAAAAACAAATAACAATGAATATTTGGATTAAATTAATAAATTTAATCTTGAGATACTTCATTTAATTAATAGTTTTTGATTTTGTTTAAATCTAATTGAAGAAAGAGATTATTGTTGTTTTTTTGTTTACATCCATAAAATGCAAATTTTTAAATTTTTCTATAGAAAAAACTTCTTAATGTGTGAAAATAATTTTTAGATAAATTTATAAATAAATTTGAATAAAGAAAACAAAAGTAAACTAGAAGCTTTATTAGAAAAAGTTGCTAATGAGCGGGATTTAGAAATTTGCGGTTTAAATATACAAACTA
>MWOX01000347.1 GCA_002026005.1 Prochlorococcus sp. HOT208_60m_808M21
GGATTCTGAATCTTCAAAATTAATACCAGTATTTCCAATCTCTGGATAAGTGAATGTTAAAATTTGTCCATAATAACTTGGATCAGTAATAACTTCCTGATATCCAGTCATTCCAGTATTAAAAACTATTTCCCCAATAGCAGTACCAGAAGCACCAAAAAAGAATCCTGGGAATACAATTCCATTACTTAAAACTAATTTCGCGTTTTTCTTATATGGATTAATCATCAATTTGAAATTAATTAATTTGTATGTAAATAATTTTTTAAAAGTAAAAACTTTTTCCAAGGATCTCCTTGATTTATCGAAAATAAAGCTTTATTAAATCCTTCATTTAAATCATCTTCAATGCCTGCTGCCCAAAGCACTAAAGCAGAATTCAAGGCAACTGCATCAATATGAGATTTTTGTCCAGAACCATTTAAAACAGACTTTAATATTTCCTCGTTAGACTC
>MWOX01000348.1 GCA_002026005.1 Prochlorococcus sp. HOT208_60m_808M21
GGATTTTATTTATGTTTAATATTTTCAGTGACCTTTTATGTAACAACAAATTAGTTGAACAAATAAGATATTTAGATTTAAATTTATCACCATTTTTTGATGTTAGGGTCCATTCTTTATCATTAAAATTCAAATCAACAATTAATGTTTCAAAGTAAAAATCAATTTTCCCCTTTAAATTATTAGACTCAATTATATTTTGCGATAATTGACTCATAGAATCTAAAGATAGATAATTAACTCCTAAAGAAAATTCAGATTTTTTTTGTGTTTCTGCATTTAAATCTTGATTTAGAAAATATATGTCTGAATCGTCAATTTTAATAAATTTATTTTCCAATAATTCATCAATATATCTTTTTAATAGAAGATTATTTTTACTGTTAGATATATTAAAATTCGGAGAACCATGATTTAGTTTCCAACCTTCATATTTTT
>MWOX01000349.1 GCA_002026005.1 Prochlorococcus sp. HOT208_60m_808M21
GATGAGAGAAACTTTATTAGATAAAATTAATGAATTAATTGTTCAAGTTGATGGTTCTGAAAGAAAGATTTCAGTTGCCTTTGAGACATCTAAAAATATGCTTAGAGATATCCCTAATATTGTTAAAGAGATTCTTGAATCAGATAACAATTTTAAATTTGAAGCAATGAATCTACTCTATATTTCCGATTTTAGTTACGATTACATTTTGGAGTTAAATGGAAGTCATAATGCCCTTGATGACTTCGAGAATGGCATAAGCAAATTTAATCAAAAACTTATTCAAAAATTCAATGAACTTAATATAGAAATACCTTATCCAACAGAAAGAAAGATATAATTTTTATTCAAAATTATTTGAAGATTAATCTTACGGTCTGTGTACTCTCCAAAGTTATCTTAACTTTTCAATTACTCGCGCATAGTTCGCCTACTGTAAAAAAAGAAATTACTGAGAAGCTTTTTACAAAGTAAAGCTTCGAACCTGCGACCTAGTGCTCCCAAGGCACCCGCGGTACCAAGCTGCGCCACGCCCCGCTCA
>MWOX01000350.1 GCA_002026005.1 Prochlorococcus sp. HOT208_60m_808M21
CATTTAGACCACTTAGAGTAGAACCAGAGAGATCGGCATTATTTAATTTTGCCCCCATAAGTTTGGCGTTTGATAAGTTAGCATTTTGAAGATTTGCTGCAGTTAAGTTTGCATACGTAAGATTTGTAAAAGTAAGGTTTGCTGATGTAAGGTTCGAACCAGATAGGTTGGCTTTAAATAAGTTAGCCCTTTTTAATGTTGCTTTAGTAAAGTCAGTATTTATTAAATTAGAATTTTTTAAATCAGCATTTTCTAAATTAGCTTTTGTGAACTTGGCATTCATCAGCTTGGCATTCACCAGATTTGAATCTTTAAGTTTGGCATTAGTTAAATTTGCATTAATAAGTTCAGCTTTTTCAAGGTTTGCTTTTTTAAGTTTTGCACTTTTGAGATCTGAATCTTTTAGGTTAGTGCTACTTAAATCAGCTTTAATTAGATCAGCTCTTTTAAGTTCTG
>MWOX01000351.1 GCA_002026005.1 Prochlorococcus sp. HOT208_60m_808M21
GAAGCTTCATCAAGGCCACCAGACCCATGAACGACTATTGCTCTATTCATACCCATTTTTAAAAGCGCGCTTCCCATAGGTTTTAAAAAATCCTCAGAAGCAACACCCAAAACTTGTGCGTTGGGTCTTAAAGGATTTACCAATGGTCCAAGTTGATTAAATACTGTCCTTATTCCAAGGGTTTTTCTTAATGGAGCAAGTTTTATTAAAGATTTATGCCAAACAGGTGCGAACAAAAAAGTTATTCCTAGTTCACTTACGGCTTTAATTACTTTTTCTAATGAACAATTTAAATTCAAACCAAGATTCAACAAAACATCCGCAGAGCCAACTTTGCCACTAGCACTTTTATTTCCGTGTTTTGCAACTTTTACTCCACAAGATGCAGCTACGAATGCAACAGCAGTTGAAATATTGAATGTATTAAGATC
>MWOX01000352.1 GCA_002026005.1 Prochlorococcus sp. HOT208_60m_808M21
TAATTAAACAACCTGATAATATTTCTTCTTTTAATGATGTTTATAAATTACAAAAAGAATATCAGGAGGCATTGATTTTAGATAATTCTAACCCTGATTTTATTTGGATAGGGGAGCATCAACTCTGTTATACATTGGGGAGAGGATCTAATTACGATAATTTACTATTTTCTCTGAATGATGATAAATATGATGTTTTTAATATTGATAGAGGTGGTGAGGTAACTTGTAATATGCCAGGACAATTAGTAACGTATTTGGTTTTAGATTTGAAAAATTTTAATAAAGATTTAAATTGGTATTTAAGAAAAATTGAAGAAATTATTATAAAAATCCTTGGAGCTTTTAATATAGATTGTCACTCTAGAAAAGGGTTTACTGGTGTTTGGATAGGAAATAAGAAAATCGCATCAATTGGAATT
Organism: Prochlorococcus sp. HOT208_60m_808M21; assembly: GCA_002026005.1. Taxonomy (GTDB): domain Bacteria; phylum Cyanobacteriota; class Cyanobacteriia; order PCC-6307; family Cyanobiaceae; genus Prochlorococcus_A. The sequence goes on from MWOX01000352.1 coordinate 423, forward strand.
GGGTGTAAA
>MWOX01000353.1 GCA_002026005.1 Prochlorococcus sp. HOT208_60m_808M21
GGCTTAATTTTAAAAATAATCAAAATATCATCTTTAAGCTTTTTATTATTTTCAAAAAATGAGATTATAAGTTCATTGTTATAGATATCTTCTAATTTATTGTTGCCTAGATCTATACCTAAGTAATCTAATATAGAGTCTTTTATTAAAACAAAGTCATCTTGGTTTAATGAATTTTTATCTTTTTCATTATTATTAACAATATGAAAAATATCTAAATTTGAAATAAATAATAATTTATTGTTTTTAGGTATATATCTTAAGATATTTAGTTGCTCAATATTTGTACTTTGCTCTTTATTTTTATTAGCAGAAACTTTTTTAAAACCAAAAAAAAGTAATAAAGATAATAATAGTATTATTGCTACTAATCTAAGTTTCATTATCAATGTTTATTTTTATTTTTAACAATAAACTTTCTACTGCAATTTAATTTATTAAATTGTAAATAACACATAATTTATCCTATAAATTGGGAATTTATCCAAAATCTATAAATGCTTCTAGTCTCAATGATTGGTTTAATTCTGAGAAAGAAGATCCAGTTTTGATTGATGTAAGAGAACAGTCAGAGCTTGAAATAGCTCGTTTCTCAAAAGAATTTTTACATATACCAATTAGTAAAGTCACATCTGAATATGTTAAAGAAATATTTGCTGGTTTATTAGACAGAGAAATTGTAGTTACCTGTCATGCAGGAATAAGAAGTTATAACTTTTCACAATGGTGCTTGGATAATAATATTGTGAGCGAAATATGGAATTTGGAGGAGGGTATTGATGGATGGAGTAGATATATTGACCCATCAATTCCAAGGTATTGATTAAATATCTAATGAAGATGCAACAGTATTAACATCTTTGTCGCCTCTACCAGAGCAATTGATAACTATATGAGTATCTTTTTCAAGAGTAGGGCATAATTTATCTAACCAAGCAAAGGCATGGGAAGTTTCAAGTGCAGGTATAATTCCTTCTAGTTCACTAACAAGTTTTAAAGCTTCTAAAGCTTCTTGATCTGTGACTGATCCATATTCTGCTCTACCTATATCTTTTAAATGGCTATGTTCAGGTCCTACTCCAGGGTAATCTAAACCTGCACTTATTGAGTGAGCTTCTTGTACTTGTCCATTATCATCTTGCAAGAGAAGACTCATTGATCCATGCAAAATCCCAACTGACCCTTTAGTGATAGTGGCAGCATGTTTGTCCGTATCAACTCCGCTTCCTGCGGCTTCAACTCCAATAAGACGCACAGAAGTTTCTTTAACAAAAGGATGGAAAAGTCCCATTGCATTTGATCCCCCACCTACACAAGCAAGCAAAATATCGGGCAAAGATCCAAATGATTCTAAACATTGTTTTTTAGTTTCTTCACCTATAACTGCATGAAAATCTCGCACAATCTTTGGGAAAGGGTGTGGGCCTGCAACAGATCCTAAAATGTAGTGTGTGGTTTCGACATTAGAAACCCAATCTCTAATGGCCTCACTAGTAGCATCCTTAAGTGTTGCAGTTCCAGAATTTACAACTTTAACTTCAGCTCCTAAAAGTTTCATTCTGAAAACGTTAAGGGATTGCCTTTTTATGTCTTCAGCACCCATGTAGATAATACATTTCAAGCCAAATCTCGCACAAACAGTAGCAGTAGCAACTCCATGCTGACCTGCTCCAGTTTCTGCAATTATTCTTTTTTTGCCCATTCTTATTGCCAATAAAGCTTGTCCAAGAGCATTATTAATTTTGTGAGCCCCAGTATGATTTAAATCTTCTCTTTTCAGCCATATTCTAGGAGTTGCTTGTTTATTTTTGTAATGTTCAGTAAGTCTTTTGGCTTCATAAAGTGGTGTTTCTCTTCCTACATAAGTCTTAAGTAGATGATTTAATTCTTCTACAAAAAGTTTATCTTTCCATGCATTAGATGCAGCGTCTTCAAGCTCAAAAAGAGCGGGCATTAGCGTTTCAGGAACATATTGACCACCATATTTTCCAAATCTTCCCTCTTTGGAGGGTTGATTTAAATCGTCATTTTTATAGTTTTGATCTTTGCGAGAAAATGTACTTACCACTTTTTCTATAGAATAAGTATTAACTAACTATAGATTATATTGAAAATAATGGGAAAAAAGAATTGGATCGAATTTGATAATCAAGAAAAGAAATCTGAAGAGATAGCTAAGGTAGATACTTTTAATAAAAGATCAAAAATAAATATTTCAAAACAAAAGAAAGGTAAAAAGGGCAAGACTATAACTTTAATTAGAGGTTTAGGCACTGAGGATGAAATCTTATTAAAAGAATTACTAAAAAAAATTAAAGTTTTTTGTGGGACTGGAGGAACATTAATTGATAGAAATATCCAGTTACAGGGTGATATGGTATCGAAATCAATTGAGTTTCTTCGTAAAGAGGGATTTCATAATTTATGAAGCAAGGGTTAAGATAGGTTTTTAATTTTGATGAAGTAAAAAATGAAAGAACAAAATCAAACAAAGTCAACCAATATAAAGTGGCACAACTTAACTATTGATAGAGAAAAGTTAGAGAAAATGCGAGGTCATAAAGGTATGGTTATCTGGTTTACAGGTTTATCTGGTTCTGGTAAAAGTACTTTGGCCAACGCTTTAAATGAAGTTTTACACTTAGATGGTTTTTCGACTTATGTGTTGGATGGAGATAATATTAGACACGGTTTATGTAAAGATCTTGGTTTTTCGGATGAAGATAGAGAAGAAAATATAAGAAGAATTGGCGAAGTTGCGAATTTATTTATGAATGCTGGGATAATAACTATTACAGCATTCGTTTCGCCATTTATTAGCGATAGAGATAAGGTTAGAAAAATTATTGGATCTAATGATTTTATTGAAGTTTATTGTGCTGCTAATATCACAGTTTGCGAAAATAGGGATACTAAAGGTCTTTATAAGAAAGCTCGTTTGGGTGAAATTAAGGAATTCACAGGGATTTCTAGTCCATATGAAGCTCCTCTTAATCCCGAAATTGTTGTTGATACAGGTTCGTTAGATTTAAATGATTCCGTTGAAAAAATTATTAACTACCTTAAAAAAGAAAACTTTCTTAACAAGGCCTAATAGAAAAATATTAGTTCATTAATTTTGAAGATAATTGTCAGGTCCAATATTTGATAACTTACTATTTTTAGTTCTTACCTGTGAATGTAGATTCTCTCTGAATTCTTTCAAATTTTTCTTTATGGATTCATCAAATAAACTGATCATCTCTATTGCCAATAATCCAGCATTCTGACCTCCATTAATTGCAACTGTTGCAACTGGAATTCCAGCGGGCATTTGAACGATTGATAAAAGAGAGTCAATACCCTTAAGTGTTTTACTCTCTACTGGCACGCCAACTACAGGAATGCAAGTTATGGATGCCAGCATTCCTGGAAGATGAGCAGCACCCCCAGCACCGGCAATTATTACTTTTATGTTTTCTGATTCTGCATTTTTTGCATATTCCATCATTTCAATAGGTGTTCTATGTGCAGAAAGTATACAAACTTCAGTTTTTATTCCAAATTCTCTTAAAATATCAATGGCTGGTTTCAATGTTTTTAGATCTGAATCACTACCCATTACGACAGCAATTTTATAAATATCTTTAGAATTAAATTCTGACAAAATAACAAATCAATTCTTTCCTATAATGGCGTGCAATTAATTTGGCGCCAGTTAGTTAGTATAAAAAGAATAAATTTTCATAGAATACTATGACGTCAAATAAGATTATCGAAAAAAGTGAAGTAAGAGAGTATTTTAATGGTACTGGCTTTGAAAGATGGAATAAAATTTATAGCAAATCTGATGAAATTAATACAGTTCAGAAAAATATTAGGAAAGGACATCAAAAAACTGTAGATGATGTAGTCTCATACATCACAAATTATCCTGAACTAACAAAAAAAAGTTATTGTGATGCAGGCTGTGGTGTCGGAAGTCTTTCCATACCTTTATTAAGACTCGGTATAAAAGAACTACAGGTGAGCGATATTTCTTCTGAAATGATTAAAGAAACAAAAAAACGCATTCATGAATTAGGTTTGAGTCAAGGTAAAATTAAATATGAAGTCTGTGATCTGGAAAAATTAAAAGGATTATTTGATGTTGTAGTTTGTTTGGATGTATTTATTCATTATCCTCAACCGGTCGCAGAAGAAATGGTTCAACATCTATGTGATTTAAGCAAAGAAAAACTAATCGTTAGCTTTGCTCCTTACACTCCAGTTCTTGCTGTTCTAAAAAATATTGGAAAATTATTTCCTGGGCCAAGTAAAACTACAAGGGCATATACATTGCAAGAAAAGGGTATTATTAATGCTGCTAAAGCAAGAGGATTTAAAGTTGTTAAAAAGAAATTAAATCAAGCTCCTTTTTATTTTTCAAAACTAATTGAATTCGAAAAAATTAAATAATTTATTTTACTAAATGATTTTCAAGTGCATAACGAACTAATTCTGTTCGGCTAGATGTACCTGTCTTGATAAAAAGTCTACTTACATATTTCTCAACATTTCTAATTGATGTTTCAAGCTTTCTAGCAATTTCCTTGTTCATCAGTCCCTCTGCTACTAGTTGAAGCACACTTGCTTCTCTAGGAGTAAAACTAGGAAGATTAATTTTATTTTCTGGATTAGTCTGGTTTTGGTCTGTGAGCATAGATTTTATTTCAGTAATTTGTTTTGCCATTTTGCTTACGTCAATATCTGCGAATCGTGCCGCTTCTTTTAATAGTCGTTCTTGTCTGTTGATTACATTTTTAACTCTTGCAGCTAATTCATCGGGATCGAAAGGTTTGGAAATATAATCATCAACTCCTGCAAGATAACCTTCTGTTCTGTCTAGGGTCATTCCTTTTGCAGTTAGAAAAATAACTGGAGTTCCTCCTAATTTTTCATCCTCTCTAATTTTTTCTAATAAGTCATAACCGTTCGCTCGCGGCATCATAACATCGCTAATTATCAAATCGGGGAAAATTGTTTGAGCTTTTTCCCAACCATCCTCACCATCAACTGCAATAAATATTTCAAAGCCTTCATCTTCTAGAAATGTTTTAACAGCTGTTCTTAAACCAGGCTCATCATCAACTAATAAAATTCTTGATTTTCTTACCGGTTCATTATTTATTTGATTAATTTCATTCATTTTTTAAATTCTTAAATTTGATTTTCTAGTAATAAACAGAATTTTATATACTAAACATAATGCTATCAACTCCCATACTACTAGACTATCAATCTTCGACTCCTTGCTCTAAAGATGTTGTTGATTCTATGAAACCTTTTTGGAGTGAGATATTTTCTAACCCTGCAAGCAAATCTAATTTGGCGGGGATTAACGCAAGCGCTATATTGGAAGCCTCAAGAGAAAAAATAGAACAAAATTTATTTCTTAAGAATAAAAAAGTTATTTTTACAAGCGGGGCAACTGAATCTAATAACTTAGCCTTATTAGGTTTTGCTAGAAATTTCTATAAAAAAACAGGAAATTATGGACATATTATTACCTTAAAAACAGAGCATAAAGCTGTTTTGGAGCCCCTAAACCAACTAAAAAAAGAGGGATTTATGGTTACAGAAATTAATCCTGAGAAAGATGGCTTAATTTCAGAAGAAAAATTCAAAAAAAATATAAGAGAAGATACATTTCTGGTTAGTGTTATGTTGGCAAATAACGAAATAGGAGTTATTCAGCCTGTAAAGAATATTTCAAAGATATGTAAATCGCGAGAAATAACTTTTCACTCTGATTTTGCACAATGTTTAGGTTATATCGAGTTAGACAATCTTTTATCAGATGTAAATATGATAACGATGAGTTCTCACAAAATATATGGTCCTAAAGGGATAGGACTTCTTTTGATTGATGAAGAAATGAATCTTGAGCCTTTAATTGTTGGAGGAGGTCAGGAATATGGTCTCAGGTCTGGTACATTACCTCTTCCTTTAGTAGTTGGCTTTGCTAAAGCAATAGAGATAGCAGTTTTTAATCAAAAAAATAATGCTGAGAAATTACTTTTGCATAGAAATACCCTTTTAGAGGGTTTGTTAGAAAATAATTCTGGTTTATTAATTAATGGCTCCATAGAAAAAAGATTGCCTCACAATTTAAATCTGACTGTATTGGATTTAAACGGAGCAAAGTTTCATAAACTTTTAAAATCTCAAATAATTTGTTCTAGTGGATCTGCATGTAGTAATGGTGAACCATCTCATGTTTTACTAGCCTTGGGTAGATCTTTTAAAGAAGCAGAATCTTCAATAAGATTAAGTATTGGATTAAGCACTAATTCAAAAGATATAAAAAAAGCAATTCATATTCTTACAAATACGATCAGATCATTACGCTAGAAAATTAATGGCTCTTATTTTAATTGAGCAATTCTTAATTTTCCACTTCTAGCTCTTTTATTGAGTTCGACTTCTTGTTCGGAAGGAGTTATTGGCTTTTTTGTCAGGTTTTTTAGTCTTTGATCATTCTTAAAACAACTTTTAACTAACCTATCCTCAAGGGAATGAAAACTAATAACAGAAATAATACCCCCTGGCAACAGCCATTTAGGTACAACTTGCAAAAATTTTTCTAATACTTCAATTTCTTTATTAACAGCAATTCTTAGTGCTTGAAATGTTCTTGTTGCTGGATGTATTTTTTTATATCTTTGTTTTGGTGGGAAGCAGCCTGCAATAGAGTAAGCGAACTCTTTTGTCCCAGAATATTTTCCATTTTCCTTCAAATCCAATTTTATTTTCCTAGCAATCTTTCTTGATAATCTCTCATCTCCATATTTATAGATTAGGTTTGCTAGATCTTTTTCATTTAAAACCTCAATTAATTTCTCTGCATCAACATCAAGCAAAGGATTCATGCGCATATCAAGCGGACCATCTTTTTGGAAACTAAATCCTCTTTTAGGGTCATCAAGTTGGTTACTATTTACTCCAAGATCTGCAATCACAAAAGAAACTTTTTCTTTTGGTACAAAATCCGCAAAATTTGAAGCCCTTATATCAATCCTACTTTTAAACTCATCAAGTTTTTTTAATGCTGATTTTCTTGCGAATGGATCTTGATCAAGTCCAATTATATTTAAATCCGAATATTTTCTCAATAAATGATAAGAGTGCCCGCCTCCGCCTAAAGTTGCGTCTATTCCCTTAAGTTGATTGTTATGTATAAGTGGGTAATGCTCTAATGAGGCAATAATCTCATCTGTCATAACTGATTGATGATTGAAAAAAGATGAATCAGATAGGTCAGTTTGCATAACTTTCGACTAAGATTTGTTTAGAAGTTAAATTTCGAATGGCTCAGCTAGAGACTAGAACAGAACCAATGGTGGTCAATTTTGGCCCTCACCATCCTTCAATGCATGGGGTTTTAAGGTTAGTTGTAACTCTTGATGGTGAGAATGTCATTGATTGTGAGCCAGTAATTGGATATTTACATAGAGGAATGGAAAAGATAGCTGAAAATAGAACAAATGTAATGTATGTCCCTTATGTAAGCAGAATGGATTATGCAGCAGGAATGTTTTATGAAGCTATTGTAGTAAATGCTCCTGAAAGATTAGCTAATATTCCAGTTCCCAAAAGAGCTAGTTACATCAGAGTTCTTATGCTCGAACTTAATCGTATTGCTAATCATCTTTTATGGCTTGGTCCCTTTTTAGCAGACGTAGGAGCTCAAACTCCATTTTTCTATATTTTTAGAGAAAGAGAGATGATCTATGATCTCTGGGAAGCTGCTACTGGACAAAGGCTAATAAATAATAATTTCTTTAGGATAGGCGGTGTCGCATGTGATCTCCCATACGGATGGCTAGAAAAATGTTTAGACTTTTGCGATTGGTTTGGTCCTAAGATAGATGAATACGAAAAATTAATTACAAATAATCCAATTTTTAGAAAAAGAATTGAAGGTCTTGGAACAATACAAAGAGACCAGGCAATTAATTGGTCTTTGTCTGGGCCAATGCTTAGAGCTTCTGGAGTTTCCTGGGATTTAAGGAAAGTCGATAGTTATGAATGTTATGACGATTTTGATTGGCAGATTGCTTCGGAAAAAGAAGGAGATTGTTATGCGAGATATCGAGTAAGAGTTGAAGAGATGAGACAATCACTAAGCATCATTCGCCAAGCCTGCAAAATGATTCCAGGAGGTCCAACAGAAAATTTAGAAGCTCAAAGAATGGCGACTGAAGATAAGAAAAGTGAAATATTTGGTATCGACTATCAATATGTAGCTAAGAAGGTTGCTCCAACTTTTAAAATTCCTAACGGAGAATTATATACAAGATTAGAGTCCGGCAAAGGAGAAATAGGTGTATTTATACAAGGAAATAATGAAGTTACCCCATGGAGATTTAAAATCAGAGCAGCTGATTTAAATAATCTGCAAATATTACCTCATATTCTTAAAGGTGCCAAAATCGCTGATATTATGGCAATCCTTGGTTCAATAGATGTCATTATGGGATCTGTTGATAGATAATTTCTTTAAATGAAACCCTCTGACTGGTTAATATTGCAGAAGAAGGTAAGGTTTGGTGATTGTGATTCTGCAGGTGTAATTCATTTTCATAACTTATTAAAATGGTCGCATGAAGCTTGGGAAGAAAGTATTGAAATCTATGGGATCCCTTGTCATGATATTTTTCCAGATTTTTCTATACGTAAAAGTCAAATTATTTTTCCAATAGTAAATTGTGAGGCAAACTTTCATGGGCCTATAAAAATTGGAGATTCATTAAAAGTAAAAATTGCCCCTCAAAAAATTAATAATCATTTGTTCCAAGTAAATAGCTTTTTTATAAAAAATGGAAATAAAGTAGCCGAAGGGAAAATTATACACTGTTCTTTAGATGTTGATTCAAGAAATAAAATAGAAATTCCTGATCAGCTAGAAAGATGGATAGAGGCTTCTAATGTGAGTACAAATTTAAAAGAATGCTGATTATTATTTTTTAAATTTATAGTTTATTTTTTCTGAAATGCTATTTTTGTTTTTAACAATCCACTTTTCAGGCTTTTCATGTTTAGGCCAACTTTGAGAAAAATTTTTTAATAAATTTAAAGAAATTTCAATATTTTTATCATTTGTAAGTTCTCTAAATTCAACTATTACTTTAATTTTATTTCCCCATAATTTGTTAGATACTTTCGAAATATTGAATTTATTAATTGGGATATTTTCTTTCATAATGAAATCATTTAATCTAGATTCAATTACTTCAGGGAAAACAACTTCTCCTCCTGAATTAAAGGCATTATCACTTCTTCCAACAAATTTTAAATAGTAAGAGTTATTGATTTGCTTAATTTCACCTAAATCACTTGTTTGCCACCACCCATTTTTATTTTTGAAATTTTCAGTTTTTAAAGAATCTATTATTTCGATTCCAATTCTGGCTGATTTTATTTCGATTAATCCTTGTGCGTTAATTCTTATTTTTGTATCAGGTAGTATTTCTCCAACATTTTTAAAACCCATCAAGAATTCTTTTGGTTTTAAACTCGTAACCATTGCAGCTGTTTCAGTTGAGCCGTAACAAGGTGCTAATTTTATTTTTTCTTTTATACATTGATCTGCAGTTTCGTCTGAAATTGCAGCTCCACCTACCCAAATTAGATCAAAAATTTTTAGCCAACTAATTCCATCTTTTTGAGCTAAAAGTCTTTGTAATTGGGTAGGTACTAATGACGTAATCAAGTGTTTTTTGTTTTTTTTAAATTTAATTGTGAAAAGTAAAAGTTCTCGAGTTTTTTTTATGAAATTCGGAGAAATATTAATACAATCACATCCCCAAGTTTGACTTCTAAAAATTGGCATTAATCCACTTATATGGTTCAGGGGTAAAGTATTTAAAATTAAGCAGTTTTGTAATTCAAATCCTTGCTCTATTAGCCATTGACCTGATGTAGTTGCAGATAATTTAAGATTATTTAAATGGTGAAAACATTGTCTTGGTTTTCCAGAACTCCCACTACTGTTTAAGATAATTGCTGGCCCATTTTCAGTAATTGAATCTAATACATCTTTGTCTTCGTAGAATTTGTTTTTTACATAAATAATTTTATTCTCTCTAATATTTTCAATAATTTTTTCTACAGATTGAGTTTCGTTATTTTCAACTTCAATAGTATGAATTTTATTTTTCATAGTTGATCCCATATCTTTTTTGCTTCATTTAAAAATAGAAACGAATTAGGGAATTTATTCATTGCTAAACCAGGAACTTTTGGCGTTGGTCCTTGTAATTGTAGAGAAGATAAATGATGGAGCCATCTCTTTCCTATTCCAGTTTCAAATGAGGTACTTATAGATATTAAAGCTTTTTTATTTTCTAATTCTCTTAAAAGCTTAACTGGATTATTTTCTTGAGAAGGCCTTCTAATTTGCCAACCCTTCCACTCATCAATCAAAGTTGGAAATTTTAAAAGTGATTCGTCTAAAGCTATTGGAATTTTTTTGTTTAGTTCTGTCAGTCCATCAATATCATCAACACAGAGAGGTTGTTCTAACCAATCTATATTTTTATTATCTTTCAAAATATCAGCCCATCTATTAGCTATGTCTCTTCCCCAAGAACCATTAGCATCTATTCTTAACTTAATATTATTACCTATTTTGCTTAAAATTTCTTCTAATTTTGCTTCTTCCTCATGGTTATTTTTTAGTGCTACTTTCCATTTTAAGGTTAATGATTTTCCAATTTCACAATATCTTTTTTTAATATCATTTAGATCTGAAACTACATTTTCATGATTTAACAATATGGCTGTTTTACCAATTTCATCAAAGTAGTAGTTTTCTTTAAAAATTATTTTTCCATTGATCTCAGCTAATGCAGAATTTATTGCAGATTGAATGCATGGGTGAAAAATATTTATTTGCTCAGATAAATTAAATTCCTCTATGTACTCAGGGATCATATCTAGTTGTTTCTCACACTTTTTTAAGTCTTTTTTATGTAGCGGGGAAACTTCTCCAAACCCTATTTTTTTATCATTACTTATTAATTTAATTATCCAACCCGATTTTGTATGGTAATTGGTTTTAGAATTTTCTACTTTGGCCGATAACTTAAAGCTATAAGATTTTTTTTGAAATATTAAGTTCATTTATTTAGCAAGTAATTAAATATTAATCCTGTGATTAAACCAATTCCATTAAGAGTTTGAAATTTTATTGCGACGAATTTGCAATTTTTTATTGCAGTAGGTTTTGCATACGAAGATTTTAATAAATTTATAAGTCTTATTGCTTGAGGAAAACTAAGCAAATAAAGGATGCAAAATACTGGAATAAATCCATAAACTATCGTGAAAAGTTGAAAAATATATATTGTAAAAATTATCCAAGGCACAAATTGAGAACCTTTTTTTGCCCCTAAGCGAACTAAAGGTGAATTTTTCCCATGCTTTTTATCTTCAGAAATTTGATGAAAATGAGAACAAAATAATACAAGAGTTGTTGCCAAGGAAGGTCCTGAACCAAGTAATAAAGAAACTTTCCATGGAATATTTTCGAAGGAAATATTAGACGGATTTAACGCAATTAAGACTGCAGAGTACGCAAAAGGTCCAAATGCAAGCCAGCATAATGGTTCTCCTAAACCTTGATAGCCCAATCTAAAAGGAGGACCTTGATATAAATATCCTAAGAAGCAGCAAGCTGCCACCAAAATAAAAATGTTTATACTTGTTGATACTGAAATAATTAATATTATTAATAAACCAATAACTAAAGATGTATATGCAATAAATGAAATTATTTTTTTATTTCTTACAAGATTTACAATTGAATGGAATTTAAATTCATCGATTCCTGTTTCTGCGTCGTATAAATCATTAGTTAAATTTTCCCAAAGTAATATCAAAATTGCAGCTAAAGTAAATGAAATCAAATTATAAATTTTTACCTCTTCATATTGATTGAGCAAGTAAGCCCCGGTTATTAAAACTGGAAGTATGGCAACAGAATAAAGAGGCCATTTTATTGCTTTTTCCCATAATTTTTTTTTATCTTCGTCCATTTTTAATTAACACGCAAAATTAGATAATTATTGAATGTATTTTATAAATTGAGTTACATTTTTTACTTTATTGCATCATTTTTAGTTATTTTCAATAAGTAATGAAAAATGATTTAAACTTAACAGATTTTTTAAAAGATGTATTTTCCTCTTTCGATAAGAATGTTGAAAATTCTGGATTAGTAAGCATTTGTGTTGAGATTCCTTGTATTGATTTATTTCAAGTTTATGAATTGTTAATAAATCAATATCCGTTTTCTTCATTTTGGGAGGAATCTGATGGCATTTCATATATAGCTTTCGAGAAGTGTAAATATGTTACTCTAGATGGCCCAAAAAGATTTGAGGTAGCAAAAGAGTTTAATTCTGAGAATTTTAAAAATTTAATTAACTTAACTAATGAATCTCATAATTCTGCACTTTCAAAAATAATTTATTTATTTTCTTTCTCTGAAAATTTGAATAATAAGAATTTACCTTCAGATATCCCTAGTTTGGAAGCCATTTTGCCAAAAATATTAATTACTAAAAGTGGCAAGAATTGCTGGTTAAGAATCAATGGTCATGTTGAAGGTAAATCATCATTAAGAACATTAATTGAAGAAATATGGACAATTAGAAATCAAGTTATTAATTCTGGCTCAGAATTAATAAAACCATCTGGCTTAAAAACTAGTTTTGATTACCCTTTTATTGATGATTTCTCACGCTCCCTAAAAACTTCTAAAACAAACATGAAAAAAGTAGTAAATAGAGGAATTCAATTAGTAGAGAAAGATATCCTCGAAAAGATAGTTTTAGCGAATAGGATTAAAATAAAACTTAAAAATAAATTAGATTTAGTAGAAATTTTAAAAAGATTTAAAAAGAAGCAACCAAATACATGTAGATACGTTTGGAAAAGGAATAGTAAGGATATTTTGTTTGGAGCATCTCCAGAAAAATTATTTTCTTTCTCTAAACCTAATTTAACTTTAGAGGCTCTTGCTGGAACTATCTCTACTAATTCAAATTTTAAGAAACTCCTAAAAAGTACTAAAGACTTAAAGGAACATAATTATGTAATACAACATTTGATTAAATCTTTAGAAGTTTCAAAAATTACAAACTTTAAAAAAAGTGATATCAAGGTAAATTCATTTGGAGATATTTCTCATTTGCAAACACTCATTTTCTCTAAAGTTGAAAATATTTGTCCTTTTGAATTGCTTAAAAACTTACATCCATCTCCAGCTGTTTGTGGATACCCAAAAAATGCAGCATTGGATTGGATAAATACTCTTGAGTCTTTTCCTAGAGGAAATTATGCTTCTCCAATGGGTTGGGTTGATTCATCAGGCAATGCTTCATTTCTTTTGGCAATAAGAGGCGCAAGATGTATTGAAGAAAATATTGAATTTACTGCAGGTTCAGGTATAGTTTCTGGCTCCGTTTTAGAGAAAGAAATAGATGAAATTAAATTAAAATTTGAATCTATAGTAAAACAGATATTTTGCGCTAAAAATCCTAGATAATTTCTACTAATTTTTCAATAACTTCTGCTGAAACATTTTTATTGGATAAATTTTCTATTTCTCTTAAACCTGTTGGACTGGTTACATTAATCTCGCTAAGCATTCCATTTATTACATCAATACCTACAAAAAATAAACCTTCATCTTTGAAGTGTTGAGATAATTCTGAGCAGATAGTTTTTTCTTTTTCTGTTAATAATGTGGGCTCAGCCTTTCCTCCCATCGCTAAATTACTCCTAAAATCCCCTCCTTGAGGAATCCTATTTATAGATCCAATTGCTTCTCCGTTTACGATAATTATTCTTTTATCACCCTCTATGACTTCAGGAATAAATTTTTGCATCATAACTGGCAATTCTTCTTGAGAAGTTATTAATTCAATGATTGATTTAATTCCTGGAGAATTTTTATTTATCCTTATAACACCTTGACCACCTTTTCCTCCGAGAGGTTTTATGACTACTTCATTATTTATATTTGCAAAATTAATGAGATCTTTTACCTTACTCGCAACAATGGTGGGCGCCATTAAGTGACTATATCTCAAAGCACCTAGCTTTTCATTCCATGCTCTTAACGATGAGGGTTTGTTAATTACTTTTACTCCTTTTCTTTCGGCAACTTCTAAAAGATGGGTTGCATATAAATAACCCTCATTTACGGGAGGATCTTTTCTCATCCAAATGCAATTAAATTCGGCGAGAGGTATGCAATCATTCTCTTTTAAAGAAATCCATGGATTTACTTCAACTTTTACAGAAGATGCCCATACTTCATCACCTCTAGCTTCAAGGTCTTGAGGAGTACAACTCCAGATTTCAATATTTTTTTTTGATGATGCTTGCATTAAAGCAGCAGTTGAATCTTTTAAGGGATTTATATTTTTAATTGGATCTATTACGAATAGAAATTTCATAAAATTTAGTTTAATAATCCTTCTAATTTATTTTCATTTTCTAGTGCGTAGAGATCATCGCAGCCTCCAATACCCTCATTATCTATAAATATTTGTGGTAATGTTCTTCTACCATCAGCTCTTTCAATCATCAATGCTCTGGCATCTTCGTCGCCATCTATTTTATATTCTGTAAAATTTACATTTTTTTTCTTGAGTAGTGATTTTGCTCGAATACAGAATGGGCAATATTGCCAAGTATAAATTTCAACTTTGGACATTTTTTTAAAATAATACTTAGTTTATACTATTAAACTAAAGTGCTTGTTAGATTATGAATAACGATTAAATTCTATTTTGATAGATATTACAGATTTCAAAAAAGATCTTTCGGAACTAACAGATCGCCTGGGTAATGCTCAGGATTGTCTTTGACGTTCCAAGATTAAAAGCAAAAAGGAAAGAGTTAGAGCAAATTTCTGCTCAGCCTGAATTTTGGGAAAATCAAGAAGCAGCTAAAAAGCAAATGTTAATCCTTGATGATGTCAAAGCACAACTCGAATTGTTAGATAAATGGAAAACTTTTATTTCTGATGCTAATGCCTCTCTTGAGCTTTATTCTCTAGAACCCGAAGAGGAAATGATTTTAGAATCGCAGCTGGGATTAAAGAAATTAAGAGAGAATTTGGATAAATGGGAATTTGAAAGATTGTTATGTGGTGAATACGATAAGGAAGGAGCAGTAGTTTCTATTAACGCAGGTGCGGGTGGAACAGATGCGCAGGATTGGGTAGAGATATTATTAAGAATGTACTCAAGATGGGCCGATAATAATCAAATGGGCTTTGTCATTAATGAATTATCTCAAGGAGAAGAAGCAGGTATTAAAAGTGTAACGTTCGAAATTGATGGAAAATATGCATATGGCTATCTGCAACATGAAAAAGGAACTCATAGATTAGTAAGAATTTCTCCTTTTAATGCCAATGGCAAAAGACAAACCAGCTTTGCTGGGGTGGAGGTTATGCCAAAATTAGATGATAATATTTCACTTGATATACCTGAAAAAGATTTAGAAATTACAACGAGTAGATCCGGTGGAGCTGGAGGACAAAATGTTAATAAAGTAGAAACAGCAGTGAGAATTGTTCATTTGCCTTCAGGGATTTCAGTAAGATGTACTCAAGAAAGATCTCAATTACAAAATAAAGAAAAAGCTATGTTACTTCTAAAGTCTAAACTATTAGTGATTGCTAAAGAACAACGAGCTGCTGAAGTCGCTGATATTAAAGGTGATATTCTGGAAGCTGCATGGGGCAATCAAATAAGAAATTATGTTTTCCATCCCTATCAAATGGTAAAAGATCTTAGGACTATGCAGGAGACTAACGAGTTAGATAGTGTTTTAAATGGTGGACTTGAACCATTTATTCATGAATTATTACGTATGAATATTTCTTCTAATGAATCTATTGAATAACTAATGGAAAATAAAAACGAAATTTTAGAAAAAAAAAGTTTCTCCTCCAAGCTTTATAAAGCTTGCTATGAGAAATATGGTAAGGAAAGGCTCAAAAAGTATTTCTCATTTTTCAATAACCTTTCTAGTTTTAATTGGGATATTAATACTTGTGGCCACAATAGGTAAGCCCAATATTCCAGTTTAAGAATGTATGAAAGAAAAAATTATTTCTGAAATAAATTTAGATTTGGTTTTTCAATGTAATGATTTCTCTCAATTTTCAAATAAGTTAAAAGATACTAAAACTCATCTTATTTTTGAATCTATTTTTTGGGAGAAAGTTTTTTTATCTTGGATAAATACAATATTAAAAAAAGAGGATTATGAATTACCAAATTATATTTTTGAAAAAAAATCTTTTTCATTAGGCTTACAGATAATATCTAATAAAGAAATTGCTTCTTTGAATAAAAAATGGATGCAAAAAAATGGTCCAACTGATGTTCTATCTTTTCCAATTATTTCTGATGAATCTCTAAATAATTTAGATCATATAGAGTTGGGAGATATTTTTATATCATTAGAGATGGCACTTGAGCAATCTTATGAATATAAACATTCAATCTATAGAGAGATGATCTGGTTGGCTAGTCATGGATTTTTACATCTTTTGGGATGGGAACATAATAATGAGCATGATTTAGAAAATATGTTAAATTTCCAAGAATATTTAATTACTCGATTAGATTAAAAATCAATGGAAAAAAAAATAAACTATTTAGAAAATAGAAAAGAATCATACAAAACTTCTAGTAATGTATTTATAAGTTTTAAGTATGCTTTCAGTGGTATTAGTTATGTATTAAAAACTTCAAGAAATTTTAAAATTCAATTAATTTTTGCAGTTACAAGTTTAATAATTGGTTTTTTACTCAAAATTAGTCTAAATAATTATGTTATTTTGATTGCAACAATAATGTCTGTTTTAATATTAGAAATATTGAACACATCTATTGAATCAATCGTTGATTTAGTAGTTAAAAAAAAATTTAGTATTTTGGCTAAAATTTCAAAAGATACTTCTGCAGGAGCAGTATTATTAGCTTCCATTAATTCTGTTATTATTGCTGTATATATCTTTGTTCCTAAAATAAAGTTGTTATTTTAAATCCATATAAATATGTTTCTTGTTATTGATAATTACGATAGTTTTACTTATAACCTTGTTCAATATTTAGGAGAACTTTCAATTGAGCATCAAATAACTAAAGAATTAATAGTTAAAAGAAATGATGAAATTACTCTAGAAGAAATTATCAAACTAAATCCTGGTGGAATTCTCTTATCTCCAGGTCCAGGTAATCCAGATCAATCTGGAATTTGTCTGCCAATTCTAAAAAAATTATCTAAAAATATTCCGACCTTGGGAGTTTGTTTAGGTCATCAAGCTTTGGCCCAAGCTTTTGGAGGTAAGGTTATAGTTGGGAAAGAACTTATGCATGGTAAGACATCCAAAATATTTCATAATCAAAAAGGATTGTTTAAAGATATCGAGACTCCATTTGTGGCTACTAGATACCATAGTCTTATAGTTGATTCAAGTTCTTTACCATCTTGTTTCGACATAACTGCGACTTTAGAAGACTCAACAATTATGGCTATCTCTCATAAAGAATATAAACATTTACATGGGGTACAGTTCCATCCTGAAAGTGTGTTGACGCAATTTGGTCATAAATTAATTAGTAATTTTCTAAAAATGGCTGAACAAAAGTAAAATAAAAAAAAATTAATATTATGATTTCTCAAATTAAAAACTTTTTATTTTTGATATTAGTTAGCTCTTTTTTACCCACCTCATTATTGGCAAGGAACTTAGGAATAAAAAGTTTGGGACATAGTAGTTTTTTAATTACTAGTGCAGATAAATCTATTCTTATAAATCCCTTTAAAGCAATAGGTTGTGCAAGTAATTTAAAGGAGCCAAAAGAAGTCAACGTAGATTTTATTTTGGCTAGTTCTAGGCTTCCAGATGAAGGATATAACCCTAATGATCAATTAATGTTCGTTGAGCCAGGAATCTATCAATTTGAGGATATTTTATTAAATGGAATTTCTGTACCACATGACAGAGTAGATGGAAGAAGATTTGGGATGGCAACTGTTTGGAGTTGGGAGCAGAATGATCTTAAAATTGTTCATATGGGAGGAGCTGCTGGTGATATTGATATAAACAGTCAAATTATTTTGTCTAGTCCAGATATATTGTTTATTTCAATTGGAGGAGGAATAAAATCTTACAATGGTAAAGAAGCCTCAAAAATAGTTAAGCTTCTAAAACCTAATGTAGTTATTCCTGTTCACTTTGAACGCGGCAAAAAAATTAATAAAGAATGTGATTTCTCAAATGCTGATTTATTTATCGAAAATATGAAAGATTTTAAAGTAAAATTTGTTGGAAAAGATTTTCAAATAAAACCAAAAAGAATCGATCAAAATACAATTTATATTTTCAGAAATTAATTTTTTAAATCTAATATCTTGTAATTGTCCCAGAAAAAAATCATTTGTTCTTTAGTTCCAATACTAACCCTTATAGAATTACCGATATCTTTTTTGTTTTCCATACTTCTAATAAGAATACCTTTTTCTCTCATCTGTTGTATTAAGATTTTAGGATCTTTTTTTGGCCAAATTAAGAAATAATTACCTCCACTAAAGTGAGTTCTGATTTTTGTTGATTTAAATTTATTTAAAATCCATTCCCTCGCCTTTTTTACTTCTAAAACATAATTATCAATATATGACTTGTCTTTAAGTGCTGCTAATGCAGCTGTTATAGCAAAGCTGTTTACATCATATGGTCCTGTAACTTTATTAATGTACTGAATTAAACTTTTATTGCCAAAAGTAAAACCTATTCTTAAACCAGCTAGACCTGCAGTTTTTGAAAGAGATTGTATTATTAGTATATTTTTATTCTTTTCAAAATCTATCGATTCAAGAAGACTATCTCCATGAAATTTTTCATATAGTTCATCAACAACTATTAATGAATCGTTATTGATATTGGCTAAATTAATTATTTCATGAGAGCTTAGAACAGTTCCTGTTGGATTATTTGGATTGCAAATAAATATTAACTTTGGATTATGCTTTATTATTTTTTCCCTAAATTCTTCGATGGGGAATAGAAAATTTTCTCCAATGTAAGAACAACTTATTTTTTTCATTCCTCGGATTTCTGCACAAGGAGAATAGTAACCAAAAGTTGGATTTGTAGTTAGAAATATCTGATCTTTTTCTCCAAAGCAATTGAAAATTGCATTTATTGCTGCATCTGCTCCATTGAAAATTCCGATTTCATCATTACCAAATTTTCTTGAATCAAGATATTTATCACATAAAAATTTTTTTAAAAAATTATATTCTGGATAAATTGAAATCTCATCTAATTTTATCGCTTGTAATGCCTCTAAAACCTTAGGACTTGGACCTAAAGTATTTTCATTAAAGTCTAAGCGGAGTAAATTTCTTCTATTTTCTAAAGGTGCAGAGTAAGACTGCATATTTATTATTTCTTCTCTTGGTTTTGGGAAAAGATTATTTAATGGATCAAAATCATTCATTACATTCTTTCTAAAGTTTCAATTCCTAAAAGCTCTAAGCTTAATTTTAGTGTTTTTGCAGTTAGGTCACATAAATTAAGCCTAGAAATTTTTATATTTTTTTCTTCTTTGAGGATTGGAACTTGATCATAGAATCTATTAAAAGTCTGACACAGCTCGAACAGATAATTGCATAATCTATTTGGCATTAAGTCTTTTTCAATAGAAATTATGACTTCATCGAACCTGAGTAATTTTCTGATAAGTTTCCACTCAGATTTATGTTCATAATTTATGTACTGAAAATCTTTAGATTCATAAACAAAATCATTTTTTCTTTTAATTCCTAAAATTCTTACAAGTGTATATAACAAATAAGGAGCAGTATTACCATTAAGGGAAAGCATTTTATCAAAACTAAATTGATAATTGGTAATCCTATTTTGACTTAAATCTGCATACTTAACAGCTCCTAATCCAATAATTCTTGAAGTATTTGCTATAAACTCTTCGGTCTCATAACGATCTTCATCTTCTAATCTTTTCAATAAATCTTCTTTTGCTCTTCTAACTGCTTCATTTAATAAATCCTTTAGGCGTATTGTTTCACCTTCTCTTGTCTTTAGTTTTTTGCCATCAATTCCTTGAACTAACCCAAAAGGGACATGGTCTACTTTACAATTTTCTGGGATCCATTTTGCTTTTTTTGCAACTTGAAAAACTCCAGCAAAATGATTTGATTGCCCATGATCAGTTACATAAATAATTCTTGAAGCATCATCGCCATTAGGAGGTTTATTGAATCTGTATCTTATAGCAGCAAGATCTGTGGTGGCATAATTAAACCCTCCATCTTTTTTTTGAATAATTAGCGGTAAAGGTTTGCCTTCTTTATTAGTCATCCCATCTAAAAATACACATTTTGCTCCTTGATCTTCTACTAATATTTTTTCTAAATTCAAATCATCAATAACCAATTTTAAGAAGGGATTATAAAAAGATTCACCTCTTTCTTCTATTTTTACTTTTAAATTTTTATAGATTTCATCAAATTCTTTCCTTGATTGATCACATAATAATTTCCAAGCTTTAATCGATTTAATATCTCCACTTTGTAACTTAACTACTTCCTCTCTAGATCTTTTTTGGAATTCAGATTCGTTATCAAATCTTTTTTTTGATTCTTTATAAAATTCAACTAAATCACTTATCTTGATCTTGCCTATTTCTTCTAGATCATTTGAATATAAATCTTTTAGCTGAGTAATAAGCATGCCAAATTGTGTTCCCCAATCACCAACATGATTGAGTCTTAATACTTCATAACCTCTTAACTCGAAAATTCTAGATATTGAGTCACCTATTATTGTTGATCTTAAATGACCTACATGCATTTCTTTAGCAATATTAGGGCTAGAAAAATCTACAATAACTTTATTGGATAAACCACTATCTAAATCTTTTCTTATTAGAGGTATGCCAGCCCTATTGCATTGAATATTTGACTTAATTTCATTTATTAGAACCTCATCTTTTAATTTTATATTTATAAATCCAGGTCCAGCTATTTCTAGACTCTTACATAATTTTGCTATGCTCTTATTTGTATTTAAAAGGTTAATAAAATCATTAGAAATATCTCTTGGGTTCTTTTTGTATATTTTAGATAAACTTAAACAAACATTACATTGATAATCACCAAATTCCTCTTTTGATGATTGTGTAATTAAATTCTTGCTAAGAATTTCGAATTCTCCTTTTTTATCATTTTTTTCAAGACTATCTAAAAGAGATTGTTCAAATTGTTTTGTTAATTCTTTAAAAATGATTAGCATTAATTATTCAATTATTTATCTATATGATTAATTAATATAACGCATACTCAAATCAATCCAATTACTTTTGGTGATCGAAGAACTTGTTGAAATCAAATCAATACCTTTTATTAGATATTTACTAATTTCTTGAGGGTTTATTCCAGAAACTTCTATTATCAAATTTTTATTGACTTCTTTTTGTAGACTATTAATTGATAACTCTCTTAATTCTTGAACGTTTTTTTTGATTATTTCAGGACTAAGTTCATCTAATAAGACACTATCCGCTCCTGCTAATACTGCTTCTTTTGCCTGTTTGATATTCTCAGCTTCAATTATGATATGTGTTGTAAAAGGGGAATTTAGGCGAATTTTTTGTACTGCATTCTTAAGATTATCTGTCCATGCAATATGATTTTCTTTGATCATAGCAGCATCGTATAATCCCATTCTATGATTCACCCCACCTCCGCATTTGAAAGCATATTTTTCAAATATTCTTAAGCCAGGAGTCGTTTTCCTAGTATCTGCTAATTTTATATTTGTGCCTTCTAATTTATCTGTAAGATTCTTTGTATATGTTGATATTCCAGATAAATGCATTGCTATATTTAAGCTGATCCTTTCACTAGCGAGTAAACTTTTTGAAGGTCCATATATTTCTAAGAGTTTTTGATCTTTAACAAATTTATCTCCATCAGAGATATTAAATTTTGGACTGATTTTTAAATCAATTTTTTTAAAAATTTCTTTTATAATTCCAACCCCACAGAATATACCCTCCTCTTTTGCAATCCAATATGCATTGCCATTCTCTTCTGTAATAGAGGGACTTGTAAGATCTCCCCTACCTATATCTTCATCGATCCAATTATCAATGATTTTACTTATTATTGGAGTATTTAAATCCACTAAACTAAAAAATAATTAATTAATAAAAATTCAACTTAAGTTAGAGAATCAACTATATATCACTATGTAATTTAACTCAAATTTATTTACCAATACAAAACTTAGAAAAAATATTATCTAGAAGTTCCTCTGTTAATTCTTGACCAGTTATTTTAGATAAGTTTTGGATTCCATCTCTCAGTTCAATTGATAACAAATCAAATGGTAATTTATTTTCAATTATTTCATCAGTATCATTTAAATTAGATAGGCAAGCAGCCAAATTTGTTAGATGTCTTTCGTTTAAAAATATATTGATATTTTCTACATGTTTTAATCCGCATTTTTTTATGATTGTGTCTATTAATAATCTTTCCCCATCATTATTCTTGATACTCATAAGAATTGTATTTTTTAACTCATTTGAATTAATATTTTTGCAATCAATTAAATCTTTTTTATTGCCCAAAATAGTAATTAATTTTTCTTTGGGAATTTCTTGTATTATTTTTTTGTCTTCATCATTAAATCCTTCTTCAAGACTATAAATATAAATTATAAAATCTGACTCTTTTATCTTCCCAAAACTTTTTTTAATTCCAATACTTTCAATTTGTTCATGAGTTTCTCTTATGCCAGCAGTATCAATTATTTTCATTGGAATATCATTAATAGTTAAATTAACTTCAATAACATCTCTAGTTGTTCCAGGAATATTAGTTACGATTGCTTGCTCTTTTTTTGCAAGCAAATTTAATAATGAGCTTTTACCAACATTTGTTTTACCTATAAGCGCAATGGATATTCCATTATTAATATATGAATTTCTTTTTGCATTTTCTATTAGTAATTCTATTGTTTCTTTTACTTTTTTAATGTTTTTTAGATATTTGGTGTAATCAAAATCTGTGAAGTCTTCTTCAAAATCAACTCTCGCTTCTATTTCGCAAAGTTGATTTATAAGTTCATTTTTAATATCATCAATTTTTTTCTTTATTTCGCCTTGAACCCCGCTAAAAGCTAATTCTGCTGATCTGGTATTGCTTGCATTAATTAATTGATTAATCGACTCGGCTTGAGTAAGGTCTATTTTTCCATTAAGAAAAGCTCTTTGACTAAATTCTCCTGGGTTTGCAAGTCTAACTCTAGAATTACTAGATAATAATATCTTTAAAACTTTATTTACTATGATAATTCCGCCATGGCAATGAAGTTCAACTACATCCTCTCCTGTGAAGCTATTTGGTGATTTCATCACTAAAATTAAAACCTCATCTATAAATTTATTTTGTTTGGTTTCCTGGATAAAACCACGAAAAACTCTATGTGATTCCCATGCATTTTTAGATTTAGTTTGAACAATCTTTTTGCAAGAATTTATTGCATCTTTCCCTGATACTCTTATTATCGCAACTCCTCCTTTCCCTATACTTATAGCTGAAGCAATTGCGGCTATCGTATCTTCTGTAGTAACTATCGAATCCATCTCTCGCTTTGTTATGGATAATTAAGTAAGATTATCAAGAATTTAATTTTGAATTTTCTTTCTGAATGAGATTTAAAAGAGAAATTACCTATAAGAAAATTCTATCATTATTTAGGAATCAGAATGGAAGTCCTTTCTTTAATGCTAAAGGTTTAGCTGTAGGGGTATTTAGTGGCTGCTTTCCTTTTTTTGGGTTTCAGACTTTAATGGGGATATTTTTTGCGAAAATAGCTAAGGGAAATATTGTTCTCGCTGCAATTGGTACCTGGATCAGTAACCCTTTTACTTATATTCCACTTTATTATTTTAACTATAAAGTTGGTTCGATTTTTTTAAATAATTCTTCTAATAAAATTCTTGAAAAAAGTTTAGTTATTGATGACTTATGGAAACAAGGTAGAATTTTTTCCCTTAAATTACTCTTAGGTTCATCTTGTGTAGGTATTTTATTAGCTTTGATTTGCGGCAGTATTGTTTTTTTTATCTACAAGATAAAAAGTAAAAGATAGATTGATCTGATTTTAAAATTAACTTTGTCCAACTCTGGCAATATCTAAAACATCTGCCATTGATTTAATTTGTTCAATTGTTTTGTGAAGTTGATTATAACTTTCAAGACCTACACAAAGATTTATAATTGCTGGTTTACCATAAGCAGTTTTAACATTGGCATCGCTGACGTTTATACCTTTATCAGATAACCGCATAAGAATATCTTTTAGAACTCCAACTCTATCAATTACTTCTATCCGTAGCTGAATTGGAAACTTATTATCGACAGTTTTATCATCTTGATTCCAACCGACAGGTAATCTTCTCTCTATTGGAATTGGTATTACATTTTCACAATCTTCCCTATGTATAGTTATACCATGGTTGCCGAGCGAGACAGTTCCGATAATATCCTCGCCTGGGAGTGGGGCACAGCATTTACCTATTCTGTAATCAAGACCTTCTATCCCGGAAATTGGCGATTTAGCTGCTGTATTAGATTGATTAGTGGATAAATTACTATTACTTTTAAGAGATTTTGCTATTTCAGAGTCAGAATCATTTTTTACATCTTCTGTCTGTAATTTTATTTCTTCTCTTAGTCTGTTTAATACTTGATGCAAAGTTAAACCACCAAAACCAAGAGATGCAAGAAGGTCTTCAGTAGTTTTTAAATTGCATCGATTTGCAACTTTTTTCATGGCTTCACTAGAAAGTAATGCTTCAAAACCGTTTCTACCTACTTCTTTTTCAAGTAAATCTCTACCTCTTTTAATCGTTTCATCACGATGGCTTTTCTTATACCATTGGCGAATTCTATTTTTAGCAGTTGGCGTAACTACAAAGTTCAGCCAATCCAAGCTTGGAGTAGCATTATTACTTGTCAAAATTTCTATGAAGTCACCATTTTGAAGTGCTGTAGATAATGGAGAAAGCTTGTCATTAATTCTTATTCCATTACAGTGATTTCCAACTTCAGAATGAATTCTGTAGGCGAAATCTATCGCGGTAGATCCTTTCCTTAAACCAACAACATCTCCTTTTGGAGTGATCACAAATACCTCTTCATCAAATAAATCTTCTTTAATTGAAGCTAAATAATCATTATGATCCCTTTCATTACCTTCTTGTTGCCATTCTACTAATTGTCTTAGCCAATTAAATCTCTCGGCATTACTTTTAGCAGGAGAACCACCCTCTTTGTATTGCCAATGAGCGGCAATACCATATTCAGCAATTTGATGCATCGAAGTAGTTCTAATTTGAACTTCAATAGGTCGATGTCTTCCAATCACAGAAGTGTGTAAGGATTGATATCCATTGGGTTTTGGTAATCCTATATAGTCTTTAAATCTACCTGGAATTGGTTTGAAAGTATCATGAACAACTGCTAAAGCTCTATAACAACTATCTGAATTGTCCACGATAATTCTTAGGGCAGCAACATCATAAATCTCGTGAAAATGCTTTTGTTGTCTTTCCATTTTGCACCAGATGCCATAAAGATGTTTTGGCCTTCCTGTTATTTCAAAATTTTTCAAACCTGCTGAAATCAAGTTTTCCTTCATAAGATTCAAAGTTACTTTTAATCTTTTTTCTCTATCACTTCTTTTAACAGCGATTTGATCTTTAAGATCCAGATATTCTTTAGGCTCTAGGAATTTAAAAGCTAAATCTTCTAATTCCCATTTAAATCTGTTTATTCCTAGTCGATTAGCTAATGGTGCATAAATCTCTCTTGTTTCTCTCGCTATTCTTAGTTTTTTCTCATCATTTAGCCATTCAATTGTTCTCATGTTATGAAGTCGATCTGCAAGTTTTACTAAGACAACTCTGATATCGCTGGCCATAGCCAAAAACATTTTCCTAAGATTTTCAGCTTGTGCTTCAGTCCTGTTGTTAAAGTGAATGCCGCCTAATTTTGTTACACCCTCTACAAGTATTTTTACTTCTAATCCAAAATTTGTTTCTATTTCAGATAAATCAATGCCAGTATCTTCAACTACATCATGTAAAAGGCCTGCGGCAATAACTGATGAACTAGCACCTATTTCTTTAAGGAGATTTGCAACAGCAACAGGGTGGATAATGTATGGCTCGCCGCTCGCGCGAAATTGTCCATCATGAGCTTTATAAGCAAGTTTAAAAGCCTTTACTATGAGGTTTTGATTCTCATAATTTTCTTTATTTGATTTTTCAAAATTATTAATATCTTTAATAAGCCAATCGGGAATGTTTATTTGATAATTCAAAGATTCACTTTCATATTTTTTATTTTCAGGCAAAATAGTTTTGGAAACTTCAATTTCGTTTTTTTCTTTTGAATTTGCAGCTGCCTCGGACATTTTATATTGCTTTAGATGTATTTTATTTAGGTCTAGAGAAATTTGCTATAAATCATGGAAAAAAATAAAGAAAAAATTATTGTAGTTAAAAATCTTACTGTTAAATATGGTCTAAAACAGAAACCTATTATCAAAAATTTTAATTTGGAAATAGATAGTGGAGATCATTTGGCCATAATAGGACCTTCTGGATGTGGAAAGACCACTTTTGCAAAAACATTAGTAAGTATATTGCCTGAAAAGGCCACTTCTAAAGGGTATCTATCGATTTCTAGTGTAGATCCTAGGAAAATAAATAACAAAGATGCACAATTATTTAGAAGAAAGAATTTTGGATTTATTTATCAAGACTCTATAAAAAAACTTAATCCGCTAATGAGAGTTGGGGATCATTTATATGAATTATTTAAAACACATGATCAAACTAAATCATCTTTAGCTATTAAAAAATTAGTAAGAGAAGTTTTTCAAAAAGTCGGAATTGAAGAAAGTAGACTTAATTCTTTCCCACATCAATTTAGCGGTGGAATGAGACAGAGAGTTTCTATAGCAATGGCACTTGCTTTGAAACCTAAATTATTAATAGCTGATGAACCTACAACAAGCTTAGATACCAAAACAAGTTTTGAAATTATGCAAGAAATAATTCATCTATGTAATGAATTTGATACAACTTTAATTTTAATTAGTCATGATATTAATCTTGCAGCAAAGTGGTGTAAAAAAGTTGCAATAATTGAAAAGGGATCAATTGTTGAAAAAGGGAATATATTAGATATTTTTCAATCACCAAAATCAGATATCGGGAAAAAGTTAGTAAATGCTTCAAAAATAGTATTAGAACCAAATTCTAAAAATAATGTTCGAGATGAGGTCGTTCTAGAGGTAAATAACCTAAGACATTGGTATAAATTAAATTCTTCCATTTTCCTTAATAAATGGAATAAGGCTTTAAATGAAGTTAGTTTCAAGTTATATGAGAATGAGACTCTTGGGATAGTTGGTTCTTCAGGGAGTGGTAAAAGTACATTATGTAGGGCTTTAATTGGACTTCTTAAAGTAAGAGGTGGTGAAATCAAAATTTATGATAAAAATCGTGCATCGAAAAAAAATAAATCTTTTAAAAATAACAATAAAGTGCAAATTATTTTTCAAGATCCTTTTTCAAGTTTGAATCCGAAAATGACAATTAAAAATATTTTGGAAGATATATTTTTTATTCAAAAAATTTCAGATAAAAGAAAAATCGAAAAAGAAATAAAATCAATGTTAAGAAATTTAAATCTTCCCTTAAATAATGATTTTTTTAATTCTTATCCTAACCAATTATCTGGTGGTCAATTGCAAAGAATTTCATTGGCCAGGGCACTATTGTTAAAGCCAAAAATTTTAATTTGTGATGAGAGCGTAAATATGTTGGATGCTTCAGTAAAAATAGAGATTCTTGAATTACTAAGAGTCTTTCAAGAAAAAATGAATTTAACGATTATTTTTATTACCCATGATTTAGGCATTGCTAAAAGATTTTGTAATAGGTTGCTAGTTATGAATCATGGAAAGATAGTTGATGAAGGAGAAAGTTCTACAATATTCACTAAAACTAAAAACCCGTATACAAAATCGCTTCTAAATTCCTCTTTAAATCTCATTTAACTTTAAGAACACTTAGTAATTTTTGAATATCTAATGGTAATTCTGATTCAAATATCATTTCTTTACCATTTATTGGATGTATAAGTCCAAGCTTGATGGCGTGTAAAGCTTGGCCATCTAATTTACATGGTAGTTTTTTACATCTTCCATATAATGGATCACCCACAATTGGATGATTAATGTGAGCGCAATGAACTCTTATTTGATGCGTTCGCCCCGTATCTAGTTTAAAACTCATTAATGAGTAATTGCCAAATCTTTCTTCTAATTTCCAATAGGTACAGGCATACCTTCCTGAAGTTTCTTCAACTACTTTATATTTCAATCTATTTAATTTATCTCTGCCAATGTGTCCCACTATTTGGCCTTCTTCAGAATTAGGTGCTCCATGAATTACTGCAATATATTCGCGTGATGCTATTTTTTCTTTAATTTGTTTCTGGAGATTTACTAATGCCTCTTGGCTTTTTGCAACCACCATACATCCGGAGGTATCTTTATCTAATCTGTGAACAATCCCAGGTCTTAGTTTCCCATTAATCCCAGGCAGATCTTTACAGTGAAAAAGTAATCCATTCACTAAAGTTCCAGATTTGTGTCCAGGGGCTGGATGAACTATTAGACCTGCTTGTTTATTGATTACTATGATGTGCTCGTCTTCAAAAAGGATATTTAAATCCATTTTTTCAGGTTTCAAATAAATAAGAGGTTCTGGAGGAGGCATCCATATTTGAACATTGTCACCTTTTTTTAATGGGGTTTTTGCTTTTGCGGTCTTATAGTTTACAAGTACTAAACCTGAATTTATAAAATGTTGAATTCTTGCTCTACTTTGTTCTGGCCTTTTACTTACCAACCATCTGTCTAGTCTCATAGGCAGAGGTAGCTCATAAATAATTTCTATAAGCTCACCTTCTCCAATGCCGAAAGAATTTTGATTATTTAATTCCATAGTGGGACTTCTAAAGCAATTTTACCCAGCATTTGATTTCTATAATCTTCCAATAACTTATGAGACATTCTCCTTTTATCACCTGAGGTGTGTTTTGAAGCTGCTTCATTGATCCAAGCAGAAGGACTCTTAAAGCCTTTGGTAATATCAACTCCATATCTATTAGATATTTGTTTAACTGAGATATTCGCATTCTTATCTTTGTTGAGAGTGGATATAATTTTGATAAACCCAACTGCGACACTCTCTATTTCATAAGCAGCTTCACCAATATCGTCACAAAGTGCAAGATTAAGTGCTGATTTTTGATCTTCTAAATTTGGAGGTATAACACCAGGAGCATCTAGCAGATCTATACCACTTTCTAATTTTATCCATCTTAAATTACGAGTCACGCCTGCTTTCCTAGCGCTATCTACAACTCTTTTTTTTGCAATTCTATTAATTAATGCTGACTTTCCTACGTTTGGAAAACCAAGTGTAAGGGCTCTAATTGGCCTAATTCGCATTCCTCTAGAAAGTCTTCTTTCGTCGATTGACGACCTAGAATCTTTGGCTGACTTACAAATTTCTTTAATCCCTATTCCTCTTTTAGCATCACACCAAAGAGGATACTGATCTTTAGCATTAAACCATTTGTTCCAACTATTGATTGTATGAGGGGAGATCATGTCTGATCTGTTAATAACAAGAATATGTTTTTTATTATTTATCCATTTATTTAAGTGTGGATGTCCTGTTGACAAAGGAATTCGTGCATCTCTAACTTCTATGACTAAATCTACTTTATTGATAACTTCAGATAATTTCTTTTCTGCTTTTGCGATATGGCCTGGGTACCATTGGATTTTGGGTATGTCCACTTCAATAAATCAAATTAAATTTTGTATTCTTTTTAGTTTTTATAAGTTTCAAAAGTATTTACTTCTAAAGTTTAGTATAAATTTAATGACTAAAAAATTTTTATAATCGTTAATTTTTAAAATTTATTAAGGCATAGGTAACAGTAACTACTTTTTAACCCAATAAGCCTAAATTAACGTTAGGGTCTTGAGATTATAAATATAGCTTGTTTAATGTCAAAATTATCTCTTTCCAGTCTTGATAAGACACATTTAGAAGGCAAAAAAGTTCTTGTAAGAGTAGATTTTAATGTTCCATTAAATGAAGATGGTCAAATAACCGACGATACACGTATTCGTGCAGCGATCCCAACTATTGAATATCTTATTAATCATTCCGCAAAAGTTATTTTAGCTGCTCATTTTGGTAGACCAAAGGGTCAGGTAAATGAAAAAATGAGATTAACTCCAGTAGCAGCAAGATTAAGTGAATTGTTGGGGCAAAATGTTGCTCTTACTAACAGTTGTATTGGGGATGAAGCAGTTGCACAATCAAATAGCTTATCTAATGGAGATGTTCTTTTACTTGAAAATGTTCGTTTTTTTGGTGAAGAGGAAAAGAACGACCTTGAGTTTGCTAAAAAATTAGCATCACATGCAGATATGTATGTAAATGATGCTTTCGGTGCTGCTCATAGAGCGCATGCTTCAACTCAGGGTGTTACAAATTATTTAAGTCCCTCAGTAGCTGGATTCCTTTTAGAAAAAGAATTGAAATACCTACAAGGAGCTGTAGATTCTCCAAATCGTCCATTGGCAGCAATAGTTGGAGGATCAAAGGTTAGTAGCAAAATAGGAGTACTTGATTCTTTACTAGATAAGTGCGACAAAATTATGATTGGTGGAGGTATGATTTTCACTTTTTATAAAGCTAGAGGTTTAGATGTCGGAAAGAGCCTTGTAGAAGAGGATAAACTCGAGCTTGCTAAAGAATTAGAAGCAAAAGCAAAAGCAAAAGGAGTAGAATTGCTATTACCCACTGATGTTGTTTTGGCTGATGAATTTTCTCCTGAAGCCAATAGTAAAATATCTCAAATTGATGCAATTAGTGGGAATTGGATGGGTCTAGATATTGGTCCAGATTCCATTAAAGTTTTTCAGAATGCTCTTGCAGAATGTAAGACAATTATTTGGAATGGTCCAATGGGAGTTTTTGAATTTGATAAATTTGCAGACGGTACAAATGCAATAGCTACAACTCTTGCGGACTTAAGTGCTTTCTCTGAAGTTTGTACAATAATTGGTGGTGGAGATTCAGTTGCAGCAGTTGAAAAAGCAGGATTAGCTGAGAAAATGTCTCATATATCTACTGGAGGTGGGGCTAGTTTGGAACTTTTAGAAGGCAAAACTTTACCAGGTGTGGCTTCGTTAAACGACGCTTAGGCTATATCTTATCAACAATATCAATGCTCTTAGTGAAAGTAATCATTCCTTCAGGATGAGCTATGATTCCTGACCAAATTTGTATCCCTGGTTTTGAAGGGGCTCTTGTTATTTTAAAAATCCCTCCAGACGCCAATGGCTCCAATAATATTTCTTGTTCAAACAATGAATTAACTTGATGAGGTTTTATAGCTCCAGCAATAATCACTTCTTCAAGAGGCTTATTTAGAATTATATCTATATCGTATTTTGAACCAGTAAGAACTCTATCAGGAATTTTAAAACTAATATCTATTTTTTTATTATCGTTTCTTATTGTGGTGAATAGATTTTTGATAATCCCTTCATCTATTTTTCCATTTACGATTGAAAATAAATAATCAAATTTGGATTCGAGTAAATATATTTCTCTATTAACTATTTTTTCCCCAAAAACTTTTATTCGTAAAATATCTTCATCTGGAATTTTAGATTTTAATCTTTTGATTTTCCATTTGCTGTTAGGGAAATCATAAATAATCTTTGAAAATTGTTTTGTTATATTTTGGCTTTCATCATTTCTAAAATTTTTTTTGATGAATTCTAAATCTTTTGCATTTAAGGAGTTTTCTAGATTTCTTATAAAATCAACTTTCAAAGTTTGCGTTATTGCTGAATAGGGAAAAATAAGATAAACAAATAAGTAGAGAAGAAATCCTATATTTTTGAATAAGTTTAAATTAAACATATTAATCATTGGTGATTTTATTCTACTATTTTAGGTTTTTATGTCTAAAAAAAATAATTTATTAGTTGCAGCAAGTGGGACAGGGGGGCATATTTTCCCAGCCTTAGCAGTTTCTAAAGAGGTGGAAGATGAATGGAATATTCATTGGTTGGGCGTTAGTCAAAGACTTGATGCAAATTTTATTCCCGAAAAATATAATTTGAGGACTTTGAATATAAAGACTCCAAGAAAAAATATTTTTTTGTTTTATCAATATATAGAAATTTTAATGTCAACTTTTCAAATAATTAGGATCTTAAAAGAAAAAAAAATTAACTTAGTTTTTGCGACTGGCGGTTATATATCAGCACCTACTATTGTTGCTTCAAAACTTCTAAGGATTCCTATCATTATTCATGAATCAAATGTAATTCCAGGAATGGTAACGAAATATTTTGGTTTTTTATGTAACTATGTTCTTTTAGGATTTAAAGAAACAAATTCTTATTTAAAAAATTGTAAAACTATTTTCACTGGAACACCTTTAAGAGAGCAATTCTATAAATTTAATTTTTTGCCAGAATGGGTTCCAAAAGGATATGGCCCCCTTTTGATTGTTATGGGAGGTAGTCAAGGAGCAAAAGCTATAAATCAAATTCTTTATGAATCTCTAGAATTTTTAATAAAAAAACAATTTCGGATAGTTCATATTGTTGGCCAATCTCATCTAAAACCTTTTCATGTAAAAAACTCCAAAAATTATATTCAAAAGAAATTTACTGATGAAATAGCAGCTTTAATTCAAAACTGTGATCTTGTAATATCGAGATCTGGTGCAGGAACAATCAATGAATTAATGGAGGCTGAAAAACCTTCAATTTTAATTCCATATCCAGATTCTAAAAATAATCATCAGGAGAAAAATGCCATGATTCTTGCTGCACGTGGAGGCTCAGTTTTAATCAATCAGAATAAAATGTCTAAAGAAGTTTTTGAAGAAACTCTAGAAAGAATTTTTAAAACAAAATCAAAAAAGGGAAAAAATCATTATGAAATATTAGATCTCATGAAGAAGAATATGGAAAATAATAATAAAATTAAATCTAAAAATGAGATTAAAAAGTATATTAATTATTTTTTAAAAGAATTCTGAATTTCTTCACATAAAAGAGTGTTATTTTTTCTATTCTGCAGACTTATTCTTGCCCACTTTTCGTCAAGAAATCTAAATGAAGTGCATTCTCTAAGCAATATTCCCTTATTTTCTAAGTATTTTATATTTGGCGACAAGGATGCTGCACTTTCTATTAAAAAAAAGTTGGTTGAAGAGTTATGAATTTTAAGGTTCTCTATTTTTAATAATTTTTCAAATACTCTCTTTTTTTCAATATTTATCCAGCTGTGAATCTTTTTTGTCCACTGTTCATAAAATTTCTTATTACTTAGTAGATCAATTCCGGCTTTAATAGAAAATGAATTTAAAGGCCAAGGATCTCTATTTATTTCCCATTGTTTAAGTTTTTTCGATGAGCCAATAACGTAACCTAATCTAAGACCAGGAATATTGAAGATTTTGGTCAAGCTTCTCAAGACTAATAAATTATCAAATCTTTTGGTTAATGGTATTAAAGATTCTTTCTCTCCATTAGGTGTTATCGATAAGAAAGCTTCATCGCAGATAACTAATTTATATTTTTTCACAACTTCCTCCAATGAATTCTTTTCCCATAATTGACCGGTTGGGTTATGTGGATTTGTTATCCAAATAACATCACCTTTTGGATGAAGCGGAAATGATTGAGGAAAAATATCATTCCAGTTTTTTGGTAATTCGCAATGTATAAAATTGCTATTCCAACAATTTAAAGATCTTTCATAATCAACAAATGATGGAGAAGGAATACAACTTATTCCGAATTTGGAGGCTTCATAACCTGCCCAAGTTATTAATTCAGAAGCTCCATTTCCAGGCAATATATTGTCTGGATTTATCCCATGAAATTTGCCGATTATTTCTTTCAGATCACTCAAGTTTCTTTCTGGGTAATATCTAAAGCCAAGATTCTTAATTTCCGCATTTATTGAATCTATTAGTATTTGAGGGGGATCAAAGGGGACTAATGATGCACTTGCATCAATGATTTCGGAGGGTAATAAATTTAATTTTTTCGCAGTTGCATATACATTTCCACCGTGCTTCAAGTTTGATCCTTGCATTGCTAACGTTGAGTAATCATGAGGTTCATTATTCATTCTTTAATTTTATTCAACCCATTTTAAATCTGATCCAATTGCATCTTTTATACTAGATAATTGATGGTTATTGAGTTGCTTTATAATTCCCTCAAGTATATCTGGTACTAATTGTGGACCCTTATATATCCATCCTGTATAAAGTTGAATTAATGATGCTCCAGAACAAATTCTTTCCCAAGCTGATTCAGGACTATCTATGCCACCAACTCCAATTAAAATAATCTTTTTATCAATATTATGTATATGTTTTATTATTTGATTTGCTTTTTTTTGGAGAGGCCTTCCACTTAATCCTCCATTCTCTTGAGAGAGTAATAATCCAGTCTGCCTGATCTTTCTATTTTCAAGACCTAATCTATCAATGCTGGTGTTTGTAGCAATTATTCCATCGATGTTTTCCTCGATTATTAATTGGCAAATATCTTCAATATTTTTAAGGCCTAAATCTGGCGCAATTTTTACAAATAATGGTGGACAATTAGGTAAGTTTTTAATTTCTCTAAGGAGTTCTTTTAGAAGAATTGGATCTTGTAATTTTCTTAGCCCTTCAGTATTTGGAGAACTAATGTTTATTGCTGCGTAATCACAATATGGAATTAATAATTTTAGAGAAGTTAAATAATCATCTTTTGCTTGAGATAAACCTGTAATTTTTGACTTCCCAAAATTTATCCCTAAACAAATATTCTCCCTGTTTTTTTTAAACTCAATACCTTGTTCGACAAAGTTTTTAACTAGATTTTCAGCACCATTATTATTGAAACCCATTCTATTTAATGCTGCTTCTTCTTCTGCTAATCTAAATAACCTTGGTTTGGGATTTCCATTCTGAGCAAATTTAGTTACTGTACCAAGCTCAGCAAATCCAAAACCAAAATCTTTCCATATATTTGCGGCATTTCCATTTTTGTCAAAACCCGCTGCTAAACCAATTGGATTACAAAAATTTATTCCACATATGTTCTGAGTTAACCTTTTATCAACTACAGAAAATTCTTCATTTAGATTTTTTAAGATAGAAGATACTATAGGCCAATCATATTTTCTTGAACTAAATGATAGGAGACTAAGAGATAAATTTGTTAAGTATTCTGCATCAATACCAGAGTCTTTTTTTAATACAGGGGTTATCAAGTTTTTATAAAGATTTTTAAATCCCCCCTTCTGTTCATTCATAAAAAATTAGGCTTCTTTTTTTTCTATTATCCAATATTTTTTATCTTTAGGAATCAATCTCCAATTACGCCATTCAAAAAGTGAATATTGTTTTATCTTTAAATGGTTTTCATCACCTAATAAGGTGTCTAGTTCAGGTGAACTTAACAGGTACTTTTTTTCAGCAAATTTTTGAATTAATTCATTTCGGGAAAATAATTCCTGAATTTCTGCAGGTGCATTTTTTTCAAAAAAATCAACTGAGGATTCTACTTTTTTTAAGTTACTTTCTATAGATATACCTTTGCTGTAATTAGTTGCAATTTTATCAACCCTATCATTTTGTTCATCCCCGCTATGACCTTTAACATATTCCATTATTAGGCCATTAATTCTTAATTGATCAATTTTTTGCCATAGATCAAGATTTTGAACTGGTTTTCCTGAACTTGTTTTCCATCCATTTTTCTTCCAATTAATAATCCATTTTGTATAACCCTCTATAACATATTTACTATCAGTTCTTAGTTTAAAGTTTTCTTTTAATTTATAGATTTTTAATCTCTCAAGAGTTTTTATAGCCGCAGTGAGTTCCATCCTATTATTAGTAGTATTTTGCTCGGAACCACCTATTTCTAATTCACTGTTATCGTCAAAAATTATTAAACCGCCCCAACCACCTGGACCTGGATTACCACTGCAGGCTCCATCAGTTGCGGCTTCAATCGCAATACTATCACTTTTCATAATTTTTGAAGCCGATATTAAGGTTATCGGCTTGAAAAAATGTACTCTTACTTAAGTGTAACTTTACCGCCAGCTTCTTCAATCTCTTTCTTTAAAGATTCAGCATCTGCTTTGGCAATTCCTTCTTTTACTGTTTTTGGTGCAGATTCAACAAGTGCTTTTGCATCGCCAAGACCTAGACCAGTTGCATTTCTTACAACCTTAAGTACTTTGATTTTTGCAGCTGCATCAAAGCTTTCGAGAACTACATCAAATTCAGTTTTTTCTTCAGCAGCGCCACCATCTGCGTCACCGCCAGCTGCGCCTGGAGCTGCCATTACTACACCTGCAGAAGCTGCAGCAGATACACCAAAAGCCTCTTCAATTTGCTTTACAAGCTCAGATGCTTCTAAAAGTGATAAAGATTTTAATGATTCAAGAATTTCTTCAGTTTTTGCGGACATTTTCTTAAAAGTTAATTAGGGTTTTGATTTAAGATTCTGATTTTTCAGAATGTTGTTTAAGTGATCTAGCAAGTCCAGAAGGCACTTCATTGATAGAGATCGCAAGTTTTGTTGCTACGCCATTTAGAGCGCCAGCAATTTTTGCCATCAATACTTCTTTAGATGGAAGACTTGCAATTTCTTTTATTTCAGAATCGCTAAGAAGTCTGCCTTCAAATAAAGCTCCTTTGGTCTCGGATTTTTTGGTGTCTTTTTGAAAAGATTGGATTGCTTTTACAGCATCACCAACATCTTCTTTAATTAACACAAAAGCATTTGTTCCGGTCAGTAAAGATTCAAGATCGTTCCAATTACTATCTCCATCAATAGCTTTTCGCATTAATGAATTTTTAGTAACTTTGCAGATGCCGTTAGTTGTTTGCAATCTAGATCGCAAATCTGACATCTCTTTGATAGTTAAACCTTTATAGTCAAGAACTACAGCCATTTCCGATTCGTCTAAAAGAGATTTAATCTCAGTAACGATTTTTTGCTTATTCTCTAGTGTTCGGCCCATTGATGTTTTTTGGATCGTAATTTAGGGAGAGCAGGAAATGCGGCAAAGTTCTTTTAAAGAGGCCGCTTTTATTAGATCCAAAAAGAAATAACTTAAGACGAGTCCTCGGTAGGAATTAAAAATTTAGAAAAACTAAATCAACCTACTTTCTTTGGCCGTATTATTGCAATTTAAATTATACTACAAAGCGTTAACCTTCAGGTTGGTAATCTTGTACAGCATTTATGTCTAATTGAACTGAAGGCCCCATTGTTGAAGTTACATAAAAAGTTTTCCAATACTTTCCTTTAGCTCCACTTGGTTTATTTTTATCAATTGATTCTTGTAAGGTTTTTAAGTTGTCAAATAGTGCCTCTTTTGTGAAACTTGCTTTTCCAAAGCGGACATGAACGATTCCAGCCTTATCTGCTCTAAATTCGAGCTTACCAGCTTTGAATTCTTTTATTGCATTAGCAATGTCATTAGTTACTGTCCCAGCTTTAGGGTTAGGCATTAAACCTCTAGGTCCTAAAACTCTTCCTAATTTTGCAACCTTTGGCATCATGTCTGGAGTTGCAATAAGTAGATCAAACTCCATATTTCCCTTGTTGATGCTTTCTACAAGATCTTCTTCGCCAAATAAATCTGCACCAGCAGCCTTAGCTTTCGATACATTCTCACCGCTTGTAATTACTGCAATTTTGATGCTTTGGCCAGTACCATGTGGTAATGCAACAGTGGTCCTTAATTGTTGATCAGTATATTTTGGATCAATACCTAGACGTATATGTGCTTCAATAGTTTCATCAAATTTTGCATTAGCATTTTCCTTGATAATACTAAGAGCTTCAAGTGGTGCGTAAATGCGATCTTCTATCTTTGTTGATAGAGCCGCCATTCTTTTAGATAGTTTTTTCATAATAATATTGGGTGCAAACGGTTATTAACTAACCTCCCCTAAATAGTGAGAAATTGTGTATTGAACTCAATCAGTGATAGAGACGCCCATATTACGAGCAGTACCCTCAATTACTTTCATTGCTGATTCAACACTAGAACAGTTTAGATCAGGAAGCTTAGTTTTGGCTATTTCTTCTAATTGAGCTTTACTTATATTCCCAACAGAGCCTTTTGCGGATTCACCTGAACCTTTCTCTATTCCAGCTGCTTTTGTTATTAAGACGGAAGCAGGAGGTGTTTTTGTGATAAAAGTAAAGCTTCTATCTTCAAAAACAGAAATCTCGACTGGAATTACAAAACCTGCTTTATCTTGTGTCCTTGCGTTGTATTCTTTGCAAAATGCCATGATATTGACACCATGTTGTCCTAAAGCTGGCCCTACAGGAGGAGCAGGATTTGCTTTGCCTGCTTGTAGAGCAAGCTTGATAACTGCAACAATTTTTTTTGCCATTAGATTAGAGAAAGATTAGAGAATTTAAGCTGGAGTAGAGAATCATAATTTTACTCGATAAACAAGAACAATTAGAAATTAATTTTGTTTATTGATTTGGGAGAATTCTAATTCTACAGGAGTCTCGCGCCCAAATATTGAAAGTAATGCTTTTAATTTATTTCTTTCTCCGGAAACTTCTATAACTTCTCCCTGGAAATCCTTGAATGGACCGCTAGTTACAATGATTCTATCTTTTTCTTCAATATCTAACTTGATTACAGCTTTTTTCTCTGATGCGCGCTTAAAGATTCTATTAACTTCTTGTCTGGATAATGGTCGAGGTTTGATATGACCTCGCGATCTTCCGCTGCCTCTTCCGTCTTCAGCACCGACAAAGTTAATTACATTTGGAGTACTTTTAACAGCCATCATTGTATCTTCGTCCAAAATCATTCTTACGAGGACATAACCTGGGAAAACTTTTTCTTCAGTAGTTTGTCTGCTTCCATCTTTTTTTAATTTAATTCCTGGAGTTTGGGGAATTTCAATTTCAATGATTCTATTATTAACACCTAAAGTTACTGATCTCTGCTCAAGAGTCGCTTTTACTTTTTTTTCACAGCTTGATGCTACTTGAACTGCATACCATCTTGCGATACTTGTATTTGCTTTTGAAGAAGCAAGGTTTGTAGTTAATTCATTACTCATTTTTCTGGAAGCTTAATTAAGATCTTTATTAATGGATATTCGGGAGATAATTCAACCAAAAATTTGCGAGGCTGCCCATCCATAAAATCTGCTAACAGAAGCAATGGCTGCAGCAGAAAAGGATACCATAATTATAACTGCTACTGATTCGCTAAAAAGTTGTTGTTTGTTAGGCCACACGACAAGTCTAAGCTCATCGTAGGTAGATCTAAAAAAATTTTTCTTTTTTTTAGGCTCTTCAACTTCAGGAGAATCCTTTTTAAGAGGTTCTTTATTAGTAGTAGGACTTGTCACAAAATTTTTTTGAAATTAAGCTTTATGCTTTAGTTTTTATTTTAGCTTATTGATTTACTCCTCAGCTAGGTTTGAAAACGATCTCATCTTTTTTAGCAGCGTTAAGTTTAA
Source organism: Prochlorococcus sp. HOT208_60m_808M21 (assembly GCA_002026005.1). Classification (GTDB taxonomy): domain Bacteria; phylum Cyanobacteriota; class Cyanobacteriia; order PCC-6307; family Cyanobiaceae; genus Prochlorococcus_A. Next base: position 39,808 of record MWOX01000353.1, read on the forward strand.
TTGTTATATTTTTTTTATTTTTGAAATTATCCTCTAAAAGTTTTGCAGCTAAGGGATTTTCAATTTGTCTTCTAAGTTCCCTGCTAAGTGGCCTAGCACCATATTCAGGTTCGTAAGAATCGTTTGCAATTTTGTTGATAACTTTTTTGTCTATAGAGATATTTATTTTCTGCTCAAGTAGCAGGTTCTTTAAATCTTCTGTTTGTAGAATGATTATTTTTTGAAGTTCATCAATAGATAATGGATCAAACTTTACCACTTCGTCAATTCTATTTAAAAATTCAGGTCTAAAAATTGAAGACAATGCATTACTAATTGAATCATCTAGAGTTTGTTGATCTTTTTCTAACTTTCCTTCACTTTTAGAAATCTTTTGTGAATACTCCAGTATAGATTTACCAGCTAGGTTACTTGTCATAATGATTACCGTATTTTTGAAATCTACAGTCCTTCCCTGAGAGTCCGTTAATCTTCCTTCATCTAAGACTTGCAAAAGGATATTAAATACTTCTACATGTGCTTTTTCTATTTCATCAAGAAGTATTACTGAATAGGGTTTACGTCTTACAGCTTCAGTTAATTGACCTCCCTCTTCATAACCAACATAACCTGGGGGAGCTCCTAAAAGTCTTGCTACGGCATTTTTCTCCATATATTCACTCATGTCTAATCTTAAAAGTGCGTCTTCTTCATCAAATAAAACTGTTGCAAGAGATTTTGCTAATTCTGTTTTACCAACACCAGTAGGACCCATAAATAAAAAAGATCCAATAGGTCTTTTAGGACTTTTCATACCAACTCGAGCTCTTCTAATTGCAGCAGAAACAGCTTCTATGGCTTTTTCTTGTCCAATAACTTTTTCACTTAGTTCTGTTTCTAGATTGACTAATTTCTTACGTTCATTTGAAACTACTTTAGAAATTGGAATACCTGTGATTTTTGATATAACATCTGCAATATCATCAGGTTCAACTTGATATTTAAAAGGAAAATTTCTATTTTTCTTTATTTTATTAAAGTTCTCTTCAAGTTTATGTATGTCATTCTCTATTTCATTTAACTCTTCTTCAAGCTTTTCTAAATAATCTAGATCATTTTCAATTTCGCGATTTGATTTATCTTTAATTTGTTTGGTTAGCTTATCTTCTTCTTTCATTAAAATAGATAATTCCTCCATTTCTTCACGTAAATTGTTCCAATTTTTCAAAAGAACGTTCAATTTTGCCTCTGATTGTTGTCTATTATTCAATAGTTTTTCTTGAGCTTCGATATTTTCTCCTTGCAAATTATTCAATTTTTCATCAATTGAATTAAGTTTGTTTTCTTGTTGGAGAATAATTTGAGGCATATTATTAGACTCGATTTTCAACTGTGCAGCTGCTTCATCAATTAAATCTATTGCACTATCAGGGAGACATTTATCGCTGATGTATCTATCGGCCAATTTTGCGGAATAGTTTACAGCCTCTTCAGAAATTTTTATGCCATGATGTGATTCATATTTCTTTTTGATCCCTTGTAATATTTTTGCGCTTAATTCTACTGAAGGCTCATTAACAGCTATCTTTTGAAAGCAATTATTTAATGCCTGATCTTTTTCAATAGTTTCACGAAATTTCTCAGGCGTTGTTGTACCGATACATCTAAGTTCTCCTTCAGCTAGTAAAGGTTTTAAGATATTACTGATGTCGGTAGAAGATCTGTCAGAACTTAATATTGAGTGAATTTCATCAATAAATAGAATCATTCCTTGGTTTGGATTATTTAGTTCCTGCATAATTAAGCTTAGTCTTTCCTCTAGTTGACCTCTAAATTTGGTCCCAGAAACTAATGCACCCAAGTCAAGTGAAATAATTTTTAAGTCCTTTAAAGTATCAGGAACTTTTTTGTCTACAATTAATTGAGCAAGTAATTTTGCAATTGAGGTTTTACCAACTCCAGGATTGCCAATAAGTATAGGGTTATTTTTGTTTCTTCTGCAGAGTACCCTCATTAAATTATTGATCTCATTTTCTCTTCCTAAAACGGGATCCAGTAAACCTTTTTTAGCTGATTCTGTTAAATCTTTTCCGTAAATTGAAAGAGCATTTTCATCTTTTCCAACTTGTTTTTTGGTTTCAATTTGAAGTTCACTTTTCGGTAATGGAACAATAGCTTGTTTAAATTTTTCTTCTTTTACAAAAGTCTCGTTAGTCTCGTTGTTTGATTCAAAATTAGATTGATTATTTATTTCAATTACATTCCCATAATTAAAAGAATCTTTTGATTGATTAATATTTGGGTAAAATTTTAATTCTTCCTCTAATTTTTCCATTGAAAGGTTTCCTTCTTCAAAAACATAATTTCCAATTCTTAAATCTCTTCCAAGAGCAATTAGTAAATGAGGGATTTCTATTAATCTCGATCCCCATTGAGTTTTAATCTGATTCGCGTTATCTAATAAAATTTCTAAATCTTCTCCGATAGTAAAAATATCTGACTCATTTGTTGGTGTCTCTTCTAAAAAATCTTCTGTTATGTCTAAAACTGTATCTTGGTCGATTGATAATTTTTCAATGAAGGCAAAGAATTCACTTGATGAGAACAATGTATGAATTATGTGTTCAATATTAAATTCGCTATGATCCCATTTTTTTGCGGTTTCTTCCCCTAATAAAAGAAGATTCCAACTAATATCGCTAAATAGTTCAGGACTGGATGTAAGTGTTTCTCTCATAAACTATAAAAACTATAGTTGATTATTAATTAATATTCTAAATAGGATCTGCATTAATAATCATCCAATAATTTTCAAATTGTAAGATGAATTTGAAAATTATTTAGATGAGAGGATTTGCGGGGACTTTAGAATGAAAAAAAACGTTAAATAATATCTAAGCTCTTATAAAATTAAAAGATTATAGTTGGTTAACAAATATATTTCAGATATTAGCCAAATAGTTCAGCTATTAATAGGATTTAAATAGTAATAATTTAATTGTGAAAGAAACTATTGATTTTCTTATTGATACTGTTGAAGCAAGGCAAGTCCTTGATTCAAGAGGCAATCCAACTGTAGAGGCAGAAGTATTTTTGGAATGTGGTGCAAGTGGTCGAGCAATTGTTCCCAGCGGAGCTAGCACTGGTGCTCATGAGGCACATGAATTAAGAGATGGTGGTTCGAAATATATGGGGAAAGGCGTTTTGAATGCTGTTAATAAAATTCATGAAATAATATCGCCGGCTTTATGTGGTTTGTCATCTTTAGATCAAACTGCAGTAGATAAATTAATGATTGAAATTGATGGAACTCCTAATAAGTCTAACCTTGGAGCAAATTCAATCCTTGCAGTAAGTCTTGCAACTGCTAGAGCATCAGCAAATGCTTTAGACATTCCCCTATATAGATATCTTGGAGATCCATTATCCGATCTTCTTCCAGTCCCATTGATGAATGTAATAAATGGTGGTGCTCATGCACCAAATAGTCTTGATTTTCAGGAATTTATGCTTGTTCCACATGGAGTTGATAATTTCAGTGAATCATTAAGAATGGGTACTGAAATTTTTCACTCATTAAAATCATTACTTGATCAAAAAGGTTTATCTACTGCTGTAGGCGATGAGGGTGGATTTGCCCCGAATTTGTCATCAAGCGAAGAAGCAGGGGACTTATTATTAGAAGCAATTCAAAAAGCTGGATTTAAGCCTGGTGAGCAGGTATCTTTAGCTTTAGATGCTGCTAGTACTGAATTTTATAGTGATGGTATTTATAAATATGAAGGAAAAAGTTTAAATAGTTCTGAAATGATTTCATATCTTTCAAGATTAGTTTCTAATTATCCCATAGTTTCAATAGAGGACGGTTTAGCTGAGGATGATTGGGAGGGTTGGTCAGAATTAAACAAAGAATTAGGGAATAAAGTTCAGCTTGTAGGTGATGATTTATTCGTTACTAATACAGAAAGATTACGGAAAGGGATTATAGAAAAATCTGCCAATTCAATCCTAATAAAGGTAAATCAAATTGGAACATTAACTGAAACTTTGGAAGCTATTGAGTTAGCTAAAATGTCTGGTTTCACAAGTGTTATAAGTCATAGAAGTGGTGAGACTGAAGATACAACAATTGCAGATTTATCTGTCGCCACAAGATCGGGTCAGATCAAGACTGGCTCTTTGAGTAGAAGTGAAAGGATTGCAAAATATAATAGGCTTTTAAAAATTGAGGAGGAATTAGGAAATCAAGCAAGATTCGCTGGAGCTTTAGGTTTAGGTCCCAAAAATATATAGATTTTTTTAGCGCTTAAGTTTTTCTAAACGTGAGCCTTTTCTCATACTTAATTGGCACTTTATCCAATCAATACTTATTGGTAGTGCAAAAAAAAGTGGCAACAATGCAAGATTATTTTGTTTATTGGTTACAAGTAAAGCAGATGCAATTGATAAGCTTCCTATGAGAATTGAATGGCCTAAAGTTTTTTGAGCCGTAAACATTTTTTTGAATTGCCTATCAGACTCACCCATTCTTATTTGCAATTGTAAATCGCCCTGTTCTAATCTTTCTAAACTTTCATCTATTCTTTTGGGAATTCCAACAGCTTTCGATCCTAGTTCACCTACTTGCCTTCCAAATTGGTTAATTAAATCGTTGGGACTTTGATTATTTGAAGTCATAAGTTCTATTAAATAAGGCTTGGTAACTGATACAAGGTTAAACCCTGGATCAAGCATTCTACCAACTCCTTCAAAAGTTGATAAAGCTCTCATCACAAAGATTAAATCTACTGGCAGCTGAAATGGCGTTTCATAAACCAGTTCGTATAAATCTCCAGATAATTTTTCAATAATATTAGGACTAAATGGCGGAGTTAAGGCTTCTTTAAGCATCAATCTGACTAATCTTCTGACTGGTCCTACATCAATATCTTTTGAAATTAGCCCAGCTTGTTGTAATTGACTAACAAGTAATGAGGCGTCTCTAAGAGCAGCAGCCTTAACCATCCCCCCTAATCTTGTTTGAAGATTATTTGAGATGTTCCCCATCATTCCAAAATCATAAAAAATCAATTTACCTTCACTTGAAACTGCTAGATTCCCTGGATGAGGATCTGCATGAAAAAAACCGTAATTTACTAATTGTTTTAAGTAGCTGATTGCACCTATCTCTGCAATTTTTGATAAATCAATTTCTTGTGATTTTAATTTTTCTATATCGCTTATTTTTGTCCCTTCTACATAACTTAAACAAAGCACTTTTTCACTGCTCATATCCCAAATTACTTCAGGAACTTCAACATTTTCATCATCAAGAAATTGCTGCCTAAATCTTGCTGCATATTGCGCTTCGCAATTAAAATCAAGTTCTTTCATCAGAACTTTCCTACACTCTTTAGCAATCTCAACCCAGTTTCTACCTCGACTCCAATTCTTATTTTTCTGCAATAATCCTGCTATTTGCTGCATTATGCCCAAATCGATAATAAATAATTCTTTTAAATTGGGTCTTTGAACTTTAAAAACTACTTTCTTACCATCTTTTAAAGTCGCCCTATGAACCTGAGCTAGTGATGCTGATCCAACCGGATCAAATATTATTTGATCTATTTCATTAAACTTAGACCCTAATTCATTTCTTATAGTCTCTTCTACTTGCGTAAATGAAAAATTAGGTACTTGATCCTGCAATTTAGACAATTCCTGTATCCAGGTATTAGGAATTAAATCAGGTCGCGCTGATAATAATTGTCCAATTTTAATAAATGCTGAACCAAGTTTTATTAATTGATTAGTAAACCACCTAGCTCTTTTAATTTGGATCCTACTTTTTTCATTACTTTTAGTTTGGAAAATTTTAAATCTAATACTATCTATCCACAATTTTATTAAAAGCGAAATCAGAGTTATCCAGATAAGAAAGGCTCTCTTCAATTTTTTTAAACGATAATGAAGAATATGATGACTCATTTAATTTGATTGTTAATGGTTTTATTAAAGAGATCAATTTGCTTATTGATACCTTCAATTTCATTTAAAGCTTTTTTTATTTTGGAATCTTCATAAGTATTTGTGGACTGATTTTCTTGAATATTTTCGGCTTTTTCCATTCTTGAGGCTTCTTTGATTATGGATTCTTTCAAACTATCAAATTCTTTTTTGAGAATTTCTGGGGCATCCTGAGCAATATTTGTTGCTTCTTCAATTTTTTCAACCAATATCTCGTTTAATTTCTCGGTTACTTTTTTAATAGCAGCTTTTAAAAGGTAGTCAGAGTTGGTCATGAAAAATATAATGTTTCTACTGCAATTGATTTTTCGATCTGACTTAATAATAGATCAACACAGAACATTTCACGTAACTGTTCATTTTGATAATTAATTTTTTATTTTTTCCTATGTAAGTTTGTTTCTATATTATGCTTTTTTCTTTTTTTTCTTTTAACTTATATCTATATACAAGGTTAGATATTTACATCAAAGATATTTTCTAACCAAAAGCTCATCTAATTAACTACTAAAAAGGAGTTTTATTAAATTGGAAATCATTGAGTCAGATGTGGTTATTATCGGAGGAGGCCCGGCCGGATGTACTTGCGCACTTTACACATCTCGTTCAAACTTAAAGACAGTAATTTTAGATAAAAATCCATCTGTTGGTGCCTTAGCAATAACTCATCAAATAGCTAATTATCCAGGTGTTCCGGTTGATATAAGTGGGGAGAAATTACTTACTCTAATGAGAGAACAGGCTGTTCAATACGGTACAGACTATAGAAGAGCACAAGTCTTTGGAATAGACGCTAGTGGAGAATGGAAAATGGTCTATACACCCGAAGGTACTTTCAAAGCTAAAGCACTTGTACTTGCAAGTGGAGCTATGGGTAGGCCTGCATCATTTAAGGGCGAAGCGGATTTCCTTGGCAAAGGAGTAAGTTATTGTGCTACGTGCGATGGGGCTTTTTATAAAAATAGAGAAGTTGCTGTTGTTGGAGTCAACAAGGAGGCAATTGAAGAGGCAACTGTTTTAACTAAATTTGCATCAACTGTGCATTGGATTACATCAAGTGATCCTAAATCAGATAATGAAGAAGCTATGGAATTGATGGATAATTCAAATATAAAACATTGGAGTAGAACAAGATTATTGGAAATATTGGGTGATGATATGGGTGTTAATGCGGTTGTTGTAAAAAATAAGCAAGACGAAAATCCTATCAATTTAAATTTAGATGGAGTCTTTGTCTATATGAGTGGTTCAAAGCCTATTACTGATTTTTTAGGGGATCAAATTGCTTTAAAAGAAGACGGAGGAGTTATTGTGGATGACTTTATGTCTACAAACTCTGATGGCGTATGGGCTATTGGAGATATAAGAAATACACCATTTAAGCAAGCAGTTGTTGCGGCTTCTGATGGATGTATTGCCGCGATGTCAATTGATAGATATTTAAATAGTAGAAAAAATATAAGAGTTGATTGGATTCATTCTTAAAAATAAATATCTCTTCTTTATTTTAAAGGGGTGTTGCTTCAGAAATATAAGCCACTCCTCCGTAGTAACTTAAATCGTCCCTGATGTTATCTCTCATTTTATCTATTAATTCTTGCTCACAAAAAACAATTACATGAGCATTTGCTCCTAATCCTGTAAATTCCATATCTTCAGTAACAACTCTTTCAGGCCCTCTGCCTGTGGCGTGTTTCATAACTGTATATCCAGGAACATTAGCTTTTTCTAATGTTTTAATGATTGCATCTAGTTCTCTTTCACTAAATATCAAGTCTAATCTTTTCATTTTTATAGAGGGGAAAGTGGGATAATAGTATTTACTAAACTCATATATATGGGAATGCCGAGAACTATATTGAATGGGAAAGTTAGACCTAACGTAGTTGAAATATAATAACTAGATTTAGCCTCTGGAACTGTCATCCTCATCGCTGCAGGAACTGCTAAATAAGAGGCGCTTGCACATAGAACCACAAATAAAAGGGCGTTGCCAGGTCCTAAAGATAAAAATCTTGCAACGAAAACACCAATAAATGCATTAAATAAAGGCATAAAAATAGCAAAGCCAATCAAGAACGAACCCGCATTCTTTAGTCTCGGTAATCTTTGAGCAGCGACTATTCCCATATCTAATAAGAAGAAGCATTCTGCTCCATAGAATAATTGTCCAGTAAAAGGCTCCATTTTTGCAATCCCTGAGGGATTGCTGGAAGCAGTAAGAAATCCCACAATTAAACTTGAAAGCAATAAATAAACTGATCCATTCAAAAGGGATTCATGTAATATTGCGCTTAAATGCATTTTTCTTGATTTTGGTCTATTTTTTGGAGCTGCAAACTTTACAAGTAATAAACCAACAATGATTGCAGGAGACTCCATTAAAGCTAAGGCGCCAACCATAAACCCATCAAAAGCTATTTTTTGACTCTCTAAAAAACTTTCTGCAGAAATAAATGTAACAGCACTTATTGAGCCGTATGCTGCTGCTATTGCGGCTGAATTAAAGACATCAAACTTAAATCTTAAAATTAAGAATCCAATCAGAGGGATTACTAGTGACATGAGTATTGCAGCACTTAAAGTCGGCAATACTTGATCGGTAAACCCACTTTTCTGTATCTCTATACCTCCTTTAAAACCAATAGCTAGAAGAAGATATAATGAGAATAGTTTAGGTAATGGAGCTGGTATTTCTAAATCAGATTTAAAGAGTACTGATATTGCTCCAATTAAAAAGAAAAGAACTGGCGGGGCTAATACATTTTGCAGAATTGGACTTATTTCCATAAGTTATTAAGCTATTTCATTTAAAGCGGTTTCTAAAGCTTCTTTTCTTGTCTCAATGATGCCTTCAACTCCAAACTTAGCTAATCTATCCTTTACTTTTTCATTAGCACCAGCAACAAATGCTTTTCTGGAATTATTTTTTGCTTCTTGCATCATATCCTCAATTGCAAGAGTCGCCGTCACTCCAAGTCTTGGTACATCAGTGATATCTAATATCAAAACCTTGTAGTTTCTTACTAGCATCATCCTCTCAGATATACCTTTAGCTGCTCCAAAACTTAGTGGTCCTTTAAGTCTAAATAACATTACTTCACCTGAACATCTATCTAGTAGTGCTTTTTCATCAGCAGGTAATGCATTTTTAGCTTGATCATCTTTTGATAAAGGATTATCCTCATCCATACCTTCTAGTTGAGTTTGTGTTATTGAATCAATTGTGAGCATATTGGCTATGAATACACCAACTAAAACTGCCCAAATTAAATCCCAAAAAACTGTCATTAGCAGTACGCCGTACATTACAACTGCAGTTTTTAAAGATAATTTGTGAGCCCTCCTCAAGAACCCCCAATCAATAATATCTAGACCTACTTTTATAAGAATTCCTGCTAGCAAGGCAGTTGGTATTTGCTCAGCTAAAGGACCTGCACCAACTAAAACTATCAATAAGACAACTGAATGAACCATACCAGAAATGGGAGTGGATCCTCCAGATTTAACATTAATAACTGTTCTCATTGTTGCTCCTGCTCCAGGTAGACCTGAAAATAGACCTGCTACAGCATTTCCTATTCCTTGACCAATAAGTTCTCTATCAGAATTATGTTTTGTTTGAGATATATTGTCGGCTACTAGAGATGTTAGTAGGGAGTCAATTGCACCAAGCACTGCGAGGACTAATCCTGCTTTAAAAATAATTGGAAAATATTGATTAAAACTTGGGAAATTTAAAGATGGGACTCCCCTTGGAATTTCTCCAATTCTATCAATGGCTCCATCTCCAAAAATTAAAATTGATATAGGAGTTACTATCAATAGTGCTAAGAGAGGAGAAGGTACCCACTGACTTATTTTTCTAGGAGTAAGAAATACAATACCTAGAGTCATTATTGCTACTCCAATAGCAGCACCGTTTGGCTGGAAATTTGAAAATACAGTAGATAATGATTCGACTACTCCACCACGAGTGCTAATTCCTAATAATGGACCAATCTGCAGCGCAATGATTATTACTCCAATACCAGACATAAATCCTGAAACAACAGAATATGGAACTAAAGTAATATATTTACCTAGTTTTAAAATCCCAAATAATATTTGCAGTAAGCCCCCAATTACTACAGCTGCCATCACTAAAGGTAAAATTTGTCCTGCAGTCAGATCTCTAGGAACTCCCACTGCTGCTAAGCCTGCTACTACGCCAGCAACAGTTACACTCATAGGACCGGTAGGCCCACTAACTTGAGCAGGTGTTCCTCCGAATAATGCTGCTAAAAAACCAACTACTACTGCCCCATATAGTCCATAAATTGCTCCGCCAGGTCCTAATGCTGCATTACCAAAAGCAAGAGCGAGAGGCAAAGCCACCACTGCGGCTGTGATACCTCCGAGAATATCGCCTCTTACATTCTTTAGATGAAATCCATTAATTATTTTCAAAGATACTCTCCTTAAAATAAACACTTAACTAAAAGATATTATCTCTTTATGACGTAAATTTGTGAAAAATGAAGTTTGTGCAAAATATTTTTGTAACTTTTTTTGCTCTTATTAAATAAATTTTAGTTAATTTTCCTGAACAAAATTAGTCTCTGATTGATTTATGTGCGAGGCAAGCGATTAATGTATTAGGTAAATATTTTTAATTTAAATAATATTCAAATGAATTCGATTATTCGTCCTAGAAGATTAAGAAGAACTGAAGCAATTAGAGAAATGGTTAGAGAGAACCATCTAGCGGCATCTGACTTTATATATCCATTATTTATTCATGAAAAAGATTTTAAAGAGGAAATTTCAGCAATGCCCGGAACTTACAGATGGGATATTAATGGCTTAACAAAGGAAGTTACTAGGGCATGGGAATTGGGAATAAGGTGTGTGGTTCTTTTCCCGAAAATCAACGATAGCCTAAAGACTGAAGATGGAGCAGAATGTTTTAATGAAGACGGTTTAATACCTAAAGCTATTCGAATATTAAAAAAAGAGATTCCTGAAATGGCAATAATGACAGATGTTGCCTTGGACCCATATTCTTGTGATGGTCATGACGGATTAGTTGATGATACTGGAAAGATATTGAATGACGAAACAATCGAAATTTTAAAAAAACAAGCTTTAACACAAGCAAGAGCTGGAGCTGATTTTATTGGCCCTAGTGACATGATGGATGGGAGAGTTGGAGCAATTAGGACTGCTCTTGATAGTGAAGGATTTAATGATGTAGGAATTATAAGTTATACAGCTAAATATTCATCTGCTTATTATGGTCCATTTAGAACTGCATTAGATTCGGCTCCTAGAGAAAATAGTAAGAAAATAATTCCAGACAATAAGTCTACATATCAAATGGACCCTGCCAATTCAAAAGAGGCTTTAATTGAATCTGCATTGGATCAGTATGAAGGAGCTGATATTTTGATGGTAAAACCAGGAATTTCATATTTGGATATTGTTTATAGACTAAGCACATTTTCAAATAAGCCCATAGCTGCATACAACGTTAGTGGGGAGTACTCTATGGTAAAGTCTGCTGCTATGAAAAACTGGATTAATGAAAAAGATATTGTTTTAGAAACGTTGCTTAGTTTCAAAAGAGCAGGAGCAAAACTGATACTCACTTATCATGCTTGCGATGCATCTAAATGGTTGCAGGATAATTAAAAACTCATTATTAACAAAAATTTGGTTTATTCTTAGATTAATAATAAATTAAATACTTTGTTTTGAAGTTATCACAAGAAGTTAATAGGATTGGTCATATCGCCCTTAGAGTAGAGAATCTCGAAAGGGCCAAATCTTTTTATATTAAACTTGGTATGAATTTAGTTTGGGACGATAAAGATTGGTCTTATTTAGAAGCTGGTAAAGGGAAAGATGGACTTGCTTTGTTAGGCCCTAGCTACAAAGCTGCTGGACCACACTTTGCTTTTCATTTTGAAAATAAAAAAGAAGTGGAAAATATTCAAAATGATTTAAAGAATTCTGGTGTAAAAGTTGGCCCTTTACATGAACATAGAGATGGAACAGCATCTTTTTATATGAAGGATACTGAAGGAAACTGGCTCGAGATGCTTTATGTTCCTCCTGAAGGGATCCAATCGAATATTTGATTCTTTTTTTATGAAAGAGAAAAGTTATTCTAAAAAATCATATTCAGATAACACCTTAGGAGAAGAATCTATAAGCCTTTTAGAGTGGGATACATTAAAAAAGCATTTATCTTCATTCGCCTTAACGGAAATGGGTAAACGAGCAATTTTAAGTTTTGCTATTCCTTCAGAATACGAAGCCTCTAAAAGACTGTTGAATGAAACTGTTGAAATAAATGAGCTAGAAAATAATTTAGATAAATCAATTAGTTTTTCTGGGGTTTTTGATATTAGTAGGAATATTGAAATTTGTTCTAAGGGAGGTGTAATTGCATCTTCTGAATTGTTAGAAATAGCGAAAACAATTGCTGCAGCAAGAAATTTAAAAAAAATCTTATTAGATTTTGAAGAAAGGCCTTATATTTCATCATTTACAAAAAATTTAATTGACCATCAGAATATCGAAATGATTTTTAAAAAAGGCATTGAATCTAATGGAAGGATTTCAGACAATGCAAGTAATGAACTATCTATTCTTAGAAAAGAATTATTATCTAAGAAACTTGAAAGAAAAATATTAGTTGAAAAATTTATTCAAAAGAAATTAGCTTATTTGCAAGATACTACTATTGGAGATCGATATGGTAGGCCTGTTTTAGCAGTCAAAGTTAATTATGTAGATAAATTTAAAGGCATAATTCATGACTCTTCATCCTCAGGAAATACAGTATATTTTGAGCCTGAAAGTGTAGTTATTAAAGGTAATAAGATTGCTTCTTTAGAGGCTAGGATCACAGCAGAAGAATTTAAATTACTTAAGAAATGGTCCCAAGTTGTTAGTGATAATTCAGAAAGTCTTATTGAAATGGCATCCATTTTATTGAGATTAGAAAATGCTCTAACTCGTTCAAGATATTCGAAATGGATTGGAGGCAAAAATCCTACCTTTGATAAAAATCCTATTATTTCTTTAATTGGTTTTTCTCATCCGTTATTGATTTGGGAACATAAGAAAAAAGGAGGCCCTCCCCCAGTGGCTGTCGATTTTCTTATAAATAGAAATATTAAGGTTGTAGCTATTACAGGTCCAAATACTGGAGGTAAAACGGCAGCTTTAAAAGGTTTGGGTTTGTCTTTACTTATGGCTAGAGCAGGATTATTGATACCCTCAACTAATAACCCTATTATCCCTTTTTGTCCAAATATATTTGTGGATATAGGAGATAATCAATCATTAGAAGAAAATTTATCTACCTTCAGTGGACATATATCCCGCATAAAAGAGATATTGGATTCACTTGATAATAAGAGAGGATTATCTGTTGTTTTGTTAGATGAGATTGGATCTGGTACAGATCCTCTTGAAGGAAGCGCTCTTGCTATGGCTTTATTAAAAGAATTTGCAAATAAATCTGATATCACTTTGGCAACTACACATTATGGAGATATTAAGGCTCTAAAATATAATGACTCAAGATTTGAAAACGCATCAGTTGCCTTTGATGAGGATTCTTTGAAGCCAAAGTATATACTCAACTGGGGAATTCCCGGGAGAAGTAATGCTTTGTCAATTTCAAAGAGAATTGGTCTCGATGACAGCATACTTAATGAGGCTGCAAATTATCTAAAGCCAAAAGAGGTTGATAATATTAACAGTATTATTAAAGGACTTGAGGAAGAGAGGATTAAGCAACAAAAATCTGCAGAAGAGGCTGCAGAACTTATTGCAAGGACTGAAATATTACATGATGAACTGAAGAGAAATTATGAATATCAAA
>MWOX01000037.1 GCA_002026005.1 Prochlorococcus sp. HOT208_60m_808M21
GTATTCAGGAAATTATAACTTTTATTGCTCCAAAAATTTTAGGCGGAGAAAATAGTATGAATCCCATCGGGGATTTTGAGTTTGGAGAAATGCATGAAATTATTAAATTAAGCCAATCTCAGCTTAGTTTGATTGGTGATGATATATGCGTTAAGAGTTCATTCAAAAATTAATTTTTAATATACTTTATATGGGTTAAAGTACCGTACGGTTCTTACCCAAAAAAAAACAATACAGATACGGAAACTGTTGGTTTAGTTTATAATAAGTTCAAATTTGCCCACAATTATGCCAATAAGACAAGACGATAATCAACCTAATAGAAGATTTGGAATTGTAAATATCATTTTGATAGGAGTTGGAGCTCTTCTCTTATTTAGTAGCCTTTTCCCTAATCAAAATATGCAAATCCCTAGGGTTCCTTACTCCTTATTTATTGATCAAGTTAATGATGGAGAGGCAAAGAGAGCATATATTACCCAAGAACAAATCAGATATGAGTTGAATGGAGCTGAAGAGGGTGCCCCCTCAGTGTTAGCAACAACCCCAATTTTTGATATGGATCTGCCTCAAAGATTAGAAAGTAAAGGTGTAGAATTCGCTGCTGCTCCTCCAAAGAAACCTAATTTCTTCTCAACTATATTGAGCTGGGTTGTTCCTCCTTTGATTTTTATCCTTGTCTTACAATTTTTCGCTAGAAGAAGTATGGGAGGCGGAGGTGCTCAAGGTGCTTTAAGTTTTACTAAAAGTAAAGCTAAAGTTTATGTGCCAGATGACGAATCAAAAGTAACATTTGCTGATGTTGCTGGTGTTGATGAAGCTAAAGACGAACTAACAGAAATAGTTGATTTTTTAAAAAAACCAGAAAGATATACTGATATTGGAGCGCGAATACCTAAAGGTGTACTTCTTGTAGGACCTCCAGGAACGGGAAAAACACTTCTTTCAAAGGCTGTGGATGGTGAAGCAGAAGTTCCTTTCTTCATTATTTCAGGTTCTGAATTTGTAGAGCTTTTTGTTGGCGCTGGAGCTGCAAGAGTTCGAGATTTATTTGAACAGGCTAAGAAAAAAGCTCCTTGCATAATATTTATCGATGAATTAGACGCGATAGGTAAGAGTCGTTCAGGATCTATGGGTGTAGTCGGTGGGAATGATGAAAGAGAACAAACTTTAAATCAGCTCCTTACAGAAATGGATGGGTTTGCCTCAGCCGACAAGCCTGTAATTGTCCTTGCAGCTACTAACCAACCAGAGGTTCTTGATGCTGCACTTTTAAGACCTGGAAGATTTGATAGACAAGTT
>MWOX01000354.1 GCA_002026005.1 Prochlorococcus sp. HOT208_60m_808M21
TTAACAGAGTTTTGGGGTGGTAGTGCAGAACTAGAATATGAATTTAGTTGGCCAGGTGGATCATTCTCAGCTGAAGCAGTTGCAGTAGAATCTACGACTTATACAAGTTCAACTGGAGCAAGTGTATCTGATGGATATGTAATTGCGATTAAAAATAGTTCAAGTTGGGCTGGAGAAGACACAGTTGATTGGACATTAAATTACGTTGATAGCAAAGGTGTTATTGATGATGGGAAAAGACCTGTTGTCTCATCAATCAAGGATTACGAATCCCTTTTCGGAAGTTCTGCTAACTTAGATGGAGATGGTGCAACTGGAATCAATACTGCAGATTTAACAACATTAAGTACTGATACAACTGGTGATTTCTTAAAAGTTGATGCAGGTGGCAGTTACTATATTTTTGACGATGAAACAAACGAGGTCTATTCATTAGTTGATTCTTATGGGGAGACTCCAGATTTTGATTACACAGTTTCTTGGGGTAGCGGAAATTTTGCTTTCTCTGAAACTTCTCAAATGTATGCAGTTGAATCAATAACCGAGGGAGATACCAAAAAATTCTTGTTAGCTGTAAAAATAGATTCAACTTTTGGTGGTGAAACTGAAACCGTTTGGGAAACTTATAAAATTTCTCAAAATTCTAATAACAATAATGCATGGAATCTAGACTGGAGTACTTCATCTACTACATCTGGTGTAGCAAAACTTGAAACTGCATTAAATCAAGATATTAATGATAGCGGTGGGATAGATGGGGCTGCAGTAAGAAGCGCAGTTTCTAGTGATTCAACTACAACTTCAGGTGGCGCACCAACAGCTTATTATTTGTCCAAAGATACAGAGGGAGTTCTTTGGATTAGTAAAGGTTCAGAAAATGATGAAACAGAGAAATATGAAATTGTTGATGATTATGGAACCGC
>MWOX01000355.1 GCA_002026005.1 Prochlorococcus sp. HOT208_60m_808M21
GTTGTATCTGAGAAACCACCAGCTTCGAAGTTGTTAAGTCTAGCTTCTAAACCATCCACACGGCTGTTGGTAACAGCAAGTTCTTCAGCAGGGTTGAAGTCATTAATGGTGACTTCGTTTGCAGTAGCAGACAAAGGCGCTAGAAGGCCTAGAGTCGCTGGAGCTACTAGCAAGCTTTTAAAAAGCTTCATAAATTTCCTCACACGAAATTTAAAGTACACCTCAAGATAGTGTATTTAGGCATACAAAATCAAGTATCAGGGAATACATTTTTGAATAATTTGTGCCACTTTTTAAACTTATACAGTTAGTTTACTTAATTATTTGTATAGATATTTTGTGTTTTTTATAAATTATTGATTTAAAAATCTATATTTTTTTGGATATTTTGAAAGAAACTTTTTCTGTTTTGTATTTTTTCTTTTTTTTGTTATCAACTGCATCTACGTACCATCCAGAAGCTAACCTAGTATCAATTTCCTCGTAACTTTCTTTTTGATTTAATTTATTTAAGGATTTCTTTTTATAATCCATTTATTTTGATAGTTTTTTTACTTTGATAAAAAAAATATAGCATCTAAATATAATTTGAGCATTAAGTTAATTATATTAATGTTTTTAAAAGGATTTTGAAAATTATCTTCAGTTAGGTTTTATTTTCCTGAAATCTTTAGAAAAAAGAAAAAAAACTTTTATTTCCCTCAACAGAAAAAATAATTAGTTATATTTTTTAAAATTCAAACCTGAGGAGCACAAGGTCAAATGACTCATATTAATCTTTTAGTGAATTCTCTACCAAGAGATTTATTAGAATTTGTTTTTTTTCTCGCAGTTGGTTTCACAGCTGGATCTGTCGGAATCATATAACTATATTCAACTAAAATTTTAAATTCCTTTCAAATATAAAATTAGCAATAGCTTTATTCAATTAATTTTTGTCAAATAAAACATATGACTAAATATTAATATCCAAAGTTTGACTTATTTCATCTTTCAAAGCGAAATCATTGACTCAACCGAAAATTTGAGCTGGGCGTTGCGCAGGTTGGTAGCTCGGGTGCTTTGGGAGTATACCTTTTTACTAACGAGACTGGTTGCAATAACTGACTTTCTTACTTTTATAACAAACTATATAGTGACGGAAAGTGACAACGCTTTACTAGCGCGGGTGCCTCAAAAATATTTTGATCTCTAATAATGTCAGTTTGTTTTTTCAAATTATTTGCAAAATATATAAAGTTAACTATGGAGAATTTTCTTGAACAAACTTTCAAAAACATTATTAATAACTTTCTTGGGATTTTTTTCTATAAATCCAAGTTATGCATTTGATGTTTTTTCACTTGAATCTGATACTACAAATAATGTATTGAAGGTTTACGGTGTAGATTTAATTACTAAAGAAAAAACTTTATTAACTGAGAAAAATTTAGGAGGATCTTCTCCATCTTCTGCCGGTAGAAACTCTTCTTTCTTTTTACATCTGGTGAGCTTGTAATAATCACTGATGAAAGTGGTCAAGAAGCTTATAACTGGCAAACTAATTCATGGAGAACAATAGATGAGACCTTATTCCCTGATGCGCCTCATATTTTGCAGATGCCTAGTGCTAAGGGGGATGGTTCAACGAGAGTAAATGGTTCGAATGGTTCGAATGGTTCGAATGGAGTAATTAGTATCGGTAAAAATTCTTTTAAACTTCAAGAAACCTCTACAGAAATGAAAATTTGGGCGACTGATTCAAATGGAAGGATTGCACCAATCAACATAACTAACGGGAGTAAACTATTAATAGATGGAAGAGATGTAGAGCAATCAATTAATAATGTGGGAGCATTAAGTGCCGCCCTTACAGGTTTACCGACCGTCCCAACCGAAACCAACCTCGCTTGCGGATTGGGAACAGGAACTCATGGAGGTGATTTTGCATTTTCAGGTGGATGTGCATCTAAAGTTAATGAAAACCTGTCAATTAATTATGCCGCTTCTATGACTATTCCTGGCCAAGATTACGCAGGCGATTTTGAAGATACTTTTTCCGCAAGAGCAGGATTTGTTTGGAAGTTAGGTAAATCATTAAAACCAACTCAAATAGGTTTGAAAGATGAGAAAATTATTCATGAAAAAATATCAATTCTTGAGAAAAATAATGAGATTTTAAAAGCTAAAAATGATGAGATAATTTCTCAAAATCAAAAACTCTTATCTAGATTAGAGAATTTAGAACATATCGCTTTAAAGTTTCAATCAAACCCAGATTTGATTTCTGCCACCACCAAAGACTAATTTCTAGTGACAAAAAACTTATTTTTCTAGTGACAAAAAAGTGACAAAAATCATTTTCTAGCCTCAAAAGTGATTTTTTATAAAATATTTAGCAATTTGGTCTTTTATAGATGTCTGTTATGAACTAAGATCTTATGAGCGGGGCGTGGCGCAGCTTGGTAGCGCGGGTGCTTTGGGAGCACTAGGTCGCAGGTTCGAATCCTGTCGCCCCGACTCTTAAAAACCAAGTTATACTAGCGAGTTTCCCAGACTCGCTTTTTTATTGAAAATTATGTCGGCAGGCAGAGCCGACAAAAAGCCGACAACTGCGGGAGTATTCAGAGTTATTCGTAGATATTCTTAGTTATGCGATAAGCCAGTTATAGCCTTAAAAAATTACTTCCTGAATGTGCTTGCATATTCCTATTATGCCATTACACTTATTAGTAATTGGTCGCACTATTTACTTAGTGAAGTGGGAGCAGTTTCAGAGATCGGCTCTGTTATGTAACCCAGTAATAATCATCTATATCAACCACACCTAGAAGGTTTCATGGCAGGCAGACCTCTCAAAAAATTAACCCAAAATAAGAAAAGCTCAATAGATTTAGCAGATGCAGTTTCAAGAGTGAAATTGGCATTTGATACTAATGACAAATTTAATTTGGAAATTTGGGGGAGACTGTTTTACAAGTTTCCAAAAGTTGTAAAGGCAGCCATGAAGCGTGAAGGGATTTCATATATAGATGGAGTTCTAAGTTATGACCAAAAAATGGTACAGCCAAAAAGAGGCGGCGGAGTACTTTTCAATTTCTGAACGCACTTGTTTAACAATGCGTCAGACAGGAATGTTAATAGAGGGCACTTGTTGGAGAAGAAAAATTCCACAAAACCCTAATTCTCATGTTCTTTACCATCTTGAGAATTGCGAAGAAGTCTTAAACGGACTTCAAAGAGCAAGATCAATGGAGCAAGACTTACTTATTAAGAAAAAGGAAGTCGCTTCTGCATGAAAAAACCCGCCTTCGAGGGGCGGGCTAATTCAGTTGCTACTAAAACTATTTTAGCTAAGACTCTAAATATTGAAGCATTTTATCAAGCTTCTTTTCATTTAGAGTTGCTCCATAAAATTGAACCAGAAACAGAAATTAGGTGTATTTCTAAAGGTGGTAAGTTACCAACCTTAGAGTTTAAATTCCCTAAACAAATTGGTTGGGATTATGAAAATAAAGACCAATTAATTAAAGCCAATCTTGAAGGCAGAGGAGTTTACTTTGTTGTTAATGATGGTGGCACTACAGATATTGAAATTACTCAATGTCGAGCCTTCTTTATTGAATGGGATGACCGACCTAAGGAAGATCAACTCTATATATATAGAGAACTTGGCCTACCAATACCAACCTTCCAATTAGATACAGGTGGCAAAAGTATTCATAATTATTGGGTACTTAAAAAGCCTGTATCACAACTAATCTGGTCGCCTATACAGAAACGCCTGATTGATTACACCAACAGCGACAAACAGATTAAGAACCCTTCTAGGGTCATGCGTTTAGCTGGTTTCTATCACGTTAAAGATGGTAAGCCTACTGAACAAAGTAAGTTAATTAACATCACTCAAAAAGAATATTCTGTAAAAGATATTGAGGATTGTTTACCAGAACCACCAAAGCCAGAAGAACCTTCGCTTAACAAAAATGTAAAGCGAACAACTACTAAAGGCGATTGGACACTTAAAGAAATAATAGAAGCCTTAGATCATATCCCTACAAGAGTTACTGGCAATAACACTTATGAGGAATATAGAAACATGGCTTGGGGTTTAACTGACCTATTAGAACAAATGGGTTATCCAGAATCTTTAGCAATACAACTATTAGAAGCTCATAGCCCAAGTGGAGAAGTTAGTAATTGGAATGTATCTCAGGTAGTTAGAGGAAGAAAGGGACATATAAAGGCAGGCACTTTTATCCGTACAGCTCAAAAACATGGTTGGAAACCTAAAGCAAAATGAATCACAAAGCACTAGAAAGTTTTATTGAAAAGATAGATGGGGAGATTGTTGCAGAAGAACCAAGAGTAACGCCCCAGAACAAGCCAAAAGACTCTATTGCTGATACAGCCAAGTCAATGAAGCAAGAGTTAGAGGAAGGGCTAAAAGAAATAGATGAACTTGACCCAATAGAAAGAAGCTGTGGCCTAATAGCCCTAAGAAAAAAAATGGGCTTGGGTGTTACTCAGTTTGAAAAGTTGGTTGAGAACTTAGTAAGAATGACTGAAGAGAAACCACCAAGAAAGTTTAGTGAGCTTAAGGCGTATAAAAAGAAAAAAGCACCGCCAGTAATACCTGATCTATTAGGAGTGGGACTAACTTTATTTGCTGCTGATGGCTTTACAGGTAAATCTAAATTCTCATACCAGATTATTGAAGCTGTTACTAAAGGTTCTATGTTAATGAACCAATTTGAAGTCAAAGAAGGTAAGGCTCTAATTATCCAAGTAGATGAAAGCTATG
>MWOX01000356.1 GCA_002026005.1 Prochlorococcus sp. HOT208_60m_808M21
GGCAAAAAATAAATTACCTTATTAAGTACTTTATCCATCTACAATCTATTCCCCCATTGCTAACGGGAATTTTCAATGAAGATTTCATTTTAAAATATTTTGTTAGTTTTGGATTTCCACTTAGCAGCCAAAATTCCCAACCTGAAAAATTGTTCTTTAGAAAAATTCCCATTTGTTCATATAAACAAATCAATTCATTTTCATCGCCTAATTTTTTGCCGTATGGAGGATTACATACGATTATTCCAGGTGTGCAACTTAATTGGAGTGCCAAAAAATCATTATTTATAAGCTCAATATAATTTTCAAGTCCAGCTAATGATATGTTTACATTCGCCTGCTCAAAAACCTTTTTATTAATTTCACACCCTATTATTTTTGGTAATTTTTCATAATTTATAATTTTATTTTTTGCCTTATTTTTTTCATTAAGATAAATATCTTTCCTAAAGTCCAACCAATTCTCAAAAAGATATACTTGATCAATATTTATGGGAACTCCAAGGAATTGGTTTACTGCCTCAATTAAAAAAGTACCCGAGCCACACATAAAATCTATTAATGGAACTTTGCCATTCCATTGAGTCATATTTATCAATCCAGAAGCTAAATTTTCTTTTAATGGAGCATTTCCAATTGCGGGTCTATAACCTCTTTTGTGTAAGCTTTCTACGCTGCTTTGAAGACTGAGAATTGCTTTATTATTATTTAAATGCAGATGAATTATAAAATCAGGATTATCTAGAGAAATATTTGATCTTTTATTCCAAACTGCCTTTTGCAAATCAGTTATAGAATTTTTTACTTCAAGAGCTGTGAAATGAGTATGACTTAAAGAAGATGTTCTCCCAGTTACTTGAACATTAAACGTTTTATCAAAGTGCAACCAATTTAACCAATCAAATGAATCTCTAACCCCCGCATATAAAGATTTCTTGTCATAGCAAT
>MWOX01000357.1 GCA_002026005.1 Prochlorococcus sp. HOT208_60m_808M21
CTCCCTAATAATTAGCTCCCTAAGGGAAGAGATAGATAAATTAAAAAATAAACTTATAGAACTTCCAAAGGAATTAGTGGTTCACGTTCATCAAGGAAGTATAGATTATCCAAGAGATGAGAAGGGAGATATTGATGGCATAATTCATCCTGAGAGAATAAACCAAGATTGGAAAATGATTAAAAAAGGAGACCCATTATTTCTGGATAGCCAAGGAATAATCCACAAATATGAAAGGGACAAATTGATTTGGCCTGTTTTTATTGGAGAAGTTGCTTATAAGGAAAAAAAAATTGCCATGAGCTACACAAAAAAAGAAGTGATTTGTTCCAAAAAACAATGGATTCAAGAGTTTGAAAGTTTTTAAATTAAGAAACCGGAACAATAAATCGCTGAAAACTAATAAGGATTTTTTATTTTATAGATAAGTTTATTTAATATTTAATACTTTTATTTTTTTTTCTAATTTTTAAATCTTAAAAACCTAAATTCTTTCACTCCAATAAATAACAGCTCCAAAAGCCTCTAATTGCAGTCTTCTATGCTTAGCCTCTCTTAAGGAAACTACCTCTTTAGATCTTTTTCCGTTAAGAAGCCATTCGATTATTACCAAGTTGAATCCTCAATAACAAAGAAAATCTTAAGACATGGAAGTTCTTTTCTCCTGTTTTCCAAAAAATAAGTTTACTTAAAGAAAAAATATTTACACATTTTTGGCGATTTTGGTCTAAAATCTTCGAAGCGGAATTTATTTCCGTTTTTATTTACACGTCTCATTTTAGAGACATACTTTACGAACTCATGACAACTATTCAGCAGCAGCGTTCTTCGCTGTTAAAAGGTTGGCCACAGTTTTGTGAGTGGGTAACATCAACTAACAACAGAATTTATGTTGGTTGGTTCGGCGTCTTAATGATTCCATGCCTTCTTACAGCAGCGGCTTGCTTCATCGTTGCATTCATCGCAGCACCACCAGTAGACATCGACGGAATTAGAGAGCCAGTTGCTGGTTCATTCCTATATGGAAACAACATCATCTCAGGTGCAGTTGTTCCTTCATCTAACGCTATTGGTCTACACTTCTACCCAATTTGGGAAGCAGCTACTGTAGATGAGTGGTTATACAACGGTGGTCCTTACCAGCTTGTAATTTTCCACTTCCTAATTGGTATCTCAGCATACATGGGAAGACAGTGGGAGCTTTCATACCGTTTAGGTATGCGTCCTTGGATCTGTGTTGCATACTCTGCACCAGTTTCAGCAGCTTTCGCAGTATTTCTTGTATACCCATTCGGTCAAGGTTCATTCTCTGACGGAATGCCTCTAGGTATCTCTGGAACATTCAACTTCATGTTTGTTTTCCAGGCAGAGCACAACATTCTTATGCACCCATTCCACATGGCTGGTGTTGCTGGTATGTTCGGAGGATCTTTATTCTCAGCTATGCACGGTTCACTTGTTACTTCATCTCTAATTAGAGAAACAACTGAGACAGAATCTCAGAACTATGGTTACAAATTCGGACAAGAAGAAGAAACATACAACATTGTTGCAGCTCACGGCTACTTCGGTCGCTTGATCTTCCAATATGCAAGTTTCAACAACAGCAGAAGTCTTCACTTCTTCCTAGCTGTATTCCCAGTTGTTTGTGTATGGTTAACTTCAATGGGTATCTGTACAATGGCATTCAACCTTAACGGTTTCAACTTCAACCAGTCAGTTGTTGATGCAAACGGTAAGATTGTTCCTACATGGGGTGACGTTCTTAACAGAGCAAACCTAGGTATGGAAGTAATGCACGAGCGCAACGCTCACAACTTCCCACTTGATCTAGCAGCAGCTGAGTCTACAACAGTAGCTCTTTCAGCTCCAGCTATCGGTTAAGCTTAAAGTTCTTAAATTTACAAGCCCCCTTTTTGGGGGCTTTTTTTTGTTTAATTTTCAATTGGTTTCATATAATGTTTATATATAGATAAAACATTTGATATTTCTATGAGTAGTAGTTTTGGAAAAATTTTTCGTGTTAGTACTTTTGGAGAATCACATGGTGGTGCAGTAGGAGTTATCCTTGACGGATGTCCACCTAAGTTAAAAATAGATATAAATTTGATACAAAATGAATTAGATAGGCGCAGACCTGGCCAAAGTGACATTACAACACCCAGAAACGAAGAAGATAAAATTGAAATACTAAGTGGAATAAAGGAAGGGTTAACACTTGGAACTCCAATAGCAATGTTGGTAAGAAATAAGGATCAAAGACCAGGAGATTATAATAATTTGGAGCAGGTATTTAGACCTTCTCATGCAGATGGTACATATCATCTGAAATATGGAATTCAGGCAAGTTCTGGCGGTGGAAGAGCCTCTGCTAGAGAAACAATTGGGAGAGTAGCTGCTGGTGCTGTAGCAAAACAATTATTAAAAACCTTCTCTAACACTGAAATACTATCTTGGGTAAAGCGAATACATGATATTGATTCTGATATAAATAAAGAGAAGATTTCTCTCAAAAAAATAGATTCTAATATTGTTAGATGTCCTGATGAAAAGGTATCAAGAGAAATGATCGAGAGAATTAAGGAATTAAAGCGTCAAGGAGACTCTTGCGGCGGAGTTATTGAATGTCTAGTAAGAAATGTTCCCTCTGGTCTTGGAATGCCTGTTTTTGATAAATTAGAAGCTGATTTAGCAAAGGCTTTGATGTCTTTGCCTGCCACGAAAGGCTTTGAAATAGGTTCAGGTTTCTCTGGAACTTATTTAAAAGGAAGCGAACATAATGACGCCTTTATCAAGTCTGATGATATTAGTAAGTTAAGAACAAAATCAAACAATTCAGGAGGTATACAGGGCGGAATAAGTAATGGTGAAAATATCGAGATGAAGATAGCTTTTAAACCTACAGCAACCATCGGGAAAGAACAGAAAACAGTAAATGCTGAAGGTAAAGAAGTACTTATGAAAGCAAAAGGGAG
>MWOX01000358.1 GCA_002026005.1 Prochlorococcus sp. HOT208_60m_808M21
ATTTATCCTCGCAGATGCGTTAATTCTAGAGATCCAAAGCCTTCTAAAGTCTCTTTTTCTTCTTCTTCTATCCCTATAAGCATTACAAAGAGCTTTCATCACTCTTTGGTTTGCGGTTCTGAAAAGATTTTTGTTGCCGCCTCTAAAACCTTTTGCAAGATTTAAGATTTTGTTTCTTCTTTTTCTGGCTATGTTGCCTCTTTTTACCCGTGCCATGAATATCTAATAAAAATTGGTTAAAGATTTATGCGTATGGAATCATTAATCTTACATTATCAGCATCTCTTTCATCAACTACGGCTTTTGTTGATAGATGTCTTTTTAATTTTGAGCTTTTATGATCAAGTAAATGATTATGGAAAGCTCTTCTTCTCATGAATTTACCCGTCGCAGTAGCTTTAAATCTTTTGGCAGCTGATTTACGAGTTTTTAGTTTAGACATTTAAGTCAAATGTGTTTAATTAGGATAATCTAAACCTTTATACGCATTGGTGCAAATTAAAGTTTTTAATTGATAAGGAAAGTTCTAATTTATGAAACTTAAATTTGCCTTTTTAAACTTAATTTTAGGCTGTATTTCTCTTTTAATAATCACTAAATTTTTTTCAAATGCAAAAGGAGAAGAATTGCCAAAGGTTGAACTCCATAATGAAATTAAAAAAGGAAAATTTTTAATTGGTTTAAAGCAATATTTAGGCGGCAAGAATGATAGTTTTTCGGAGAAAAAGAATATAAAATTTACAACTAATAAAGGTTTTTTAAACTTGATATCGTCCAACGGTATTAAACATAAATCAAAACAGATAAATATTACCTGGGCGGATATTCCCGTCAAAAATCCAAAAAAAATTGAAAGAATTGTTTTTGGTCCTTTTGCTAGCTATGAATCGGCAAAAAAACAATCAGATAAACTAAGAGATAAAGGATTTGAGACGACTGTTGCCTACCCTAAAAATTGGGAAGTATGGATTCCATTTCAAGATGATCTGCCAGAGTTTGAATTAAAAAATAAGATTTTCAGAAAAATAAAAAATTTTCAAATTACTCCTGTTCTTAGAAATGACTACAGTGGTATGAAACTTGAAGGTCCTATATATATTTATTCTGAAGAGAAAATAAAAATAAATGGTGTTAATTTTGGCAAAAATTTTTATTTAATAAAGGATTTATATGGAACTTGGACCTTAGTTCAAAAAATTGAATTTGATGACTATTTGGCAGGTGTTTTGCCATATGAAATTGGCCCGAATTCTCCATTAGAAGCACTCAAGGCTCAAGCTGTTATTGCAAGAACTTGGGGCATATTTAATTCTCATAGATTTAATATGGATAAATATCATTTATGTATCAGCACTCAATGCCAAGTTTATAAGCCTTCTGAAACTTTATATAAAAACGTACAAAAAGCCATAGACGAAACTTCAAATTTAATTCTCACTCATGAAAATAAACCAATAAATGCTTTTTACCATGGTTCTAATGGTGGAGTATCTGCTACTGCAGGTGAGTCTTGGCAAATTCACGATTATTCTTATTTCAACTCAATCATTGATGGTTCTAAATCATTAAATAAAATTTTTAAACTTCCAATTACAAATGAATCTTATTTAAATAATTTTTTAGATTTTGATAAAGCACAGTTTTATGGGAGTAATCATTCTCTTTTTCGATGGAATAAGAAAATTTCTAGTCTTGAAATTAAAGAAAAGTTAATTAAAAACAAACTTATAAATATTAATGAAGATGTTTTGGATTTAAATTCTATTGAACGTGGGTCTAGTGGCAGAGTGACAAAATTGGAAATAAAAACGGACAAGGGTA
>MWOX01000359.1 GCA_002026005.1 Prochlorococcus sp. HOT208_60m_808M21
TTGATAAGGATTCAATAATCAAAAATATCAAAAAGCTAATAAGTGCTTACCAAATTTTAGAAGAAAACATATTTGTATCTGAACAGAACCCACTTAAATTAGGGGTAACGATACCTGAAATAACACCCATAGCAGGATTTAGAAAATTTGAAAAAATGGAATTCAGCCTAGCTAAAATAGAAGAATTTTTAAAAGAACTTAAAGATAAAAAAATTACTAATTTGATAGTTTGTGGGATCGAAACGCATATTTGTATTCAACAAACAGTCTTAGATAGTTTACAAAAAGGATTTGAAGTTATTCTCATATCAGATGCCATGGGAAGTAGAAATAGAGCAGATCATGAAATAGCATTACAAAGAATGACTCAGAATGGGGCGTTCATAACAACAACTGAATCAATAATTTTTGAATTATGCAAAACTGCGGATAGAAAAGAATTTAAAGAAATTAGAAATATAATACTGAGTTAAAGAAAAATAAATACTGGTTTGTTGTTTAGAGATAATTTAAAATTTTATTAGAGATAAATTTTTAGGGTTTATTTGAATATGAAATTTGTTACTGAAAACTTCCTTCTGGCAATATCTATTTTTTTTATTGGAACATTATTGTCCATAATAATTTCTAAACTTTCAAAAACATTTTTTAAAAAGATTTCCAAAAGAACAAAAACAAATTTTGATGATTTTATTTTTGAGGTAATCTCTGGAATTATAAAACCTATAGGGTTCCTACTCTCATTTTATTTTTCTATTGACTACTTTTTTACTGATGAAATAACTTTCATCTCTGTCTTATTGAATATTTTGAAATTATTTATATTAATTTTCATTATAAAAGCTCTCAATAAAGTTTTAATAAGATCTTTAACAGAATCGACCTCGAAAATTAATGATTCCTCAATTAGTTCAATGGTATCTTCACTAACTCCATTGATAAAAGCATTAACTTGGACCATTGGCTCAATATTTTTCTTACAAAATATAGGTGTTCAAATGACTGCTATTTGGGCTTTACTAAGTGCAGGAGGAATTGGAGCAGGATTAGCTCTGAAAGATCCAGTTCAGGAGTTTTTTGAATATATAACAATTTTGCTTGATAAACCTTTTCAAAAAGGTGAGTTTATAAAATCTGATGGAGTCCTCGGAATGGTTGAGAGAGTAGGAGTACGATCATCAAGGATAAGAAGTATTAATGGAGAAGTAATAGTAATGAGCAATAGCGCCCTAACAAATGGAATAATTTCAAATTACGCACAAATGGAAAAAAGAAGGTTAGTGCATAAATTGGGAGTTGTTTATGAAACCTCTCCAAAACTTATGAAATTAATTCCAATAATAATTAAAAAAATAGTTGAAGAGACAAAAGATGCGTCTTTTGATAGATGTCATTTTACAGATTTCGGCGACTTCAGTCTTAATTTCGAACTTGTTTATTACATCCCAACAAATAATTATCTCGCCGCAATGGAAGCTCAACAATCTATAAATTTAAGAATTATTGAGGAATTTGCGGTTAATAATATAGAGTTTGCATTCCCAACACAAACCTTAAATATTGAAAGTAACAAAGCCAAATGATCTACAAATCTCTTCACTTAAAATCCAGAGTTTTGAAGCCAACTCAGAATTATTTGCCTCATCACTAACATTACTTTCAACTAATTTATGTTTTTTAAAAGATATAAGTTTATTACTTAAATGAACGTAACCAATATTATTTAAATTT
>MWOX01000360.1 GCA_002026005.1 Prochlorococcus sp. HOT208_60m_808M21
GAACAAAATCCATTAGTTGCTTCAAGGGTATTAGGTAAGACTGCTTTATTAGAATTTAGAACCCAAAAAGAAGGAACATCTACAGATCTAAAAACCCTGCAACTACAAAGATTGAGTATTAAAGAATTAATTGAACAATATTCCTTTGAAGAAAAAAGTCATAATAATGATAATTTCTTAAAAGTTATTCAAGATGTTCTCAAAGATATAGAGCAAGAATTGAATTACTCATCTACTAGTAATGATTTATATGGGAAGTTAATTGAAATCAAAAAATATGTTGATAAAGAAATTACAAATTTATTTATTAAAACAGATTTATCTGGTAAGGATCTTGTTAACGCAGGAAGGAGACAAGAACAAACAAATAGTAATTGGGAAGTTTTATTAACTTTTAGTAATTCAGGAGGTGAAAAGTTTGCAGAAATTACAAAGTCAATTGCTGGCACTAATCAACT
>MWOX01000361.1 GCA_002026005.1 Prochlorococcus sp. HOT208_60m_808M21
TCGGCCAATTTTTATTGTTCTTTTTTGCTGAGTTGTAAATTCATTAATTTTTTCATTTAACTGTCCATCTTCTGTAAGAATCATCATTTTCTGGACTTGATTACCTAATTCAATCTCCTCGGCAGGTGTTAATAAAGGAACTCTACCGATATTTTGCAAATACCAGCTAATTGGATCATTACTCCTCCTTTTAGGCTGCTCTGCTTGTGTTGGTATAGATGAAACCATTTTTTGACCTGGGTAAGGTATTAAAACTTTCCTACACTTTCAAAGAAATAGCTAAATATTTAATGTGGGCTTCAGATTTCAAGTAATATTTGTACACTTATGTGTTTAAAACTATAAATAACTCTCTTAAATTGTTTCTTTCAAGATATTTGTCTCATTTTTATATTTCTCATTAATTTTGACAATTCGTCACCAATAGCAGAAGCATTTGACCCTTTTTTGCACTTTGATGCAGCATATGAATGCAAAAGTACGTATTTAGCAAAAAAATCTGTTGTTATGTTTCTACAAAAGGTTAAATCAATCGCAGAACTACCAGCTATAAATCCAGATAAAAGATCACCTAATCCAGCTCGAGCTGTCTGAGAATCAGTTCCGAACAGTTGCCAAACTTTTTTATTTTCAGCAACTATGCTGTTAGCTCCCTTAAGTAAAATACTAATGTTAAATTCTTTTGCTGCATCAAGAGCTAGCCCTACATTGGTATCAGATTTGATATTAGGGAATAACCGTCCAAATTCTTTGCTATGTGGTGTAATCCATGTTTTAAATTTTCTCTCTAAAAAGAAATTTGCCCCTAACTTAGATTCCGAAATTCTATTAAGTGCATCTGCATCCAATATCAATAATCCTCCATAACTAATAAGAAATTCTTTTGATTTTTGCCAATCATCATTATCAATTCCTATTCCTGGGCCGACAGCTA
>MWOX01000362.1 GCA_002026005.1 Prochlorococcus sp. HOT208_60m_808M21
GACACAAAACAAAAAATTAATTTGTTCCGTACCTGGTATTGGTCAAAAAATGAGTGATCGGTTAATTTTAGAACTAAAAAATAAATTTAAAAGTGAAATACAATTTGAAAAAGACAAAGATGAATTTGAGATTAAGGATCCAGAAATTAATAAAATGATCGAAGATCTTCAGTTAACTCTTCAATCATTAAATTACAAAAATAAAGAAATCAAGACTATTTTGCCAATTATTATTAATGAAGTAGATTTCCATGCAAAAAAAGAAAATAATTTATCATTTGAAAATATATTGAAATTAGCTATGAATTATCTAGATAAGGAAGGTAGTAATATAGCTAGCTGACGTAGTATTATAAAGTAAAAGAACTAAAATTTATGTCATTAGATACAGCTGAAAAACAGAAGCTGATTGAGACTCATCAAGTACATCCAAC
>MWOX01000363.1 GCA_002026005.1 Prochlorococcus sp. HOT208_60m_808M21
ACTTTTTTACCATCTGTACTGATTGGTTTAAGCAATGCACCTGATATTGTTGAATTGCCTGCTAAAAATGAATCAATCTCACTACACCCTGATCAGATTGAATCGATTGTTGTTCCTAATGGTGCATTAGGAGGAGAAGCAGTACTAGCAGGGATTGAAAAAGGTTTAAATATTATCTCTGTAAAAAATCAAAATACATTAAAAGTGACAAATGAATTTTATAAATATCCCAATCTTTTTGAAGTTGATAATTACTTAGAAGCTGCAGGCATAATTCTTGCTATCAAAAAAGGTATCAACCTTGATTCAGTTAAACGGCCTTTAAAAAAAATCCAACAGTGTTCTTATAGTGATTAATAAGATATTGCTATGGGAACTCTCCAGTCACTTCCTAATGATTGACTGCTTAGTTTTAGGATTGGAGGAGCCTGCTTTCTTTTAAATTCCGCTTTTTTTATGAGTGAGATAATTTTTAAAATTAAATCTTTTTTATAACCAATTTCTTCTAGTTGTTGTAAATCTTTTTTCTCTTCAATAATTCCTTTAAGAATATTATCTAAAATAGAATAAGGTGGGAGAGAATCAGTATCTAATTGATCAGGACCTAATTCGGCACTTGGAGCTTTCGTACGTATATTTTCTCCAATTATATCTACATTAGTATCTAATTTATACAACTTTCTACGATTAATTGAATCTTCACTATCAAGCCAATTGCATAATTTAAAAACATTAGTTTTATATAAATCCCCAATTACAGATAATCCCCCATTCATATCACCATAAAGTGTGCAATATCCTACAGCCAGTTCTGATTTATTGCCTGTTGAGAGTAACAAATGCTTTTCTTGATTTGCTAAAGCCATCAGAAGCGTTCCTCTGATTCTTGATTGAATATTTTGATTTGTTATTTCTGCCATCTCGAAAGATATGGGATTTATAAA
>MWOX01000038.1 GCA_002026005.1 Prochlorococcus sp. HOT208_60m_808M21
CGTCTTTTGATTTATTGGAAGTTGATTCAAAGTAAGGGAATATTCTTCCTTGAATTTCTTTTCATCAGCAATTAATTCAAACTCATAAAAATTTAAACCATCATTTCCCTCCAAATTCAATGCTTTTTTAGCGATCCTTTTCAAGATTTGCCCCCCAGATAAATCTCCTATATAGCGGGTGTAATGGTGAGCAACCAATAACTCTGGTGATTTTTTTGCGACCTCTCTGATTCTTTTAACATATTCTTTTGCTGAGTGAGAAATATTAATTTCATTCTTCCAGTTTTCACCAAAATAAAATTTTAGATCATTTACAAGAGTTTCTTTCCTGAATAATGATTTAAAACCTATAGGTTTTATTACAGGATGTTCCTCATTGACCAGTCTTTCAATTTCTTCTTCCATAGCTTCATAAACAAAATATAAATCACTAATTAATTTCCTGTAAGATTTTTTTTCAACAACTCCTTTTAAAAAACAAGCCACAAAGCCAGTATTTTCTGCCATAGTGTGGGATTTTTTTGTCCCTTCTCTTAATTGTCCTGCAAGAGCGACTGCCATTTATTTTGAATTATTTTTGTAAGTGTATTTAATCTACAAGGAAAATACATAAAACAACTAATTTTTGTTACCTGCGGATGTTGTAGAGAATAAATTATAAAGTTCTTTACAAACCAAAAAAAGGTTATCTTTTTGTTCCTTTTACGGTAAATGAGTGCCAGTCATTTCCCAATCACCGATAGTAGCCACTCTCCATCTCTCGGAGGGAACAATCATACCTCGCATTATTATTCCCAACAATTTCGGAACTCTGCCATTATCATCATTTTCAATTCTTAATTGTAAGAGTATTGCTCTGCATTCAATAAGAGGACTCCAACCAGGGAAATGGAACGCAAAATCAATAGTATCTTGCATGGATTCATTATTTGAATTGTCCCATGGACTAAAGTTTACACTTGCATCAGGAAAATATTTCCGAAACAAAGATGCAGTGGAAGCAATTTTATTAGCTATTTCAACATTACTTACATTTGAACTCGCATTCATAAATAGCTGAGTATTTTTTTGAAAAATGACATAATTTGATTTAACTTGCTTATTAACTCCTTTTTCTTTTAATAAAGATGTTGAAATGCTGATCAATAAAGTATTCTCTGTTCACATTTGAATAATAAATTTCTAGGTTTTAAAGAAAACAACTCAT
>MWOX01000364.1 GCA_002026005.1 Prochlorococcus sp. HOT208_60m_808M21
GTGGTAAATATACTAAGTGTTGTTATACCCTTAGAAGTAAAAAATATAATTGACCAATTACAAAATGGCTTTTCTTCAGATTTTGTTATTTCTAAATCTTTATGGTTAATATTTTTAGCAACTTGTATGGGTTTAATAAGATTATTTTCAAGACAGATTGTCTTTGGCATAGGTAGAAAAGTAGAAGTAAATCTTCGTCAAAAACTATTTGACCATTTACTTATTCAAGATCCAGAATGGATCCAGAAAAAAGGTAGTGGAGACATTATTAGTAGAGCTACTAGCGATATTGAAAATATAAGAAGAGGTTTAGGTTTTACAGTTTTAAGCTTGTGCAACATTGTCTTGGCATATTCATTCACTATTCCTTCAATGTTTTCGATTAATAAAACATTGACAATATCAGCTTTAATGATATTTCCATTAATCCTTGGAATTGTAAGTCTATTTGGCGGCAGAATGGTTAAACAAAGAAAAGCTCAACAAGAATCATTATCAAAACTTAGTGATCTAATACAAGAAGATCTATCTGGCATAAGCGCCATTAAAATTTATGCCCAAGAGAATGCTGAGAAAAAAAGAATTTAACATAT
>MWOX01000365.1 GCA_002026005.1 Prochlorococcus sp. HOT208_60m_808M21
ATCTATATTAGATGTCAAATACGTTGTCTCAAATGCCTTAATAGCAATGGTTCTTAATATAATTCCGAATATAGGTCCAGTTATTAGTGGTATATTTCCAATCTCAATTGCACTACTAGATAATTTTTGGAAACCACTGGCAGTTTTAGGATCATATGTAATCATTCAAAATATTGAAAGCTATATCATAATGCCATCTATAATGAAGAAAAAAGCAAACCTACTTCCTGGTTTGACATTAATATCACAATTTGGATTTACCTTCATTTTTGGTCCACTAGGCTTAATACTATCTCTTCCATTAGCTGTAGTAATACAGGTTTTAATCAAAGAATCATTTAAAGATATTTAAAAACTACTTAATTAATTTTTTATATAAATATGGGTATGAAAAAAGTATAAAGATAGCTAAAGGATGTTTACCTATAGCAAAATATAGAGAACTAAAAGTAAAATGATCAAATAATATTCTTAGCTCAGTAGAAAGATCTATTAAAACTAAAGAAAATAAAATTATCAAATAGTAATTCAATTTCATAAAATGAGAAGCTTAAGCTCAGTCTTTAAGCAACAAAGATGGAGCCAATAAAATACTTGAATAACTTCCAACAATAATTCCTAATGATAAGGCCAAAGAAAACCAAAATAGCGAGTAAGATCCAAACAAAATTATGCTTAATAAAGGGATAAGGGTTGTAATACTGGTAAAAGTTGTTCTCCTAAATGATTCGTTTACTGATAATTGAATAGTTTCGTTATAGCCTTCTTCCTTTGATTTTAAATTCTCACGAATTCTATCAAAAATAACAACAGTATCATTTACAGAATAACCAGCAATAGTTAACAATGAAACCGCAAATAAACTATTTACCTCGACAGATAATATAATTCCCAACCAAGAAAATATACCGAAAACAATTAATAAATCATGGAATAAAGCTAATAATGCAAATAATGCATATTTTTTATCAAACCTAATAGTTATATATAAAGATATTGCAAATAAAGAAACCAACAATGAAGTAATACAATTGGTAAGTAATCGTTTCCCAAGCTTTGGACCTATTAATCTTGAATCCTTACTCTCATAATTTAGAGGTCCAATAATATTATCAAGATTAGTAATTAGATTATTTGATTCTTCGATACTCAAATAAGGTGTTCTTATTGAAATTAATTTATTATTATTTTGAAATTGTAATTTAATATTATTTATAAAGTTTTTATTACTAGAGATCTCTCTTAAATTTTCTAAAACT
>MWOX01000366.1 GCA_002026005.1 Prochlorococcus sp. HOT208_60m_808M21
AGTGGCACGCAAACAAATATGAATGTTAATGAGGTAATTTCAAATATTGCAGCATTAAAAACAAATTCAGAGCTTGGAAGTCATCAACCAATTCATCCTAATGATGATGTAAATAAATCTCAGTCAACTAATGATACTTTTCCTGCTGCTATCCAAATATCAGTTGTTAATGAAATAATCAAAAATTTAGTTCCAACGATAAGAGAACTTACTAAGATCCTTGATAAAAAAAGTGAAGAATGGAAAGACCTTATAAAGATAGGAAGAACCCATTTTCAAGATGCAGTTCCCCTTACTTTTGGGCAAGAAATATCAGGATGGTCAGAGCAACTTAAAGATGCTGAGAATGCAATTATTATTAGTCTGAATGAATTGTATTTCTTACCTCTAGGAGGAACTGCAGTTGGAACAGGGATTAATTGTCCAAAGGGATTTTGTGAAGAGTCTATAAAATCAATTTCCGATGATACTAATCTAATGTTCTATAAATCAAAAAATAATTTTTCTATCATGGCCTCTCATGATCGTCTAGCTCAAGTAATGAGTCAGATAAAAATATTAGCATGTGCATTATTTAAAATTTCAAATGATATAAAAATTCTATCTTCTGGTCCAAGATCAG
>MWOX01000367.1 GCA_002026005.1 Prochlorococcus sp. HOT208_60m_808M21
AATATTATCAGCTAGTTGGGACAAAGAGCCTGGATCTTTTTTTGGTATTGAAAATATTCCAATGAACATACAACGTGCAAAAGCAGCATTCGAACCTGCAACTCAAAATTTCGAGGATAAAAGTTAATCTAGGAAACTAAAGATTTCAAATTAACTTTGAATGATTTATCTTCTAATAATTTGCATGCTCCTTGAATATCTCCAATGCAGAATTGTTCACCAAATTTAACGTAGGTAACACTATTTTTATTTCTCACTGCAGCTAAGACTGGAATCTTGGTTCCACATCTTTCTTTATCTGGTTTAAATTTAGTTAAACAGTTTCTCAAGGTATTTTGTACTCTTACATCTGATGCTTGAGAACTTTCAAGGTTAATGATAAGTAATTTAAGGTTATCTATTTCTCTACAATCATCAATTATTAATTGAGTCTTATCACTTTTTTTATCTATTGTTCCCCACACCAATAATCTAGTATCAGTCAAA
>MWOX01000368.1 GCA_002026005.1 Prochlorococcus sp. HOT208_60m_808M21
GGTAATATATTTTTTGTAAATTTCTTATTAATAATTTCCTCTCCTGTCTATTCAGATATTGAGTTTGTGCCACAAACTTATCAAAGAAATTATAATAGTTCTAGACCTCGAGGTTGGTGGTTTGAATCCCCATCAGATTTTACAATTACTGGTGTCAACTATAA
Organism: Prochlorococcus sp. HOT208_60m_808M21; assembly: GCA_002026005.1. Taxonomy (GTDB): domain Bacteria; phylum Cyanobacteriota; class Cyanobacteriia; order PCC-6307; family Cyanobiaceae; genus Prochlorococcus_A. The sequence continues at coordinate 165 of MWOX01000368.1, forward strand.
TAAAGCGGTAGAGGAAGGTGAATCCTTCAGAGTAGGAATATTGAAATACACTGGAAGTGAATCAAATTTTACTTCATTATTTACTACTCTTAGTAATGAAAATATTGAAATTCTTTTTAACTCTGGTGAAGTTACTGAAAAAACCACTGCAAATGTAGCTATTTCTACTGGTGAAGTGATCGGAGTAGTTGGAAATTATGGAACTGGTAAAAATGCTTATGCCACATTAGGCGAAGATAATACAGGCATTCAGACAATAACTATAAATAATGAAGAGGCAACTATCAGAAGACTGGCTGTTCAATCAGCTTTGCCATTAGAATATGATAATCGATCAGTATTTTTCCAACAAAATTGGCATATGGGTATGCCTTCAATATTTGCTGGTACAGCAATTGCTCCTGGAGCTAATCTTGCAAGTGCTGATCTTTCTTCTGCTAATCTCTCAAATGAAAACCTTTCAAGCGCAAATCTTTCAGGGGCTACATTAACTGGTGCAAATCTTTCAGGGGCTACATTAACTGGTGCATCTCTATCTTCTGCAAATCTAACTGGTGCATCTCTCTCTAATTCGAACCTTTCAAGCGCAAATCTCTCTAGGGCCACTTTAACTCGTGCAAACCTTTCAGGGGTTACTCTAACTGGTGCATCTCTATCCAATGCAAAACTACAAAATGCAAAGTTAAAAAAAG
>MWOX01000369.1 GCA_002026005.1 Prochlorococcus sp. HOT208_60m_808M21
TCATCATATATTTTCCTTAAATTACTATTATTTAAATGTTCATAAGCTTCAAGAACTTCTTGAAATTTACTTTTAGCGACGTCTATTTCTAATGAAGTTGTATCGGGATGCAACTCAATAGAAAGTTTACAAAATGCCTTCCTTAATTCATTATTGGATGCATTTTCATTTACACCTAAAATTTTGTAATAGGAAGTTTCCCCTTTCAAAATAATCTTTTATTAATATTCTAATTCTAATAAATTTTTACTAAATAGAATGTATTTAATGGATGGTTAAAATTCATATTTATAACAAAATGAAAAAACAAAATATTCCAGAAGAAATTCTTTCCTTAATAACTGAAGAAGAAATAAATTTATTTCAAGAGTTACAAATTAAAATTAAAGAATTAAATAATAAGACCAATCTCACA
>MWOX01000370.1 GCA_002026005.1 Prochlorococcus sp. HOT208_60m_808M21
TGTTCCAGTTGGGCAATCAAGAATTAGAATAACGATACGAAGAAACTTAGATTTGAATCTGCTAAAAAATTTCATTGCAGTATTAAAAGAGTTTAAATGAAACAAATTATTACTCAACATGGGTGGGGACTAAATAAATATTTCTGGTATGATTATAAAGTTGATTTTTTAAAAAATAATTGGCATTGGCAAGATAATGAAAGGGGCTATTTTTCAACAAATAATTATCAAGCAAAATGGATTAAAAGCGAATCTAAAAAAGAAATCAGAATGACTTTATGCCATTCATTTGGTTTTCATTTAATGCAAAAAAAAATCTTAAAAGAAGCAACTCATATTGTTCTTATAAATTCTTTTAATAATTTTCTTCCTTTAAGTAATAAGAGAAACTTTATTTTGAGGTCTCTAAAAAGAATGGAAACAAAAATCATAAAAGATGAACCTAAGGATATGTTGAAAGAATTTATATATAG
>MWOX01000371.1 GCA_002026005.1 Prochlorococcus sp. HOT208_60m_808M21
ATAGCTGCTAGCGGAGGTACACTAAGTAATCTAAATGCCCTTATAGCAGCTAGAAATAATGCTGGATTAGCTACAAATCCAAATTCTGTATTACTTGTTAGTGAAGATGCTCATTCTTCCTTCGTTAAATGTATAAGAGTAATGGGTCTTGATATTAGGAATCTTGTAAGGATTAAAACTGATAATCAAGGTAGGATGGACATAAACGATCTCAGAAAGTCTTTAGATAAATGTTCAATAGAAAATAAAATAATATTTGCTATTGTTGCCACACTTGGGACAACTGTCAGGGGAGCCATTGATCCTATTAAAGAAATAAGTGAAATATGCAAAGAAAGAAATATATGGCTACATATCGATGGCTCTATTGGAGGCATTTTTGCTGTAACCTCTATTCCAATAAAAGGTCTAAATAATATTAATCAGGCTAATTCGATAACGATAAATCCGCAAAAAATCATTGGCATTACAAAGACTTCTTCTTTGTTATTGGTTTCAAATATGAGTACTTTAGAAAATACATTTAATACTGGACTACCATACATATCAT
>MWOX01000372.1 GCA_002026005.1 Prochlorococcus sp. HOT208_60m_808M21
CTGATCAGGGTGTAGTGAAATTGATTCATTTTTAGCGGGTAATTCAACAATATCAGGGGCATTGCTTAACCCAATCAGTACAGATGGTAAAAAGGTGAATCCTATTTCTTCTGCAGCTGCACGAGGATCTAAATTTTCATTCAATTCAATTGGATTTAAAGCCGGTGCGTGAGCACAGGGAACTTTTAAAAATTTGCTTATTAAATGACTTATAACTGCTTCGACTCCAGCAATAGGATCAACCCCTTTTCCCTCTCGATAGACATTTGTTTCTAAAGGATCTGGATCATCTGGAAATTTTGCCACAATTGCAATTGCCGTAACTCCTTTTTCTATTAAACATTTTCCAGCATCAATTAGAGTATCAGGATTTTCAATTGTGCCACCACTTATTTTTGAAGAATCAGAATCAATAACTATGTTTAATGGCTTTTTTGTAATCACATAAGAATGAACATTAATCCCTAAAGTAGAAACACATGCATCAGCAACTTGTAAATGTCTCACTAATATTTCTTTTTCAATGACTGAATCAAAAATTATCCCAA
>MWOX01000373.1 GCA_002026005.1 Prochlorococcus sp. HOT208_60m_808M21
AGATTTAGTTTCGTCAGACTTTTCTTTCTTAGGACGCGCCAGACTTGCTGATAAAATTGAAATTTTCTCGCCTGAATATCCACTGGTTTCAGATGTTAATGAATCATCATTCTCACCAATAATATGAACTTTCTGCCTTTGTTTTTGAGGATTTTTACTTCTTAATGCTTCAAGTTTTGCGCTATCATCCCAGTCTGTCTTTCCAGGTTTCTTTGAACTATTTGAAAATGTCCTATGAGGAGGTTTTTTGGAACTTGGAGTAGCATTTGGACGAATACTAGGCGCTTTCGCCTTCTGCTTAGGTGCATTGATATTTTGTTTTGCGTTATTCGTTATACCTAGGTTTTCTTTCTCAGAGTTATTATTTTTTTGAAGTTGTAAAAGTTCGTTAGGTGATACTGGCTTCCTTATCCCAGAGGAATTTTGGCCATTGAATTTAGAACCAGTCCTATTATTGGGCATGCCAGGTCTGTTGGGAGAACCAGGCCTATTGGGATTGCCTTGCCTATTAAATGAGTTAGGTCTACCTTGATCTGAAGGTTTGTTTCTTAAACCAGGCCTATTGGGCATGCCAGATCTATTGGGAGATCCAGGCCTATTGGGATAGCCTTGCCTATTAAATGAGCCAGATCTGCCTTGATCTG
>MWOX01000039.1 GCA_002026005.1 Prochlorococcus sp. HOT208_60m_808M21
CAAGATGATATTGGTGGTTTAAATGTTTTAAAAGTTTGGCTTAATCAGAGATACAGGGCCTTTTCTAAAGAAGCTAGAGATTATGGATTACCTATTCCCAAGGGCGTCTTACTCGTCGGAGCACAAGGAACAGGGAAATCACTTACCGCAAAATCAATTTCTAATAGTTGGTCGATGCCACTCCTTAGATTAGATGTTGGAAGACTGTTTTCTAGCCTCGTTGGTTCAAGCGAAGCAAGAACAAGAGAAGCAATATTTAGAGCTGAGGCCATGTCTCCTTGTATCCTTTGGATCGATGAAATTGACAAGGGCTTTGGTGGCGATGCTAGAAGCGATGGAGGAACAAGTCAGAGGGTTTTGGCTAGTTTGCTAACTTGGATGGCTGAAAAAGAATCCACCGTATTTGTCATTGCTACCGCTAATGCTATAGATAAGCTTCCTGCTGAATTATTAAGGAAAGGTAGGTTTGATGAGATATTTTTTCTTGATTTGCCAAATTCTGAAGAAAGATTAAGTATTCTGGATTTGCACCTAAAAAAAAGAAGACCAAGTTACAGTTTTCCTCTATCTACTATCATCGATAGAACAGATGGATTCTCAGGAGCAGAACTTGAACAAGCAGTAATAGAGGGGATGCATATTTCATTCGCTGAAAATAGAGAGCTTATGGAGAAAGATTTAATAAAAGCAGTTTCTGAATTAGTTCCTTTATCAAGAACCGCTAAAGAGCAAATTGATTTTCTAAAAGAATGGTCATCCACAGGTCGGGCCCGTTCTGCATCGTGAATAAAAGTTGATTTTTAAAATATTCCATAAGTTAGGAATCATTAATTTAGTTAATTTTTCATCAAAAATCCCAAATAATGAATTGAGATTAACTATCTTAATTAAGGTATAGAAAAAAAAGAGTGTTAGATCAAAAATTAATAAGAGAAAATCCGACTTCAGTTGAAGAAAGTTTGTCCCTAAGAGGAAAAGTTTTTAATATTTCTCAAATACAAGAATTAACTCTTCAAAAAAAAGAAATTGATATAGAAATATCCAGTCTCCAATCTGAGAGTAAAAAGTTAAGTAAATTGATCGGTCAAGAAATCAGCAAATCTAAAAACAATGATTCTCCAGAAGTAAATATTTTAAAGATAAAAGGAAATGAATACAGAACCAAAATTTCAGAATTTGAAGAGAAGCAAAGAACCTTAGATAAAAATATACATAATGAAATTTGTAATTTACCAAATTTACCTAGCAAAGATGCTCCTATTGGAAAAGATGAAAGTCATAATATCCAAATAAAAACTTGGGGAGAACCTTTAGTAACAGAAAATCTTAAATCTCACTGGGAAATAGGCGAAAGTCTTAATCTTTTTGATTCTGTCAAATCAACTAAAATTTCAAAAAGTCGTTTTATTACACTTATTGGTAATGGGGCCAGATTAGAGAGAGCATTAATAAATTTTATGCTCGACATGCATACTAGCAATGGTTATTTAGAGTTAATGCCTCCAGCTTTAGTGAATTCAGAAAGTCTTACCGGATCTGGTCAATTACCAAAATTTTCAAATGAAAGTTTTAAGTGTTCTAATGACGACCTGTGGCTTTCTCCCACAGCTGAAGTTCCACTAACTGCATTTCATAGAAATGATATTATTGATTCCAAGCAATTACCCCTTAAGTATGTTGCATATAGCCCATGTTTTAGGAGAGAAGCCGGAAGTTATGGAAGGGATACAAAAGGTTTAATAAGACTTCATCAATTTAATAAAGTTGAACTATATTGGTTTTGTGATCCAAGTAAATCTATAGAAGCTCATAAGAAGATCACTTCAGATGCAGAAAATATTTTAAAAAAGCTCAATTTACCATACAGAATAGTTGATATTTGTACTGGAGACTTAGGTTTTTCTTCAAGCAGAACTTTTGATCTTGAAGTCTGGCTACCAAGTAATAAATGTTATAGGGAAATTTCAAGTTGTAGCAACTGTTTAGACTTTCAAGCTCGGAGATCATCAATAAGAGCAAAAATTGATAAAAAGAATACATATCTTCACACCTTAAATGGCAGTGGGCTTGCGATTGGAAGAACTATGGCTGCTATTCTTGAGAATGGCCAACAAACGGATGGGAGCGTAAAAATTCCAGATGCTCTAGTTCCATATTTTGGATCAAATATTTTAAAAACTACTTAATATATTTAAATGAACGTTTTAACCTCAATTACAGTTTTAATAAAGGAATCG
>MWOX01000374.1 GCA_002026005.1 Prochlorococcus sp. HOT208_60m_808M21
GTTCTAGAAATCTGACAAAATTAGCAACTTCAATTTATGAAAAAAATAAAGGTCAAATTAATTTGCAAGAGTTTTTAAAAATTGTTTGGGATAAAAACTATATAAATTTTGAAAAAAGTTAAGATGTTACAGCAGATCTTCTTCTTCTCGTTCTACCTTCAAATGAATCTTCTGTAGCAGTCTCAGCTGATGGATTCTGTGAAACTTTTGGACTTTTTTGAGTATTTTGTGGGTTATTTGAACTATTAGGATGATTATTGTTTGATTTTTTATGGAAAGGATTATTATTTCTATTTCTATTGGAGAAATTTTGCTCTTCGGTAATCTTTGGAATATAAGCACGAGTTCCACTTGGAGCAGGTTGAACTAAACACAAAATAAGTGGTTCAACTTGTAATTCTCTTCTCATTCTTCTAGATAAGCCATTTTCAATTTCTCTTTGTACACCAATCCAATCTACCTCAAAGTTATTCGGCCCAGTTTGTCTGGATAATTGTTTCCATCGATTTTCTAAGACCCAGCTAATTTCTCGTTCTGTCCACATAGACATTTTTCTTGGCTCTGCAGTAG
>MWOX01000375.1 GCA_002026005.1 Prochlorococcus sp. HOT208_60m_808M21
TAGATCTCATGCAATTCATGGGGAGCCAATTTCCTTCGGTTTTAAACTTGCTGGATGGTTAGCAGAAATATTAAGGAACAAAAAAAGATTGTTAACACTGAAAGAATCTGTAGCTATTGGACAAATAAGTGGTGCAATGGGAACTTACGCTAATACGAATCCCAAAGTAGAACAAATAACTTGTAATTTACTCGGCTTAAAGCCAGATACAGCAAGTACGCAGGTCATATCGAGAGACAGACATGCAGAATATGTACAAACTATTGCACTAGTTGGCGCTTCTCTAGATAGGTTCGCAACTGAAATAAGAAATTTACAAAGAACTGATGTTTTAGAAGTTGAGGAGGGCTTTACAAAAGGGCAAAAAGGAAGTTCTGCCATGCCTCATAAAAGAAATCCT
>MWOX01000376.1 GCA_002026005.1 Prochlorococcus sp. HOT208_60m_808M21
TAGTAAGCCTCCAACACCAGAACCAATAATCACTCCAATTCTTGACGCATTAGCTTCAGTAATTTCAAGTCCAGAATCATTAAAGGCTTGCTTTGCAGCAATAACTCCAAACTGGGAAAAACGGTCCCATCTTTTGGATTCTTTAGCTTCAATAAAATTTTCAGATTGAAGATTTTTTACTTCTGCAGCAAATTTGCAGGGATGTTGTTCAGGATCAAAGAGAGTAATATCTGAAACCCCATTAGTACCTGTTTGAAGACCGACTAAATATTCATCAATGTTATTACCAATTGGAGTTACTGCTCCGATACCAGTAATAACTACTCGATGGAAATTTGGCATCCTATACTAACCTTTTTTTTCTTCGATGAATTTTACTGCATCGCCAACAGTTGCTATTCCTTCAGCTGCTTCATCAGGAATTTCAATATCAAATGCTTCTTCAAGAGCCATTACTAATTCAACAGTATCTAGAGAATCAGCACCTAAATCATTTTGGAAGTTGGAATCTGATTTGACTTCTGCTGTTTCAACGCTTAATTGTTCTGAAACAATAGAACATACTTTCTC
>MWOX01000377.1 GCA_002026005.1 Prochlorococcus sp. HOT208_60m_808M21
ATAACGGATGGTTCTTTATCGAAAAGAGCTATTTTGGTACATTCATCGACAAAACTTTCTTGAAGTGTATTGTTCAATTTTTCGTACAATCTACATAATGACCAGATGCAATTACTTCTTACACCTGGTTCATTATCTATTTTTAAGCTTATTAAAAGTTGTTCTGCTGCCAATTGAGCATTTTCCGAAGAAACATTGCCGATTTCAGCTAAAGAACTAGATGACCATAACCTCACTGCAGCTACATCGTTCTTCAAAGCATTTATTAATGGCTTCAAAACAATTTGATTATCATAATTAGCCAAGCTCCATGCAGTTGCTCTTCTGACATAAGCATTATCGTCAGTCTCCAAAAGACTGACAAGTTTCTCGACCGCGGTAGGACATGGATTACGACCTAAAGCATATACCACACTCATTCTTTCAACAGGACA
>MWOX01000378.1 GCA_002026005.1 Prochlorococcus sp. HOT208_60m_808M21
CAATTAAAAATTTTTGGAATTACTTTTATTGTTTCTATTTTATTAGCGTCAATAACTGGAATTTTTCTGGGATTTACTTATGGTTTTAGTATTTTTATAGGTGCATTTGCCGGTATTTTTTACCTACGTTTGCTTGCCAAAAGTATAGGGAAACTTGGTAAAGAATCATCAGGTGTATCAAAATTGCAACTATTAGTTCCAGTTTGCCTCTTTATTTTTGCGAGCAAGCTAGGATCTTTGGATATTTTTCCTGCGATGATAGGGTTTTTCATTTATAAGCCTTCACTCATTCTTTATTATTCACGTTCTTAAGTAAATTTTTTATTCAAAACAAATGTTTTTTAATTCCTTGCTAACAAATTTTGCAGCATTAGAAGTTGGTCAACATCTTTATTGGCAAATTGGAAATATCAGACTACATGGGCAGGTATTTTTAACATCTTGGATTTTATTAGGAGCGTTATTAGTTTTTATTTCTT
>MWOX01000379.1 GCA_002026005.1 Prochlorococcus sp. HOT208_60m_808M21
AAAGTCTTGACCTCGAGATTTACGAGTTCTAACAAGTGGAATTCTTCCTTTCGTAATTTGGGTAGTTTATCGGGTTTTACAAGAATTTTAAATTTTTTCAGTTGTTCTGCATGATTTCTTGTATTTATTCCTTGGAACTTTACTATGAAGGTAGATTTACCAGGCTGTTTGAAACCAGATATAAGTTCTGTTTTTGAAGGAGATTCATTTTCTTTTTGCAACCATCTAATTCGTGGTTTTAAAAATCTTTCTTCAAAATCACTTAGAGATTTAACCTTTACCTGTCCATTAATTCCATGACATGATGTTATTAATCCAACAGTCAACCATTCATTTTTATTTATCATATATTGTATTAGAAAGAGTGTTTTATGGAATTGTCTACTAAACCCATACTCCCTGGATCTTTTGTTGTTGTAAAAGACACCAATTCTATTTATAGAGGATATAAAGG
>MWOX01000004.1 GCA_002026005.1 Prochlorococcus sp. HOT208_60m_808M21
CTTTTGAATTTACAGCGATATAAGGTAAACATATAGCTATTATTCCTATTGAAAAATTTATTCCATATATTTGCATTAATATTATTCCCCAAACTACTTCATGAATAGATCTAATTATTGTTAGAAAAAACCTTATTATGCGGTAGAAAAAATATGGAATATTAAAGATTTTATAAAAAATATTTGAGGATATTATTCCAAAAATTGCTCCAAAAATAATACTTACTAACCAACTAAAAAAACCAATTAAAATAGTTTCATTTAATCGATTAATTACGGTAATAATAATTTCATTATCGATCTTGGGATTAATTGAAGAAATTAAGAATTCTTGGAATAATTTAAATCCTCCAAAATGAATATTGTTTGTTAATTGATACCCTATAGGGATGCATACCAAAATTGGAAGAAAAGATAATGAGGTATAGTTTAATTTTAATTTATTCAACTAATTAATATATTTTGTCTAAGTGAAGCTTCGTTAAGTTATTTCTTTTAATATTGAAAAAAATTCTACCATCCCTTAACCCAATAACTTTATCGAAATCATTTAGCAAATCTAATCTATGTAAT
>MWOX01000040.1 GCA_002026005.1 Prochlorococcus sp. HOT208_60m_808M21
AGATGACCAAACATCTGTATATAAAACATTTGCTCCCTGAACTGCAGTAAAAGGATCATTAGTTATTTTCAATAAATCCTTATTTTTATATATTTCATATGCTTTTTTAATCACTAAAGAGTTAGGCTCATAACCTTTAGGACATGCAATTCTAACTTCTACTCCTAATAACGCCCCACACAAAATAAGGGAATTTGCGACATTATTGCCATCACCTATAAATGTTAAAATCACATCTTTAAAATCAGGAAATTCCTCGTGAATTGTTAAAAAATCTGCTAGGGCCTGACATGGATGTTCTAAATCTGTAAGAGCATTAATAACTGGCTTTGTAGACCACTTTGCATATTCTTCCAAATCTGCATGATCAAATGTTCTAATCGCGATAACATCACAATATCTACTTAGAACTCTTGCAGTATCTTTAATTGGCTCGCCTCTTCCTATTTGTGATGTTGTTGGATTGAGGTCAATAGTGGTTCCACCAAGCCTAGACATAGCGACTTGAAAACTAACTCTTGTGCGTGTTGATGATTTATCAAAAATTAATCCTAAAACTTTGTTGTTGAGGTTAATATTTAATTTGTTATTTTTAAAACTATTTGCAAGCTCAAGAATATGTAAAACTTCATCGGTTGATAAATCCAAGCTTGATAGGAAATTATTGTTAGCAAGCTTATCTAGTCTTAGCATGAATATTTCTAGTTTGATCTAGATTCTACTATGCAGGCATTTTACTCTCTGCCAAGAGAGTTTTCAGATCATCGCCTTCAATGACCTCCTCTTGAAGAATTTTTTGGGATATCGATTCAAGAAGAGGTAAGTTATTTCTCAAAATATTGAGTGCAGTTTCATGCGCATCATCTACTAAGTCTCTTACTTCTTTATCAATTGCTTGAGCAGTAGCATCACTTACAGATCTTCTAGGATTATTACCATTTCCTAAAAACTGTCCCCCACCTTGTTTGTCGTAAGCAAGGGGGCCTAGAATATCGCTCATTCCAAATGTACCAACCATTTGTTCAGCTATATCAGTTGCTCTTTGTAGATCATTTGAAGCTCCAGTAGTAATCTTTCCAAAGACAACCTCTTCCGCAGATCTCCCTCCAAGAAGAGTAGCTATTTGTCCTTTTAATTCCTCTTTAGAATTTAAGAATCTTTCTTCAGTTGGCAATTGAAGTGTATAACCTAATGCACTCATACCTCTGGGAACAATTGAAATCTTTGCGACTTTAGAACCTCCAGGCATAAGATGACCTACTATTGCATGCCCGACTTCGTGATAAGCAACAACTTTCTTTTCATCATCTTGTAAAACACGACTCTTCTTTTCCAAACCAGCAACTACTCTTTCTATTGCTTCGCTTAAATCTTGTTGTTCCACACTTTTCCTTTTAGCTCTGGCTGCAAGTAAAGCGGCTTCGTTTACCATATTAGCTAAATCAGCACCAGCGAATCCACTAGTGGCTTGAGCAATAGAATCTAAGTCAATTGAGTCAGAAAGTTTAACTTTTTTTGTATAAATTTCCAAAATTGTTTTTCTTCCAGAAAGATCTGGTCTGTCAACTAAAACTTGTCTATCAAATCTTCC
>MWOX01000041.1 GCA_002026005.1 Prochlorococcus sp. HOT208_60m_808M21
AAAAAGATGTTAATAATGAGGCAACTGTTTTAGGTTTTGTTGGAGCACCTTGGACTCTTGCTGCATATGTAGTTGAAGGTAAAAGCAGTAAAAATTATTCCTTAATAAAATCAATGGCTTTTAATGAACCAGATTTACTTCATAAACTTCTTGATCATTTTGCAAAATCTATTGGTGAATATCTTAAATATCAAATAAAATCTGGAGCCCAAGTAGTACAAATTTTTGATTCATGGGCAGGCCAACTAAGCCCACAAGATTACGATATCTTTGCTGGACCTTATCAAAAAAAAGTTGTTGAAATTGTAAAAGCGGAATACCCTGAAACGCCAATAATTCTTTACATTTCAGGAAGTGCTGGGGTACTGGAAAGAATGGCAAAAACTGGAGTAGATATAATTTCATTAGACTGGACAGTAGATATTGAAGAGGCTTGTAAAAGAATCCCCAGGGGGATTGGAATTCAAGGTAATGTTGACCCTGGCATTTTATTCGGAAACAAAGAATCAATAAAAGAAAGGATAGATAATACTTTCAATAAAATTAAAGACAGGAAATATATTCTTAATTTGGGTCATGGGATTTTACCTGGGACTCCAGAAGAAAATGCTCAAACATTTTTTGAGCATGGGAAAAAACTCACTTACTAGTCAAAGTCTTGGCATATAAAAAATTATTAATAACAGGCGCTAATGGATGTGTAGGCCAATATTTAGTTGATTGGTTTTTGAAAAACACAAAATTCAGGCTTTATCTCATGGTAAGAGACACAAGTAAGTTACCAAATTATTTTCAAGAAAATAAAAAAGTCAAGTTAATGGTGTGCGATATCAGGGAATCAAATAGGTATAAAAAGGAAATTAGTCAAATTAATTACCTAATACATACTGCTACAGCTTGGGGAGATCCGAAAAGAGCCTATGAAGTAAATATTAAAGCTTTTGAAGAATTACTAGAAATGCTTGATATTGAAAAGTTAGAAAAGATTATTTATTTTTCAACAGCTAGTATTCTTGATACCCAAACAGAATTAATGAGGGAATCATTGATTTATGGAACAGAGTACATTCAAACAAGATATGAATGTTTCCACAGACTTAGAGAAAGCTCATTTGCAGAAAAAACATTCGCTGTTTTTCCTACATTGGTTTTTGGAGGAAATCTTGGGAAAAAAAAGTAAATATCCTGCG
>MWOX01000042.1 GCA_002026005.1 Prochlorococcus sp. HOT208_60m_808M21
ATTAGGGAGTTTTTTCTTCGGTTCTGACTTCATATTAAACAGCAATTTAAAAAATTTTAGAAGTTATTTTTTTTGAGTTAGGTATTATTTTTTACAGTTTTCTGGTTAATAATATTTGTTTACATAGACAAATTAATCTTTATCTTTTGGGAGCCTTAACCATCCAGTAGTCCATTCTGATTTTAGTTTTGCCCATGAGATTCTTTTAATGTCTTTTTTATTTTTGGTAGGAAAAATATCAACCCACCTATCTTCATTTTTCCCACCATAAGCTTTAACTTGAAAATGCCTATTACCATTAATTGTTTTTGGTGCTGTCCAACACAACGTAGGAGGCCATTTCATGAGAAATTTTTAAAAGTTAAAAAACTAAAGGTTGTTTTGCCCAGTTAGCACTAAACCATAATATGCAATCGTACCAAGGATAAGTACGATTCCTAGTATTCTAATAATCATGATTTAACGATTTTAAATTCAAATTATATTAGAGAAATTTTATAAATTTGCGTTGAAGATTTAATATTTTCTAATTTTTCTTTTTTTTATTTCTAACTATGGAGTGACAAGATTCAGGATGCCATTCATTCTGAATCTTGCCAATTAAATCATAAATAAATGAATCTGGACATCCAGTTTTTTTTTGAAGTTCTGAAAGTTCTTCTTTAATGAATTCATATACACTCGTTATTACCCCTAAATTTTCTTCTTGGGAGGGAGCCCATTTTTTATTCTCCATTAATATTTTTTAAATTATTTTCAACAATATCGTAATAGGTTATGTCTCCATAATCAGCATCTGAACAACACAAATCTCCATATAGTACCTCTAACAAATCGTACGCATCTGAATACTTATCAAAAATTTGAGCTGTTAATTCGTCATCTTTCCCATCAATTCTAATTATTTTGTAGGTCATATTTTAATTAGATGCAAAAAGTATTTTTTTTGATTCATTAGATCATCTTAGTTGGAATTATTGTC
>MWOX01000043.1 GCA_002026005.1 Prochlorococcus sp. HOT208_60m_808M21
CAAACGGTCGCACAAATCCGATAATGACTTAAAGGTTCCCGAGCTATTTCGGTTTTCAATTATATTTCTTATTGCAGAATCTCCTAAATTCTTAATCGCAGATAACCCGAATAAAATCTGATTGTTCTTAATAGTGAAATCAACCCCAGAAAAATTAATGCTCGGTGAAATAACTTCTATTCCCATGGTATAACAATTAGAAATATATCTTTGCATCTTATCGCTAGAGCCGGAATTTACGCTTAAAAGAGCTGCCATATATGCAACAGGGAAATGGGCTTTTAAAAATGCAGTTTGATAAGTTACGGCACCATAAGCAGTTGAGTGACTTTTGTTAAAACAATATTCTGCGAATAAAACCATCTGATCAAAAAGATCATTTGCTAATTTTTCATTTACACCTTTCTTCATAGAACCATCTACAAAAATATTCCTATGCTTTACCATTTCAGAAACTTTCTTTTTCCCCATCGCTCTTCGAAGTAAATCAGCATCACCAAGAGAATAGCCGGCTAGGTCCTGAGCAATTTTCATGATTTGTTCTTGGTAAACCATAATTCCATAGGTTTCGGTGAGAATTGACTTAATAAAAGGATGAGGGAAATCAACCTTTTCGTTCCCATTTTTTCGATTTATGAATTTAGGTATGAGTCCTGCATCAAGAGGACCAGGTCTGTAAAGAGCCAGTATGGACGAAATATCTTCCAGAGAGTTTGGTTTGAAATCCTTAACGACCTGTTTCATACCGGAAGATTCAAGTTGAAAAATACCTTCAAGACCTCCTCTCCCGATAAGCTCAAAGGTTTTACCATCATTTTGGGGTAACTCATCAATGTTTATTTTCTTTCCAGTAGATTGANTAATAAGAGAAACTGTCTTTTCAATCATCGTAAGATTTTTAAGACCCAAGAAATCCATTTTCAATAATCCAAGTGATTCGCCATCGTCCATAGAATATTGGGTTATTATTTGTCCCTCATTATTTCTTTGAAGAGGTACAAGTTCGTCAAGTGGATCTGATGCGATAACAACTCCAGCAGCATGAACTCCATATGTTTTATTAGTTCCTTCAATCCTCAAAGCCAAATCAACCCATTTTTTTACACAATTATCATTAATATATTTGTCCCTAAACTCCTGACTAGGAGAATTCTTATCAATCATTTCACTTAATTTATAAGGCTTTCCTCTTACAACCGGTATTAACTTAGCCAATTTATCCGCGTCTCCATATGGTATATCTAGAACCCTTGCAACATCTTTTAAAACCGCCTTAGAGGTCATC
>MWOX01000044.1 GCA_002026005.1 Prochlorococcus sp. HOT208_60m_808M21
CTTCAATCCTTCAAAATTAAATTCGATAGTAAATCTCTTATTTGAATCTAATAAACTTGGAATAATTGCATCCTCCATATTCTTAAGAGATTCATTTAAATCTTTAGGTAGTCTGTAATTAGTATCCATTAAAATTTGTTAATACATATTTGAATAAGTTCTAAAAATCTATCTATTTCTGACTTATTGTTTGTTGAACCTAAAGTAACACGAATATTTGAATATAGTTCATCATTTTTTAAACCAATATTTTTAAGTGTTGAGCTAGGTTTCCCAGATGAGCTTGAACAAGCACTTCCACTACTTATGGCTATTCTATTTTCTGACATGAAATTAACAATCTTATAGGCCCCAATAGGCTCAAATAGTTTATTTAATAGTAGAAACGAAATATGATTGGGAAGTCTATGGTTAATACTACCTGTAATCTTTATATGATTATTATCCTTAATTTTTAGAAAAAAATATTTTTTAAGTTTATCAATATTATTAGAAGGAAATTCAGTTATGTAATCATATAATTTTATTTTTCCATTAATATTCTTTAATGATTCATTCATTCCAGCGATTAATGGCAAAGCTTGTGTACCTTGTCTAATTGAAAATTCCTGAGTAAGTGATATGTCTTTATTTTTTAAAATTTGTCTAGACTTTTCTTTTGTTAAAAGAATACCAATACCTTTTGGACCTCCAAATTTATGAGCAGATAAACTTAAAAAATCACATTTAAGATCTTTCCAACTGAATATTCCATTACTTAATATTTGAGTTCCATCTAAATGAAACATTATATTTAATTCTTCACATTTGGAACCTATAAATTGAACAGGTTGTATTGTACCAATTTCACTTTGTCCCCAAATAATTGATAAAAGCTTAGTTTCATTAGTTAAAATTTTATCGATATTAGAAATATTTAGAATTCCATCATTATTTACCGTCCATTCGTAAATATCCCAATTTTGTTTTCTTAGTTTG
>MWOX01000045.1 GCA_002026005.1 Prochlorococcus sp. HOT208_60m_808M21
AACTGGAGTTAGATGCCTGCTCATAGGTTTTAATTGCATAATAAGAAGTAGTTTCAGATAAAATCTCATATAGCTTAGTCAAATCTACTTTAAAAGGAAAATTGATAATAATAGTATCTAAATCCATAGACCTACTACCAAAATTAATTTTATCTATACCACTTTGCTTATAAAGAAATGCAACTGTTAAGGAGCCAAATATCAATATCATTAAAGCGAAAAAATATTGTGAAGCTCCTAGAGATATACCAATACATATTGAAAGCAGTATAAAGGATAGATTATAAGGTTCTTTTACGGCAGTTCTAAATCTAACAACAGATAATGCACCAACAAGACCTAAAGATAAAGCTAAAGAGGATTTAACAACAGCTATTAAAGTAGCACAGCTTAAAGTTATCAGTAAAATTGCATTTCCAAAACCGCTTTTAGAAGAGAAGGTTGTTGAAAATCTTTGAAATATAAACCTAAGGAAAAATCCTGCTATTAGAGCTGAAATAATTATTAAAAATCCATCAGTAATTGATAAATTGATCTTTTCAGTTAATAATTGATTATTTAATAAAGTCTGACTTTCAAGAGACAT
>MWOX01000046.1 GCA_002026005.1 Prochlorococcus sp. HOT208_60m_808M21
CCTTGAAATAAATCTTTTCTCGCATTATTACATGGCTAAAAAATCAGTTGAAGTTTTTAGTGCTCAGAATTTCATAGCTAAAACTAAGAAAAATTATATCGGTGGGCAGTTGCTTTTTAATATTAGTAAGCAATCACTCAATCCAGGGACTGGTTTTGGAGCATATGGGATTTCAAAAACTGCTCTTTTGGCATTAATGAAGCAATATGCAATAGAAGAAGGTCCCAATAATGTAAGAAGTAATTGTATTAACGCAGATCGAATAAGATCTGGTTTATTAAATAATGAAATGATTAAGAGCAGGTCAAAAAAAAGAGGATTGTCGGAAGAAGAATATATGTCTGGAAATCTATTAGGGAAGGAAGTTAACTCTTTAGATGTAGCAAGGGCATTTGTTTCACTCTCACTTATGGAAAAGACAACCGGTACGATTCTTACAGTAGATGGTGGAAATGTAGCAGCTATGCCTAGATAATATTTTAATTATTAAAATGCTGTCTTCAATTTTTCTATAATTAAAGCAATATAAAAAAACAATTCCTAATAACTCAGATTTTTATATTTCTATTAAGGACCCCATAAAATAAAATCAAGCTTTTGTTTTTGGAAATAATCTAGATATCAAAAGTAAGAAATCAATTAATGTTGCTATTTCCGAACTTCTATCAAAAGGGAGAATTATCTTTCTTGAAAGAAAATGGAAGGATTAAATTTTAAGTTAATTTTAAAAAAATATTCCCTTGCAAATATTTATAATCAATTGGTATGAATGATCGGGGATATAGCTTTTAAGTAGGTGCGGAATTGTTTAAGAACAGCCCCAGAAAGCATGCTACAGCTTGTAAATCTCTAGATGCATTTTAAGGGTGCAGATTTCAATAATCAAACGCTATAAAGTACTATAGGAATTAGGGACGTTACGAAAGAAATCTTAAGATAGATTGATATCACTGACGTTTCGAGATATGGGGCCATAGCTCAGCTGGTAGAGCACCTGCATGGCATGCAGGGGGTCAGGGGTTCAAATCCCCTTGGCTCCATTAAGTTTTATTAGTGATAGCAATAGATTCGGGCAATGTGCAATATTTCTCAGAATTAGTAAGATATACTTGATAAGATTTATTTTTATGAAAATTTTTAAAAAAATTGGACTTGGTATTATTTCTCTTGGCTTAATTTCGACTTTTTATATTCCCGAGGCTAAAGCAGGAAATCAAACAATAGTTGAATTTGATGTGAACGGAACAAAGTATGCAGTAAAACTTGTAACTCAAATTAATGCTAATACTGGCAAGTTCCTATTTAAAGAAGTTGGGTCTGGAAAGACATCTTGTAAAACGTGGATTGGAAGTATAGCCCAACTTACTAAATTTAGTGCTTGTGTAACAGCAAAAATAGGTGGTGTCGATGTTCCTGCAATTTCTTCATCAATTAAAAATGAGTTAGGTCTATAAAACGATTCATTTAATTTATTAATAATGGCAATTAAATAAAACGCTTACTACTTGCACCGCTTATTAAATAATGAATATCTACGCTGCTAGTTTTTCTTTAGATTGTCGTATTTTTAGAATTGAATAAGTTTTTGAAGCCCATCTTTGAGAATTATTAGATTCAGTAATTAATATCTTTCTAAGAAATTTTCCTAT
>MWOX01000047.1 GCA_002026005.1 Prochlorococcus sp. HOT208_60m_808M21
AACGTAATAAAAATGCAAAAATTTTTATAAAAATTTTAGAAGTATTGTTGTTAAAAATTCCAATTACTAATGGAGGTAAACTAATTGCGATTCCTGTTGATAAAAGACTTAAAATTATTGTTTCTAATATAAGTTTTAAGAAATCAAATAATCCTAAATCTGAGCTTGATTTAAATAGAGAACTAACGTAATTAAAATTTTCAAAATTATTATTAAAAATAAAATAAAGAAAATATGAAAAAGAAAATAAAATTGTTATAAAAAAAACTGCAATAAAAAAAATAGATAGGATTTTATTTGTAGTATTAAATTTGATTTTTTTGAATATTGATCCAGAAAGAATTATCAAAATTGCTAAGGACCATAAATAAGTCCATAACTCTCTAAAATTCAAAGTTTGGAAAGATAAAAAAATACTAGTACCTATTCCTCCAATCCCAAAAAGTCCTAAAATCACAGTGCTTCTTATTGAACATTCTAATCGATATAAACCAAAGTTTTTAAATGTATTTATTATTGGATTCCACACTATAGTTAATAAAGAAGAAAATTTAGGTGCATTTATTTGATTTATAGATTCAAAACTTTTGTACTCAATAGTTTCTAATTGTTCAGCAAAA
>MWOX01000048.1 GCA_002026005.1 Prochlorococcus sp. HOT208_60m_808M21
TGAAAGCTTTAAAATCTACCATTTTTGCTAGTAGTAATGATGACTCAAAGCAATTACTTACAGGTGTAAATTTTACTTTCAAACCAAATTATTTAGAGTCTGCTTCTACAGATGGTCATAGATTGGCTGTTGCTTTAATTGGTAACGAAGAACATATCGAGCATAAAGAAAATTTATCTTCAAATGATGGTGATTTGTCAGTAACTATTCCTACTAGATCATTAAGGGAGATTGAGAAACTCGTATCTTTGAGAAGCTCAGAAAATTCAATTAAGCTTTTCTATGACAAAGGTCAAGTAGTATTTATATCTTCTAATCAAATAATTACTACAAGAACTTTAGAAGGTACTTATCCTAATTATTCACAATTAATTCCTGATTCTTTTTCTAAAATTCTAAATTTTAATACAAAAAAATTAATTGATTCATTAGAAAGAATTGCTGTTTTGGCTGATCAGCAAAGTAGTGTTGTAAAGATTAAATTAGATGATACAGATTTAGCTTCAATCAGTGCAGATGCTCAAGATATTGGAAATGCAAATGAATCAATACCTGTTTCTTATTCTGGAGAAAATTTTGATATTGCATTTAACGTAAGATATTTGTTAGAAGGTTTAAAAGTTATTGCTTCTGAAAATGTACTTTTAAAGTGTAATATTGCAACTACTCCAGCAGTTTTTGTGCCAGAAGATAATCTTAATTCTTTTACTTATTTAGTTATGCCTGTGCAGGTTCGTTCTTAATTTGAAATTACCTAAAGAAATTTTATTAAGTGAATTATTAAATTATAGTGTTAAGGGTAATATGGTCCTTAATTATGGAAATGGTGAAAATGTTTGGATGCATCC
>MWOX01000049.1 GCA_002026005.1 Prochlorococcus sp. HOT208_60m_808M21
CTTTATTTCAGAAATCAAATCCTCTTCATTTTGAACTGATTTCTGTTTTGCAGTAGAAGTTATACTGGTCAGGATTTAGAATATCTCTAAATAGATTATATGCTTTTAAACAGAAAAAATTCTGACAAATTTAAAAATTGCTATTGTTGGTGACTGTCATGGTCAATGGTCTGAATTAGACTTGAAAGTTTTATCGATTATCAAACCAAATATTGTTTTATTTGTTGGGGATATTTCTGATGGGAGTGTCAAAATAATTAAAAAAATCAATGAGATCAAAATTCCTACTTTTGTGATTTTAGGAAATCATGATAGGGGGAAAGATTCTACAGGGGAAACTCTCTCAAAGCAGATACGTGTTCTTGGTGAAAAATATTGTGCATGGGATTTGAAGGTTTTTAATAATCAAATAAATTTATTGTCTGCTAGACCATGTAGTTCTGGCGACGGCTATTATCTTTCAAAAGAAGTTAAAGGTGTTTATGGACCTATCACCGAACAAGATTCAATAAATAAAATTATTAAATGTTCGGAAAAGACTATAGAAGATATACCTTTAATAATTATGTCTCATGCTGGCCCCTCGGGTTTAGGTTCAGAACCTAAAAGTATTTGTGGAAAAGAATGGAAATTACCCTCACTAGATTGGGGAGATAGAGATTTGTCTTTGGCTATTTCTCAAATACAAAAGAGAAGAAAAGTTGATCTTGTAATTTTTGGTCATATGCACAACCGCCTTAAAAGAAATCTTGGTTTAAGAGAGATGTTTAAAATTGATAGCAAAGGAACAATTTATTTCAACACTGCTGTGGTGCCAAGATATAAAACTGATGAAGATGGGAAATTACTAATTAACTTTTCATGGATTGAGTTTGAAAAAAAGGGATTAAGTAATGTTTCTCATCGATGGTATTCAGAGTCTGGTGAAATTCGTGAAGAAGATAAATTTTTTTAGGATTAGATATTTTTGTTTATATTTTAAGTATTTTTGGGCTTTTCATATCTTGAAAATAATGTTTGAGACAAGATATAACCTGCAATTCCTGCGGCTGTAAAAGCT
>MWOX01000005.1 GCA_002026005.1 Prochlorococcus sp. HOT208_60m_808M21
AAATGTATAAAAAATTACTGAAAAAAAAAGAATTTTAGAAAATGCTACAAATTCAATCCAGCCTCAACTAAATTTCTATCTTGATCAATTAATAAAAGCGCGTAGGAATTTATCATGTCAAAACTTTTATGTGGGATTGAGACATTAAGCATTCTTAAGAAATTAGATAATTTTTCATCTTGAAGGGCGTTACCTTTCTGTAAAAACATTTCTTTTTCCTGATTTGTTTTCCATATATTCATATATTCAATCTTCAAGGGCCTTAAGTGCCAAATATTGTCTATTAAATTCCAAATATCTAAATATTCGTTCAGGTTATTTTGAATCTTTAATACATAAGATGATTCATCAAGAGTCAAATTTGTTGTATTTATGGGTCGATCATTTATGTCAGTAGAATAGGGTTTTATACCCAAAAACCATCCCTCAAGAAT
>MWOX01000050.1 GCA_002026005.1 Prochlorococcus sp. HOT208_60m_808M21
ATATTCACTTTTATCCAATACTTACGTATTTTTTCCCTTTTTTAATTTCTTGCTCAACAAAAAGTCTGGCCCAATTGTCTACTTCAAGAATATCCTCCAATTCGGGACTTAAATTCAAATTTTCCATATGTGATTCACAAGCTTTACTTATAAATGTTGGAATTTCTTGAAAAGAAATTTTTTCTTTAAGGAATTGTTCAACAGCCATTTCATTAGCAGCATTTAAGACTGCAGGCATTGTCCCAGAAGATTTTCCTGCAGCATAGGCAAGTCCCATGCATGGATATTTAAACTCATCTGGCTCTTTAAAAGTTAATTTCCCAATTTCACTTAGGTTTAATCTTTTCCAATTTGTTTTAAATCTTTCAGGCCAACTCATCGCATATAAAATGGGTAGCTTCATATCTGGCCAACCTAATTGAGCTAATACTGAAGAATCTTCCATCTCAATCATTGAATGAATAATACTTTGAGGGTGGATAACTATTTCGATATTTTCGTAAGAGGTCCCAAATAAATAATGAGCTTCTATAACTTCTAATCCTTTATTCATAAGAGTTGCAGAATCTACAGTTATTTTTTTACCCATATCCCAATTAGGATGTGAAGTCGCATCTTCCACTGTGACATGCTTTAAATCCTCAACGGCCCAATCTCTGAAAGCACCACCAGAAGCTGTTAAGTGTATGGCTTTTAAACCTTTAGGCATCATTCCTGTTGAAAAATCTGCATTTTCATAATTAGGTAATCCTTGTAAACATTGAAAGATAGCAGAGTGTTCTGAATCAGCAGGTAATAGCCTACTATTATTTTTCTTTAATGCAGGAATAACAATTGGTCCTGCTGCAATTAAAGTTTCTTTGTTAGCAAGTGCAATATTTTTCCCCGCATTAATTGCTGACATTGTTGGAATTAAGCCTGCACAGCCTACTATCCCTGTTACCGCAGTATCTGCCTTATCCCATGCTGCAACTGCGTTAATCCCCTCCGCG
>MWOX01000051.1 GCA_002026005.1 Prochlorococcus sp. HOT208_60m_808M21
TAAGCTCCTCGGCAACCTGATTTAAATCAAGGTCCTCAAGTAATTGTTTTAGTGCCTCAGCACCAATTCCAACAAAAGGTTCATTTTCTATAGTTGAATCTTCAGCATAAATTTCATCTTCAATTTCAAGCCACTCATCCTCAGTGAGTAATTGCTTATATTTAAGTTCTTTATGATCACCTGGATCTAAAACGACATAACAATTAAAATAAACTATTTGTTCTACATCCCTAAGCGGAATATCCAAAAGTATTGCAACGTAACTAGGGATTCCTTTCAAATACCAAACATGGGAAACTGGCGCAGCAAGTTTTATGTAGCCCATCCTATGTCTTCTGACCCTACTTTCAGTTACTTCAACCCCACATCTCTCACAAACAATGCCGCGATGTCTTACCCTTTTGTACTTTCCACAATGGCATTCCCAATCTTTAGATGGCCCAAAAATCTTTTCACAAAACAATCCATCCATTTCTGGTTTAAGTGTCCTGTAATTGATAGTTTCAGGTTTAGTAACTTCACCAACTACTTGTCCATTAGGCAATGTCCTCTGACCCCAATCCAT
>MWOX01000052.1 GCA_002026005.1 Prochlorococcus sp. HOT208_60m_808M21
CGTCTCAATAGTAAATATACATTTAAAAAATTGGAGATAAGTCAAGAAAAAATAAAATATAGAAGAATTTCTAAAAGAAAAAAAACCTTTAGTTCTAATTACAAAAAAAATTTCAGCAATTTAACAGAATCTATATTTCCCTTACCTTGGGCGATATGGCCTTATGAAGCAAAAATTCTCACTGTCATCATTGGAATTTGGTCAATATTAGGTTTATGCATTCTTGGATCATCAAGTTGGTGGGTGGCTAGTAGGGAAATGGGAAATTGGGCTTTCTTCTTAAAAAAACAAATTACTTGGACAATTCCAGGAATTGGACTATTTTATTTTGTCCTGAATACAAACATTAGAAATCTTTTAAAGTTTTCAAGAATTATTTTTTTTATTTTATTTTTTCTAATATTACTAACCAATATTACTGGAATTACAGTTAACGGATCTTCAAGATGGCTAGTACTAGCAAATTTACGTTT
>MWOX01000053.1 GCA_002026005.1 Prochlorococcus sp. HOT208_60m_808M21
GCAGTGTTTTGTGGAACAACAAGGTTTTCTTCAGCATCAAAAATATCCTCAGCGGTAAGCCTACCAAGAAGCCTTGCCCCAAATTTACCATCTTCAGCTTCAACAACTATTGATCTTTCTGTTCCACAATCTTCTTCTCTTACAATTACATCCTGAGCAACATCAACTAATCTTCGAGTCAAATAACCAGAATCGGCAGTTCTTAAAGCAGTATCCACCAAACCTTTTCTCGCTCCATAAGAAGAAATTACATATTCAGTAACAGTGAGTCCTTCTCTAATATTAGTTCTTATTGGCAGGTCAATGATTTCTCCTTGAGGGTTAGCCATCAATCCCCTCATACCAACAAGTTGTCTTACCTGAGACATATTACCCCTTGCTCCTGAATTAGCCATCATCCAAACGGAATTTAGTGGATCATTTTGATTAAAATTATTCTTTACAGCATCCACCAATCTTTCATTAGTTTCAGTCCAGGTATCTATAACTTTTGTGTGCCTTTCAACTTCGGTAATTTCACCAAGTCTATAGCATTCTTCTGTAGCGGATATTTGCTCTTCAGCTTGTCCTATTAAATCCTGTTTAGCTTCAGGAACTTTTAAGTCATCAACTGAGATAGAGACCGCAGCTTGGGTAGCATATTTAAATCCTAAATCCTTTAGATTATCTGCCATGGCTGCAGTTATAGCTGTTCCATGAGTTTTATAAGCCCAAGAGACTAAATTTTTTAAAGCTTTCTTATCAACTACCTTATTTTTAAATGATGGAGGCGTTTTAGCGAGGGCAGGCATTGAAACTGGATTGTCTTTTTTTGTGTTTTTAGTAGTTTTACGGACTCTGGATGTTTTTTTGGATTTAGATGAAGTCATGATTTTTAAATAAATGAAAAATAGTTCTTAAAGATTACGTTTTAGATACAGAATCTATGATGGTATAGTTCATAACAACTCTGCCAACAGTTGTCAGCACAAATCTACTTATTAAATTATTGTCAGAGTCAAATCTTTCCCTTCGTAAATTCCAGATTTCTAATCTTGAGCCATCTTCTAGCTCTTGAGTTTTTTGTGGACTACGCATTTCGTCTTCATCTTCAACTTCTCCATTAAATCTAACCCAAACCCATTCGTGCAGGCTAAGTCTTTTATCTTCAAAAGCAAAAATGACATCTTCTAATGAAGCAAAAGTAGTCTTGTTATCTCCGAATTCTGGTTGTTTATAATTCGGTTGCAAAGCCGTCAGATAATAAGATCCTAAAACCATATCTTGTGATGGAGTCACAATTGGTTCCCCAGTAGCAGGAGACAAAATATTATTACTAGCCAACATAAGCATGCGTGCTTCAGTTTGTGCCTCTAAAGCTAAAGGAACATGAACTGCCATTTGATCTCCATCAAAGTCAGCATTGAATGCAGGACAAACTAAAGGATGAAGTTGTATTGCTCTACCTCCAACCAATTTTGGTTCAAAAGCTTGAATTCCTAAACGATGCAGTGTAGGGGCTCTATTTAAGAGAATTGGATGACCTTCA
>MWOX01000054.1 GCA_002026005.1 Prochlorococcus sp. HOT208_60m_808M21
AAACCTTCATTGATACCAATAAATGATTCAATGACAAAAAATAGTACAAAAATTATCGCAGGAAGAAATCCAATTGTAGAGCAATTGTTAAGTGATAAAAAGTTTGTAGCAAACGATATCTCTTTTGAGGATAATCAAAAATTAATTATATTAACGGGTCCCAATGCAAGCGGAAAAAGTTGCTTTATAAGACAACTTGGTTTAATACAAATTCTCACACAAATTGGTAGCTTTGTTCCTGCTAATAATGCTGAAATCAAGATTGCAGATAGGATTTTCACAAGAATTGGGGCAGTTGATGATCAATCATCTGGACAATCAACATTTATGGTAGAAATGTCTGAAACTGCATCAATTCTAAATCAGGCAACTTCTAGCTCACTAGTTTTACTTGATGAGATAGGCAGAGGGACATCTACTTTTGATGGACTTTCAATAGCTTGGTCAGTAAGTGAATATCTTGCAAAAAAAATTCAATGTAATACTATTTTTGCTACGCACTATCATGAGCTGAATTATTTAAAAAATTCAAATAAGAATATACAAAATTTTCAAGTTTTAGTAGAACAAAATAACGATCAGCTAATCTTTAGCCACAGGATTGTTAAAGGGGGTTCAAACAAAAGCTATGGCATAGAAGCAGCTAAATTAGCA
>MWOX01000055.1 GCA_002026005.1 Prochlorococcus sp. HOT208_60m_808M21
AGGAACGAAGGGACAACAAAACAAGGCTACAACTTTACTGAATTACTTAATACCTTCAAGATTAACGGATCAATTTATCTTAATTTAACTCCAAAATATTTTTTTAGCGGAACTAAAAGTTTTGGTGGCCTGGGTATTTCAACAGAACTTAAATTGCTGGATAATATAAGGCTAATTCCCGAAATAAATACCTCATTTAAGAAAGATCCAGACTTTAATTCAACAATAGTTTTAAGATATATTTTTCAACCACAAAAATCAGTAGATTTTTATTATTCAAATGCAGCAGGCGTTAAAGACATTGGGCAACGCCTCGAAGCTGAAAACCACAGATTTGGAATTAAATTAAATCTTCTATATTAAGTTATTATTAATAAAAATTCCTATCAAAGTTTTCTCCAAACAGCAAGAAATTTTCCTTGAAAAACAACTTCCTCCATATTTAATTCAATTGGCTCATAATTAAGGTTTGCTGCTTCAAGATATATTTTCCCCCCTCTCTT
>MWOX01000056.1 GCA_002026005.1 Prochlorococcus sp. HOT208_60m_808M21
AGTTTTGAATATCTAATGCTAAGTGGGGTGAATGATAAATTAGAACATGCTTATGAATTGAGTAATTTGCTGAAAGGTTTTCAATGTCACGTAAATTTAATAGAGTATAACCAAATTGACGAGGTTGAATTTCAACGAACCTCTTTAAAAAATCTCCAATTATTTCAATCTAGACTTATTAACAATGGCATAGCTGTTAGCTTGCGAAAAAGCAGAGGTCTAGATAAAAATGCTGCATGTGGTCAGCTAAGACAAAATGCAAAAAGTAAATAATATTATCTAATAAAAATTTTTTAAAAGTCTCTTAAAAGGTTATTATTGTTTTAATTAAATTTAAATCTTTGGGTTTTATTAAGACAAAAATTTTACCTTTCGCTATCGTTTCACTTTTTGGGATTGCCTTCTTTGCAGTTAGTGCAAGAATTTGGTTACCCGGAGATATGATGTCCCCTGCTCCCATAAATTAATATTTTTAGCTTTTCAAAATGACAAAAAATAAGGATCCTAATAAAGAAAGCTTAGTTGATATTGCTGTTGATCCAGATGTTTTAGCAAGAGAATTAGCCTTGGAAATTGAAATAGATCCTTTAGAA
>MWOX01000057.1 GCA_002026005.1 Prochlorococcus sp. HOT208_60m_808M21
CGGCAGTAGCAGTAGAAAAAAATACCAGTGGCACAACAGATTACTATCAATTAGCTGTAAAACAGACAGATACATTTACTAACTGGTGGACAGGAGAAAAAGAAACAAACGAAAATTGGCAAATTTATGCCATCGATCTATCCGGAAATACTAATTGGGATTACACAATTTGGACCCAATCAATTTCTGATTATGAAGATGCTTTCGGGATGGATTTGGATGGAAGTGGTGGTACCGGTGTAGATGCTGCTTCTCTTAATTCTATTTCATCTGACACATGTGGATCACTGTTGAAGAAAGACGATTTTGGTTCATTATTCATAGTTGAAGATACAACTACTATTGCTATAAAAGACAGTTACGGAGGCAGCCCTAGTTTTGATAATGTGTTTAATTGGGGTTCTGGCTCTCACAGTAGTGAGTCTTATGCAGTGGAGAAGAATAGTGATGATACTTACTCCTTAGCAATTAAACATACTAATAAGAATAGAAACAGTACTTTTACTGATTGGGAAATTTATACTCTCAGCTCAAGTGGAGTACTTGACTGGTCAAATGTTCTATTTACTGATGATATTAGTAGTTATGAAGCCTCATTCGGAGAGGATTTAGATGGTGATGGAAATGTAGGTATTGTATTAACAGGCCTTTCTTCAG
>MWOX01000058.1 GCA_002026005.1 Prochlorococcus sp. HOT208_60m_808M21
ATCTACGGATCCTTCCAATATCATGGATGCACAATCTGTACAAACTCCTGAACAACAACTACTTGGTAAATCAATTCCATTCATTTTTGCCGCTGAAATAATATCTTGATCCTCAGAACATAAAAAACTAAAAGTCTTTTGCTCAAATTGAACTTTGATATTGTATTCAGGCATATCCTAAATCTTATTGCTAAACTGCTGAGCCTCCTACAACTTCTAATATTTCTTGTGTAATAGCTGCTTGTCTGGCTTTGTTATAGGTTAGATTCAAAGTGCTTGCTAATTCTTTAGCATTATCACTTGCATTATTCATAGCAGTCATCCTGCAAGCTAGTTCAGAAGCTGCCGACTCTTGAAGAGCTCTTAGTACCTGATTCTGTAAATATAAAGGTAATAAGGAATCTAATAGTTGATCAGGACT
>MWOX01000059.1 GCA_002026005.1 Prochlorococcus sp. HOT208_60m_808M21
GATAGTTTGGCTACACAGAAGAATACCTGATGCGTTTTTTCTGGTAGTAGGCTCAAGGACATGTGCTCATTTAATTCAAAGCGCTGCTGGAGTTATGATTTTTGCTGAGCCAAGATATGGGACAGCTATTCTTGAAGAAAAAGATCTTGCTGGTCTTGCTGACGCTCATGAAGAATTAGATCGTGTGGTTAATGATCTTATTGCAAGAAGACCAGAAATAAAAACTCTTTTTCTAGTTGGATCTTGCCCAAGTGAAGTGATCAAACTAGATCTTGCAACTGTCGCAGAGAAATTAAATAAAAGATTTTTTGGTCAAGTAAGATTCGTTAATTACTCTGGAAGTGGGATAGAAACAACTTTTACCCAAGGAGAAGATGGCGCCTTAAAAGCTTTAATTCCATTAATGGAGTCATCAAATGAGGATAAATTATTATTAGTTGGAACTCTTGCAAATAATGTAGAGGATAGGATTAAAAAGATTTTTAGAAATTTAGGAATTTCAAATATTGAGAGCTTTCCACCACGGCAATCAACAGAATTACCAAAGATTGGCAAAAATACAAAAGTATTATTAACTCAGCCTTATCTAAGTGATACGGTTCGAGACCTAAAACATCGTGGTTGTGAAATAATTTCGGCTCCATTTCCTCTTGGTATCGAAGGAAGTACTGAATGGTTTTTAGCTGCAGCGAAAGCTTTCAAAATTAATGAACTTAAAGTTCATAAAATTATTTCGCCTTTAATTGATAGAGCAAAACTTGCTCTTGAATCTCACAAAGAAATACTTAAGGGGAAAAGATTATTTCTTCTTCCTGAATCACAATTGGAGATATCTTTGGCAAGATTTTTGCATAATGAATGCGAAATGGATCTTATAGAGGTAGGCACTCCTTATTTAAATAAAGATTTAATGAAAGAGGAGATTAATTTATTACCTGATAATACAAAAATTGTTGAAGGGCAA
>MWOX01000006.1 GCA_002026005.1 Prochlorococcus sp. HOT208_60m_808M21
TAAATAAAATCGAATTATCTAGGGTTAGTCTTACTTTTAGATCACCTTGCACAAAATACCTTCTTTCATAAGTTATTAGTACTACAGGTAGATAACAATAATCAATATTTTGAGGTATTCTAATTATTTTTTGTTCGCCAAAATGATTTGAAATATCTAATTCTATTAATTGATCTTTATTAAAATCACTAATATCTAAAAATTCCTTGTTCCCAAGTTCTCCTATTTTATTTTTATATTCAATTTTTAAATTTTTTGTTTCACTATTATAAAATCGTGCTCTAATTTTTTTTCTCAGTGAGATGCCCTCTTCTGATAAGTTAAACAATTCATAATCAATAGAATCATAATAAATACTAGATATCCTTCTTTTAGGATAAATCTCTAAAAAATCTTCATTTTTTAAATAATATAAGAATTGATTTTCTTTAAAAGATTCTAAATTAAA
>MWOX01000060.1 GCA_002026005.1 Prochlorococcus sp. HOT208_60m_808M21
TAACTTGTGATTTACTTGGCTTAAAACCAGATACAGCAAGTACGCAAGTCATATCGAGAGACAGGCATGCAGAATATGTTCAAACTATTGCACTAGTTGGCGCTTCTCTAGATAGATTCGCAACTGAAATAAGAAATTTACAAAGGACTGATGTTTTAGAAGTTGAGGAGGGCTTTACTAAAGGGCAAAAAGGAAGTTCTGCGATGCCTCATAAAAGAAATCCTATTCGAAGTGAAAGAGTAAGCGGTTTAGCAAGAATTTTGAGGAGTTACGTCTTAACAGCACTGGAAAATGTTCCACTTTGGCATGAAAGAGATATAAGCCATAGTTCCAATGAACGTATTATGTTACCTGACGTATCAATCAGTTTGCATTTTATGCTCAGGGAAATGAAAGATATAGTAAGCAATTTGGAAGTTTATCCAAAAAATATGCTCAAAAATTTAAATATATATGGTGGTGTAATCTTTAGTCAGAAAGTTTTACTTTTGCTTGT
>MWOX01000061.1 GCA_002026005.1 Prochlorococcus sp. HOT208_60m_808M21
GATGGGATATGGTTGATGTCTTTTTAGGGGATGAAAGATGTGTTGATCCAAATTCAGAATTGAGTAACTCGTTAATGTTGAAGAACTCATTGTTAACTAATTTTGGATCTAAAGCTTTTTTTTTATAAAATTTTTAATGATTTAAATGCTGATGATGAAGCTACAAAAAATCAATTTATTTCTAAATTATTTGAAAAATGCGGATCAAACCCTCCAACTTTTGATTTAACATTATTAGGTCTTGGAGACGATGGTCATACAGCCTCACTATTCCCTTATCAAAAAAATAATAATGTAGATGATTTTGTTATTTTTAATGAAGGCAAAGGTTTAAAAAGAATTTCATTAACTCCAAAGGTTCTTTCAGCTTCTTCAAAGATAGTATTTTTAGTTAGTGGAGCTTCTAAAAGAATTGCTCTTGAGAGGTTATTAGATGAAAAAGAGCTACCAGATAGAACACCATCAAAATTAATAAAATCTATTAATCAAATTTCAATATTTTGTGATCAGGAATCAGCAAAAGAATTAGAAATTTAGTTAAAGTCTATTAATAATTTAAATTATTTAATGAGTAAGAAAAAATTTTTATTCCAGAAAAAGGAGTTCGATGGTTGGAAAACATTAAATGATACTGTTATGGGCGGATCAAGTTCAGCTTTTTGTGAAATTTCAAATTCGGGTTTAATATTAAAAGGTAATATTGTTGAGAAAGCAGGAGGATTTGTTAGTTGTAGATCATCTATATATAAACCTTCTTTAAATGTATCTGAGTATTCATCCTTTGAATTAAATATTGATGGAAAAGGAAGAACTTTTAAATTTGCTGTCGCTTGTGAAGATGGTCTCCTAGGACTAACCGAATTTATTCCGGGTGGACTTAGATGGATTAAATCATTCCCAACAAAAAAATTCGGGACAACAAATGTTCAAATTTCTTTTAGTGAGTTAAAACCTTCAGTAAGAGCTAATAAAGTACGTTTTCCATTTAAATTCAAGCCATCTAAAATTAAAAGATTGCAAATACGACACTCTAAGTTCGGTGATGATGGATTACTTAATAATGAGTTTAAACAGGGTTCAATAAAAGTTTTAATCAAATCAATAAGTGTTATTTGAAAATCTACCTAAAAATATAGGGAGCTTAATCGCTA
>MWOX01000062.1 GCA_002026005.1 Prochlorococcus sp. HOT208_60m_808M21
GCATCAGATTCATAAGATCTCGTTTAGTAGCCAATGATCTAAATTATTTGGAAAAAAAAGTATTAGAGAGATTAGTCCATACTTCAGGAGATTTTACAGTTCAAAATCTTGTAAATTTTAGTGAAGGTGCTTGTGAAAAGGGTCTTCAGGCACTTAAAAATGGTGCTCCTATTTTAACTGATACTGATATGGCAGCAGCAGCAATAAAATCCATGGCAGAAAATACAACTAGGAATAAAGTATTCCCCGCTAGAATGTGGTTTGGAAAAAATCATCATACAAACTTAACTAAAACTGCATATGGCTTAAGTGAGGGTTGGAAGGAGTTATCCGCTATAAATTCTGGAAGCAAATCTCCTATTGTAGTTATTGGCAGTTCACCTACAGCGTTAACTTATTTACTTGATATTTTAGAAAATGCAAAGGATTTACCTAGTTTAATTATAGGAATGCCTGTTGGATTTATTGGAGTAGAGAATAGCAAAAACAAACTGATTTCCACCGATTTTCCTAGAATTGTTTTGAATTCAACTAGAGGAGGTGCTGCCATGGCAGCTGCTGCTGTTAACGCCTTATTGAGGGAAACAATTTAAAAAGTATTTATTTGATAAAAATATCAAAAATTTACTTAATATCATA
>MWOX01000063.1 GCA_002026005.1 Prochlorococcus sp. HOT208_60m_808M21
ACCACTTGTTTGGATAAGATACTCACCAATTTCTGAATTGGAGGCTATGAAAGCTCCACCACTTCCAAACGCTTTTCCAAAAGTTCCAGTAATTATAGTTATATCTGAACGGAAATTAAAACTTAAACCCCTGCCTTCAGTGCCCAAGATCCCAACTGCATGTGCTTCGTCAACTAATAATTGAACATTATTTTTGTTGCAAATTTCCGTTATTTCTCTGAGCGGAGCAATTGATCCCTCCATGCTATAAAGAGATTCGACAACAACTAAAATTGAATTTTTTGTGGGGTTAGACTTAATAATTTTATCTTCTAAATCTTTTAAATTATTGTGTGAAAATCGAACTAGTTTAGCTTGAGCGGCTTTAACTCCAACCAATAAAGAGTTATGGATTAATTTATCTGCTATTACGATACTATTTCTGTTTGCTAAAGTCTGGATAGCGGCTATATTCGCTTGAAATCCGCTTGGGAAAAGTAATACTTTATCTTGATCAAGCCACTTGGCAAGTTCTGTTTCTAATAATTTATGTATTGGTCTTGAACCTGTAATAAACCTAGAGCTTCCTGAACCAATACCTTCTAATATGCTTATTTCATAAGCAGCTTTTATTAAATCCTTGTCCCTACTTAATCCAAAATAATCATTACTGCATAAGTCTATAAGTTTTTTATTTTGCGAATTTGAACTTAGAAGTTCGAATGATTGTTACCTAAAGAGAATGTTTTTTAATTTACGGATTCTATTTTTTGGAATTTTTATTTTTTTTCATTTTGGCAAAATCAAATATAGTGGACTTAATTAAAAAGATTTAGATTTACTATTAAAGTTTG
>MWOX01000064.1 GCA_002026005.1 Prochlorococcus sp. HOT208_60m_808M21
CCACCTTGAGAAACTACCAAATCTATCACCACAGCCCCAGGTCTCATTTTTTCAATCATGGACTTGATCTTAAAGGCGTAACCTTTGACACCTTGTTAGCAGACTACCTTCTTAATAATCAGGAGAAACATGGGTTAAGTGAAATTAGTTTTAGATTATTTGGATTTAAGCCTCCTTCATTTAAGGAGACAGTTGGGAAAAATAAAGACTTTTCATTTGTTGATATTGATGAAGCAAGTATTTACTGCGGTTATGATGTTTTTCTAACTTTTAAGATTGTCAAAATTTTTAAAGAAAGTTTTTCAAAGGAAAAAGATGAATTAATCAAATTGTTCGAAGAAATCGAGCTACCTTTAGAGCCGGTATTGTCCCAAATGGAGATGAATGGCATTACCATCGACATCCCTTATTTGGATAAACTCTCAAAAGAATTAAAAAGTACCTTAGAAGACATTGAAAGTAAAGTTTATGAGTTAGCAGAGGAAAGTTTCAATCTATCTTCACCAAAACAACTTGGTGAGATCTTGTTTGAAAAATTAAATTTGGATAAGAAAAAATCACGGAAAACAAAAACAGGATGGAGCACAGATGCAGTAGTTTTGGAAAGGTTAGTCGACGAACATGAAATAATCCAACATTTAATAAAACATAGAACTCTTAACAAATTACTTAGCACCTATATTGATGCTCCCCCAAATCTTATTAACGAAAAGACAGGAAGAGTTCATACAAACTTTAATCAAGCTGCTACAGCGACTGGGAGACTAAGTAGTAGCAATCCTAATCTTCAAAATATCCCTGTTAGGACTGAATTTAGTAGGAGAATCAGAAAAGCATTCTTGCCTGAAAAAAATTGGAAACTTTTGTCAGCTGATTATTCTCAGATCGAATTAGGAATACTTGCTCACTTAGCTGATGAGGAAATACTAA
>MWOX01000065.1 GCA_002026005.1 Prochlorococcus sp. HOT208_60m_808M21
TATTTGATTTTTCAACAAGTAACTTACTATCTTTTGTAGTCAACCTGAAAATTTCATCGTTTTCCTCAGCAATTCCTTGAGGGTCAAGTGGCAATAGTGTTTGAACGACAGGCGCGCAGCTAACTAAAGTGATGAATTTCGTATAAATAATTTCCACCCTATCAGAATTTTCTGAAAGAAATTCAGCTAAAATCTCATTTGTAACTCCTTCAGAATCCTTGACTGTGGGTACCTGTTCTAGTTCTTTGAAAGTACTTTTAATTACATATCTATCCTTTCTATTTTGAAAATATCCAATAGCTTTCTTCCCTACCAAAATTAAATTTGGCTGATAACCTTGTTTGATTAATTCTGCGTATCTTATTTCTACCTTTTTTATAATATTTGTATTGTAACCACCGCATAAACCTCTATCCGCAGTTATACAAACCAAGGAGATACTCTTCACTTCTCTCTTGGATAATAGAGGAGAGTCGATGGCCTCAAATTGTACTCTAGATTGAATATTTTC
>MWOX01000066.1 GCA_002026005.1 Prochlorococcus sp. HOT208_60m_808M21
AGTTATATTTTATTCAGAACAAGTAACATCAAAATCATCAACATTAGAAACATTAATTAAATTAAAGGAATTAGGTGTTGATTCAAATAGGATTCTTTTAATAACTGCAATTTGCTCAAATAAAGGATTAAATGAAATTGCGAAATTACTCCCTAATCAGGTAATTTACACTTCTTGCATAGATGAGGAAGACGAAAAAACACAATTATTAGTACCGGGTATTGGGAATCCTCTATTGCGTTTAAGTACTATATTTCAAGATAAGAACTAATGTAGAATGTAGGAGTAAATATTTTACCAATGTCTGAATACAGAGACTCGTCTTCAAATAATCTTTTATCATTAATAAGCGGTGCTTTTATTGGAGCAGCAGGTCTAGCTTGGTGGTTAATATCCGAAGCAGACAAAAGAAAGGAAGAAAAAAAACAAAAAGCAATGATGTATTCCTCCAGAATTCAAGACGGCTCAGAAGCTATTGATTCAAATGAAAATATAAATGAAGTTGAAGGTGAGAATCTGGAGAAGAA
>MWOX01000067.1 GCA_002026005.1 Prochlorococcus sp. HOT208_60m_808M21
TAAGGAAAATATATGATGACAGAAGGCCTTCCTCCTGCAAACCCTCTAATGCTGCAGGGTCTGGTAATTGATCTTCAGAAAATTGATTTTCGGCATTAGGCCTAGCAAAGGCCGCGAAATTACTCGAAGAGGGATCGATTCCATGTCGATTTCTCGTTGTCTCCAAATCTTCATCACTAGGATCATCAAGTATTGCAGTAGAGCTTACGGCAGGTGATTGTGGCATATCAACTGTATAATCTGGCCTTAAGTTCTGTGCTCTTCGGTAACCACCAGATTCTTCTGCAAGAATATCAGGATGAGGACCAGCTTCAGAGGATAATTCCTCCACAAAACCACTAAAACCTGTACCTGCAGGTATTAATCTACCAATGATAACATTTTCTTTTAAACCCCTTAACCAATCAGATTTACCTTCAATCGCAGCTTCTGTTAGAACCCTTGTTGTTTCTTGGAAAGATGCTGCTGAAATAAAGCTATCTGTATTAAGAGAAGCTTTAGTAATGCCTAACAAAACAGGAGTAAATTCTGCTGGAGCTCCTCCTGTAATTGCCATTGCTTGGTTTGTATCTTCCACTTGCCTCAACTCTATGAGTTCACCAGGCAAAAGAGTAGTATCCCCAGCGTCTTCTATACGGACTTTACTTGTCATCTGTCTAACAATAACTTCAATATGCTTATCATCGATTGCCACACCCTGCGACTTATAAACATTTTGCACCTCACTTACCATACTTCTTTGTAGTTTTGATATTGATTCTCGAGCTGCATCTAAAAGAGGTTTTTGATCTTTTAAATCATTGAAATAGCAATCTAAAAGTTCATGTGGATTAATTGGACCATCAGTTAAAGATTCTCCACCTTGAACTTGTTGTCCATCACTAACCATTATATTTTTTCCAATTAAAAGTTGATATTCATTAACTAAATCATCTTTTTCAATGACTGATAAAGAAACTGATTCTTCATCATTACCTTGAGTAATCTGAACAATTCCAGATTTTTTACATAGAATAGCGGAATCTCTGGGTCTCCTTGCTTCTAATAACTCTTCAATACGAGGTAATCCCTGTACGATATCTCCAGTTTTCTGCCTTTCAAAAACAAGTAAAGCTAAACCATCTCCCCTGAGAACCAAGTCTCCGTCTTTAACATGCAACACTGAATCAGGAGAAACCATATAAGGCCTGCCAAGTCTTAAGGTTACTGAAGTATTAGAAATCTCTTCTACTTCTCCACAAGAAGTTGATTTTACAGAATCACTAATAGGATCACCATCAACTACACGATCACCAACTTTAACTACTGCTTTGCCACTAATTTTTATTTTTATTTTATCTTCTTCTCTTTCA
>MWOX01000068.1 GCA_002026005.1 Prochlorococcus sp. HOT208_60m_808M21
CCAGCACCAGGAATACAATTTTTCTCAACTTGGATTAGCCTTTCTTCATTAATTTTGCCTGATGTTAATTGTCCAACAGCTTCAAATGCACTAACAACAGTAAGATCTTCTCCATGCAATTTCCCAGGCTTTATTGTCCCTCCATAAATGAAAATTGAGGGAATATTCATTCTTGCAATCGCAATCATGGCACCCGGCATATTTTTATCACATCCACCTATAGCAAGTACTCCATCCATACTCTGAGCATTGCATGCTGTTTCAATTGAATCAGCAATAACTTCTCTTGAAACTAGGGAATATTTCATGCCCTCTGTTCCCATAGAAATTCCATCACTTACTGTTATAGTCCCAAACATCTGAGGCATCCCACCTGATCTTTTTATTGACTCTTCAGCTTTTAGAGCTAACTTATTTAAACCCATATTGCATGGTGTTATGGTGCTGTATCCATTTGCAACTCCAATAATAGGTTTATTAAAGTCTTCATCATTAAATCCAACAGCTCTTAACATCGATCTGTTAGGGGATCTTTGCACACCTTGGGTTATTGCAGATGATCTGAGTTTATTCATATTATTTGAGAACCTTTTTTATTCTATTGCCCCAACTCTTCAAGTTGCTTCCTCACATCAGCAATTGCAGA
>MWOX01000069.1 GCA_002026005.1 Prochlorococcus sp. HOT208_60m_808M21
AGGAATTATTAGTAGAATCCTACCAAGAGAAGATATGCCTTATTTACCTGATGGAACCCCTGTGGACATAGTTCTTAATCCTTTAGGAGTTCCAAGTAGGATGAATGTAGGTCAAGTTTTTGAATTATTGATGGGCTGGGCAGCCTCCAACTTAAATTGCCGGGTTAAGGTTGTTCCATTTGATGAAATGTATGGAGCTGAAAAATCACATCAAACTGTTCAAGCATTTTTAGAAGAAGCTTCGAAACAGCCAGGTAAAGCATGGGTTTACAATCCTGAAGATCCTGGAAAGTTATTACTTAAAGATGGTAGAACAGGGGAACCCTTTGATCAGCCAGTTGCTGTCGGATACTCTCACTTCCTCAAATAAGTCCATTTGGTGGATGATAAAATTCATGCAAGATCCACTGGTCCTTACTCTTTGTACTTCAACTAAATCTGGTAGATAAGTAGCTGTTTTTGCTA
Source organism: Prochlorococcus sp. HOT208_60m_808M21 (assembly GCA_002026005.1). GTDB lineage: Bacteria > Cyanobacteriota > Cyanobacteriia > PCC-6307 > Cyanobiaceae > Prochlorococcus_A. The sequence goes on from MWOX01000069.1 coordinate 466, forward strand.
CCTGTAAAGCGCTACTGCTCATCCAAGAAAACCTGCGATTTTGTGAGATTTACTAT
>MWOX01000007.1 GCA_002026005.1 Prochlorococcus sp. HOT208_60m_808M21
TAATACAGATAAAAAAATCATTAGGACTTGTTTATTCATTTAATGAAAATCAGGTTATAAAAATACAATCAGATTTGAACTTCAAAAATGATTTTTGTTTAGCCCCAATTAAAACTACTGAAAGTAATTTACTTATTGAAGAAGCAATAAAAAAAGATGACGGTAAATACTTCTTAACTTTAAAAGGTATTCTTGATGAAGAAAATAAAAACTTTACTTTAAAAATAAGTGCTTCGAATCTTGAAAAATATAAAATCAATCAATACCAAGAGATAAATATTTATAAATTCCCTTCAGTGATATCTCAAAATATGGAATCAGATTGTTCCTTTCAAGCACAATCTTGGAATGATGGATCATCAAAAATTTCAAAAGCTTTTTTAAATTTTTTGGATAGACA
>MWOX01000070.1 GCA_002026005.1 Prochlorococcus sp. HOT208_60m_808M21
GGTTTTCCATGAGTTGCCCATCTGGTATGTCCTATTCCCACAGTTCCAGGAATATTATGATCATTAAGATTACTTATTAAATTCTTTAGTTTTCCTTCTGCTTTTTTACAAGAAATACAATTATTTTCGGAATTTATTACTGCAATACCTGCGGAATCATAACCTCTATATTCAAGTTTTTCTAAACCATTAATTAATAATGGTAAAGCTTTTTTATATCCATACAGCAACTATTCCACACATACGACGTTTTTTTTCAATTATATTGAAATAAAACGCGTATTAACTAAAACATGGACTCTCTTAAAACTGCACTATAAAAATTAATATGCTAAACCCATACTCCTAGAAGTCTCATCTCCTAAATAGACGCGAATACTTAAGAAATCTGTAGGACATGCGGTTTCACATCTTTTGCAACCTACACAATCTTCTGTTCTAGGAGATGAGGCTATTTGGCCAGCTTTACAGCCGTCCCATGAAACCATCTCTAAAACATCAAGTGGGCAAGCCCTTACACATTGGGTACAACCAATGCAAGTGTCATAAATTTTAACTGCGTGTGACATGTAAAATTTGTCTTTTGAACCTCGTCTTATAATACTATTGTCTTACAAAGAAATTAAAAAAAATTAAGATATGCTTCACTCTTGTTAACTCTAGGGCATAAAATCATATAGATAATTAGTAAATTCCATAAACTATGTCACAAGAAATCCTCGAAAAAGTTTGTTCAATTGTTTCAGAGCAATTAAGTGTTGAAGCAGGAGAAGTCAAATCTGATTCAAATTTCCAAAATGATTTAGGTGCAGATTCTCTAGATACCGTTGAATTAGTGATGGCTCTTGAAGAAGCATTT
>MWOX01000071.1 GCA_002026005.1 Prochlorococcus sp. HOT208_60m_808M21
AAATGATAATAATAGAGCTCAGTTATTGTCAGATCTTGAACATGTTATTGAGTGGGCCTCTTCAAGAAATCGTGATAGATTATCAGGCCAAGGAAATCTATTTGACTCTAAAGAAGAATTTTCTAATGTTGCTTTTTCAGATTCACAATTAGCTAAGGTTGATGATTATTCACTTATTGAAAAGTTAAAGTTAGAAAAGCAGCTATTAGGCTTTTATTTATCTGATCATCCTCTAAAGCATTTAACTAAGCCAGCAAAACTTGTATCACCTGTAAGCATTTCTCAATTGGAAGAAACAAAAGATAGAACCAAAGTATCTTTAGTTGGAATGATCCCTGATTTGAAACAAATTACAACGAGAAAAGGTGATAGGATGGCTATAATTCAGCTTGAAGATCTTTCTGGAAGTTGCGAGGCAATAGTTTTTCCAAAAACCTATTTAAAATCATCA
>MWOX01000072.1 GCA_002026005.1 Prochlorococcus sp. HOT208_60m_808M21
TAGGTCGTAATCCATGTCCTAGCGCAGTCCAGAAACTTGTCAGTCTTTTGAAGACAGATGATAATGCTTATGTTAGAAGAGCCACTGCATGGAGCTTAGCTAATTATGATAACCAAATTGTTTTAGAACCATTAATAAATGCTTTAAAGAATGATGTGGCTGCAGTAAGGTTATGGTCATCAAGTTCTTTAGCTGAAATTGGAAATGTTTCTTTTGAGAACGCTCAATTAGCAGCAGAACAACTTTTTATAAGTTTAAAGATAGATAATGAATCAGGTGTAAGAAGTAATTGCATTTGGTCATTGTGTAGGTTATACGAAAAATTAAACAATACATTCCAAGAGAGTTTTGTTGATGAATGTACTAAGATAGCTCTCTTCGATAAAGAGCCATCTGTTATGGAAGAAGCAAAAACTGCCCTTGATTCAATGGGGATGCAAGGTTTTTATAA
>MWOX01000073.1 GCA_002026005.1 Prochlorococcus sp. HOT208_60m_808M21
CATATTTGTTTGCGTGCCACTTCCTGTTTGCCAAACCTTTAAGGGAAACTGTGAATCATGAAGCCCATCAAGTATTTCTGTACATGCCTCTACAATCAAATCTTTTTTTCTTTTATCTATTAATCCTAAATTGAAATTAGCGATTGAAGCAGCTTTTTTTATGAGGGCGAGTGCATAAATTAATTCAATTGGAATTAATTCTTCTCCAATAGAAAAATTTTTTATCGATCTTTGTGTTTGAGCACCCCACAAAGCTTCAATGGGAACCTCTATTGTTCCCATACTATCTTTTTCAATCCTAAAGTTTTTTGTCATTATTCCTCTGAAAACACTGGTTTAACTTAGATAAGGTTTTCAGTAATCCTAGATACCTAACTTCTCCCATATTACACTTAAATTATTGAGATGAATTGAAGGATTAAAACATTCTTCTAAGTCACTTTGATCAATAAAATCCATTATTTCATTATCTCTCTCTATATTTTGTTTGAAATTCCCATTTTCGGTATTCCACGCATGATGCGCATTTTTTTGTACTAAGCTATAAGCCTTTTCTCTAGACAACCCTTTCTCCACAAGCAAAAGTAAAACTTTC
>MWOX01000074.1 GCA_002026005.1 Prochlorococcus sp. HOT208_60m_808M21
TTTGGACAGATGGTTTAGAAGTACCTTTTCATGTAATGAATGACGCACTAAAAAAATATCTTTAAAAAAATGATCCTACTTGTCAAGAAATTGCCTATCGTAATGTATCGTAAGTAATGAACAGACGCTCATCACATCAATATATGAGCCAAAGACCTTGTCTGAAACTATGAACGATCAACAATCTTATTACGAAACCATGTATATCCTCCGCCCAGATATTGCGGAAGATGAAGTAACTAATCACATTGATAAATACAACAAGCTTTTACAAGAATTTGGCGGTACTATTCTTGATAGTCAAATGAGAGGTAAAAGAAGACTAGCTTATCAAATAGCAAAACATAGAGAAGGTATATACGTACAACTCAGTCATCAAGGTGATGGGCAACATATCTTCAAAATTGAAAAAGCAATGAGACTTAGTGAAGATGTTATTAGATAC
>MWOX01000075.1 GCA_002026005.1 Prochlorococcus sp. HOT208_60m_808M21
TTATATGTTGTCAAATTGCTTTTTTCATAGCTAGAAGGTATGGCAGATTACCTGTTAAAAAGATAGTTGGAGTAAAAGCAATGAAACGTATTGAAAGTTTCAATCAAAATCAACTTGAAGAAAATTTCTTTTTAATGACAGGTTTACTTATGACAGGACTTTTCGATTTTCTAAGTTATTCAATAGGTTTAGGAGGTACACGCTGGAGAACTTTTACTCCTGCATTAATTATTAGCCTTTTAATAAGTGATTCAATTCTGGTTGCTTTTGGAGCAGGAATAAGCGAGGGGAAAAACATATTACTTGTGGGAGCGCTTTTAGGAATGTTTGCGTTAGCTACTATCTCTGGATTAACAAAAAGTAAAAAACCAATATGGTTTATTAATTGGTTTAGCAATGTAGGGAGTTATCAATCTCGCTTCTTTTACTCTTTAACTAAAGGTAAAATTTATAAGAAATAAAAAAGATTCAATCAAATATAAAAA
>MWOX01000076.1 GCA_002026005.1 Prochlorococcus sp. HOT208_60m_808M21
TAATCTTTGACAGAAATAAAGATTAATAAGCTAGATGTTTAATTATTGTGATAGGGTCCTCTTTTTAGTGACAAATTTGAATGCTTCTATTACATCTCCTTCAATCCATGAAGAGAATTTATCGCAGCCAACTCCACATTCAAATCCTGTATTTACTTCTTTTACATCATCTTTAGCTCTTTTTAGAGAGTCTAAATTACCCTCAAATATTACTTTCTCTGATCTAACAACTCTTATAGAACAATTCCTTTGTAATTTGCCAGTTTGTATATAACAGCCCGCAATAGCTCCTTTACCAACTGCGAAAGTTGCTCTAACTTCAGCTTGCCCTAGTGATTCTTCGACAAGATCGGGAGCAAGGAGCCCTTCCATGGCCAACTGAATATCTTCTAAGAGTTTATAAATTACTTCATATTCTCTTATATCAACGTCATTAGCATCAGCTGCTCTCTTCGCGCCAGAAGCCAATGAGGTGTTAAATCCAATGATTACTGACCCAGATGCAGCAGCGAGATCGATATCTGTCTCAGTTATTTCTCCGGGAGCAGAAAGTAGGACTCTGACTTGAACTTCATTTTTTGGTAATTGTTC
>MWOX01000077.1 GCA_002026005.1 Prochlorococcus sp. HOT208_60m_808M21
TGATCAATTAAGTCTCGCAATTGGTAGAGAAGGTCAAAATGTAAGACTTGCCGCAAGATTAACTGGTTGGAAGATTGACGTTAAAAATTCACATGAATACGATCAGGAAGCCGAAGATGCTGCAGTCTCTGAATTAATCATTCAAAGGGAAGATGAAGAGAATCTTCAGAGAGGAACTGAACTAAGATTAGAAGCAGAACAAGCTGAGCGTGCTGCAGAAGATGCAAGATTAAGAGAGCTTTATCCCCTTCCCGAAGATGAAGAAGAATATGGAGAGGAACAATACCAAGGAGAAGAATTCACAGATAATGATCCATTAGAGACTGTTCAAGATACTGAGATATCTGCCAAAGAGGAGAAAAAACGGTGATGCAACAAATCCCTGTTTTGCGTGTATGCATTTCATGTAGAAAAACATATGACCGGAAAGATCTTTTAAAGATTACTAAAGATTATAAGCAAGGCATCATGCTTCAAAAGGGAATGGGGAGATCAGCTTACATTTGCAAGTCAAAAAAAATGCTACTCAGATTCCAAGATCAAAAAAAAGCTTCAAAAAGCTTTAAAAACATGTTTGGAACCTGAATTTGTTGAAATTTTTGAAAAAGAAATTACAAGCTACAATAACTATCCCCATTAAGGGAATATAATTAAAT
>MWOX01000078.1 GCA_002026005.1 Prochlorococcus sp. HOT208_60m_808M21
TTCCTAAAAATTAATAAAGAAAATAAAGTATTTGCANTAAATTAATTACTCANATCCAGCATTCTCTTTATCGGTACATAGGCTTTTCTTATTATTTCTGGGTCAAGTTCGATAGATGGTGAATTGTTTTTCAAACAATCTAGAACTTTTTCTAAAGTATTTAATTTCATATATGGACACTCGTTACATTTACAACCTTCTATGTCAGGGACTTCAATAAAAATTTTGTTAGGTTCTTTCTTTTTCATTTGATGAATTATTCCAGGTTCAGTTAGTACCATGTAAGTTTTTGATGAATCTTTACTTACGAAATCAAGCAGCTTACTTGTTGATCCAATAAAGTCTGAGAGATTTAGTAAATTTTGACTACATTCAGGATGAGCAATCACTTTTGAGACTGGATTTTGATATTTTAATTTTAGAAGTGCTTCTTCACTAAATGATTCATGAACAATGCAGCTGCCAGGCCATAATTTAAGATCTCTTCCTGAATTTTTCTGTACCCATCTCCCAAGGTTCTGATCTGGTGCAAATATTATCTTTTTATCTTCAGGTATCTTTTTAATTAATGAGACTGCATTACTGCTTGTGCATATCAGATCACTTTGAGCTTTTAC
>MWOX01000079.1 GCA_002026005.1 Prochlorococcus sp. HOT208_60m_808M21
TGGAGAGCAGATGTCAGAGGTATTTGGTATTTGGAATAATACTGATGAATTAGCTTCTTATCTTGTTGAGATAACAGAGATTTGTCTAAATACAAAAGATGAGATAACTGGAGATGATGTCGTGGAAAAAATATTAGATAAAGCTGGCCAGAAAGGTACAGGGTTATGGACTGTTGTAAGTGCTCTAGAACTGGGGGTATCAGTCCCAACTATTTATGCATCTTTAAATGCAAGAGTAATGAGTTCTTTAAAAGAGCAACGTAGTGAGATTGAAAAAACTATTCCATCTAAAGAGATAGAGGATTTTGATTTAGGAAATATATCAGATGGAATGAAACCTTTATTTGATGCTGTAGTCCTTGCAACAATTGCTAGCTATGCCCAAGGTATGGATATTTTAAGAGAAGCATCTGCAGTATATAACTATGGTTTGAATATGCCGTCAATTGCTCAAATATGGAAAGGTGGTTGCATAATTAGATCAAAACTATTAAGTAAAATTCAAGATGCTTACAACAAAGACCCTAATCTAAAAAATTTAATATTTGATGATTGGTTTAATAATGAAATTGCGAGACGATTAGATAACTTGGCTAAAGTAGTTTCTCTATCCACAAAGGCAGGTATCCCAGTCCCATGTTTGTCCAGTACTTTAGATTATTTGAATAGTTATAGAACCAATAGACTTCCTCAGAATCTTGTGCAGGCAATGAGAGACTGTTTTGGCTCTCATACATATGAAAGAATTGATAAGGAAGGTAGTTTTCATACTGAATGGATGAAATGATTGAAAAGGTCAAAAATGGATACACCTTAAATATATACAAAGACAAGTTAGAACTATCAACAGCGGTTTTTAAGTTTATTCAAACCCATATTATTCATACTTTAAAAAAGAAAGATAGATTCAAATTTTGTGTAAGTGGAGGTTCAACTCCTAAATCTGTGTATCATCTCTTATCTAATAATGATCTTCAATGGGATATGGTTGATGTCCTTTTAGGAGATGAAAGATGTGTTGAGCCAAATTCAGAATT
>MWOX01000008.1 GCA_002026005.1 Prochlorococcus sp. HOT208_60m_808M21
AATTGATTAAGTACTTCGGATCCCAAATATTGTGTACCTGTGACGCTTCTACATGTACTAGCTTCATTACCAGTAGTTTTTAACGATCTATTAGCCTGTGTTCCAGTTACTGTTTGTCCAGAATTAGTTTCACTTTTACCAACTTTCCAACTTGCATCAGCAATATTCATTTTTGATCCATTTTTATTTGGTCCACATGGTCTACATTTACCATTTCCTTTTTTTGAGGTTGCTCCAGTTTTACTTCTTAATTCCCTAACTCTTTGAGATATTTCTCTGCTTGATAAATCTGGATCTCCTCTTCTAGCTAAAGATGCTGCACTACTATTTTGTTTAGAAGCTGATTTGCCATGTTTAGATTGAGCTTCTCTTCTTGCCAAAACAATATCTCTACTTGTATTGGTGATAGGTTTTCTTTTT
>MWOX01000080.1 GCA_002026005.1 Prochlorococcus sp. HOT208_60m_808M21
TTAATTTTTAAATGTAAATTGCTATTAATTAATCAGGTAATTTAATAGTTTTTTGGAATATTTAGAACTTGTTTTATATGGATTAATTCAAGGTTTGACGGAATTTATTCCTGTAAGTAGTACAGCTCATTTAAAAGTTATATCTCTTTTTTTTAGGTATCGATGATCCTGGTGCATCTTTGTCCGCGGCTATTCAACTTGGAAGTGTTTTTGCCATAGCTTGGTATTTCAGGAATGATATTTTTAATTTCAGAAGTCAATCTTCTAAAAATTTTCTTGAATATCTCTTACATGAAAGATTATTAAGGTCTGTTTTGCTTGGTACTATTCCAATTGTTTTGCTTGGTGGGATTATAAAAATATTTATCCCCTCTTTTTTTGAAAACGTTCTTCGTTCAAATTTATCAATAGCATTAGTTTCATTTCTAATGGCTTTTTTTATGTACTTGGCAGATAGTTCCAAAAGAGGTTCTATTAATATAAAAAACCATAATTATTCAGATAGTTTTTTAATAGGTAGTTTTTCAGGCATTTGCCATTTTTCCAGGTGTTTCAAGATCGGGGGTTACTATTTCTAGCGCTCTAATATCAGGATGGGAAAGAGGCGATGCTGCGAAATTTTCTTTTCTTTTAGGGATGCCAGCTATTTCACTCGCTGCGATTGTTGAGTTTATTTCTTCTTTTAATGATTTTTTTTCATTGGGTTTCTTCCCTCTTTTAGTCGGTCTT
>MWOX01000081.1 GCA_002026005.1 Prochlorococcus sp. HOT208_60m_808M21
CAAAAGTAGATGGTGTTATGCATGCTTGTGGTCACGATTTGCATATATCGATTGGATTGGGGGTGGCAAAAATTATTAAGGATTTAAAATTAAATTTTGGGACTCGGATAATTTTTCAGCCCGCTGAAGAAATTGCGAGCGGAGCTAGATGGATGATTAAGGATGGTGCAATTAATGGGTTAAACCATATTTTAGGAGTCCATGTTTACCCAGATTTATCAGTAGGGACTATTGGCATTAAAGAGGGGAGTTTAACCGCAGCTGCAGGAGAACTAAAGATAGAGATTAAAGGAAAATCAGGGCATGGTGCTCGACCTTATGAAGGAGTTGATGCTATTTGGGCGGCCTCTAAAGTGATCTCGGGAATTCAAGAATCAATAACACGAAAGTTAGATCCTCTAGATCCCGTAGTAATAACTTTTGGTAAAATAAATGGTGGAAATGCATTCAATGTTCTTGCAGAAAAAGTTAATCTAATTGGTACAGTTAGATGCACTAATCGTAAACTATTTAAGAATATTGGTAATTGGCTCAATGAAAATATCAATTCATTAGCTAATAGTTGCGGAGCTGAAGCAAAAGTAATATTTAGAGAAATTACTCCGGCAGTTAATAATAATTCTGAAATTAATAGAGTCCTTAGAGATTCGGGGATTAAGGTTTTGGGTCAAGAAAATGTTATTGAATTACAAAAACCATCATTAGGAGCTGAGGATTTCGCTGAATTTTTAAAAGATATTCCAGGGGCCATGTTTAGGCTTGGTGTTTCTAGTTCAAATGGATGTGCTCCGCTTCATAGTTCTAAATTTGATCCAGATGAAAGAGCTATTGCTGTTGGAATTAAAGTGATAACAGAATCCATAGTAAAATTAGACAATGAAAAAATTAATACAA
>MWOX01000082.1 GCA_002026005.1 Prochlorococcus sp. HOT208_60m_808M21
ACCATGTGGACCAAATAAAAATGGATCAAAAATGAATATTGCTGATGCAAGTTGGAAAGTTGGTAAAAGTGAAACTAATTCTGGACAAACAGTAACTGGAACACAGGCTAATAGATCGTTAAAAACTACTGGTAATGAAGCTAGTACATGTAGAAGCGTCACAGGTACACAATATTTGGGATCCGAAGTACTTAATCAATTTTGCCAAAATCAACCTGAATATAAACAGCCAACTAGATCCTCAGTAACTTCAACATCAGCTGGTAATAAAGTCACAGGTAATGAGGTCGGAAGATCTGAGAAAGTTACTGGCGATGAACCTGGAACTTGCAAAAATGTAACTGGTACTGAATATAGTTCTGCAAATCAGTCAAAGGAATATTGTGGAGAAGTTCCCAAAAATCCCTCAAAGGTTAAACATAGTAATACAGCTGACGGATTAAAAGTATCTGGTTCTTTACCTGGGAGATCTGCACTTGTAACTGGAGATGAGTCAGGATCTGGTCATCAATTAACAGGCGATCAATATCTTGGTTCAGAAACTAATCCTAAAGGGAG
>MWOX01000083.1 GCA_002026005.1 Prochlorococcus sp. HOT208_60m_808M21
CTTTTCAGAACCGCAAACCAAAGAGTGATGAAAGCTCTTTGTAATGCTTATAGGGATAGAAGAAGAAGAAAAAGAGACTTTAGAAGGCTTTGGATCTCTAGAATTAACGCATCTGCGAGGATAAATGGAACAAACTATAGCAAGTTAATAAATGGAATGAAAAATGCAGAAATTATCATTAACAGAAAAATGCTTGCTCAATTAGCCTTAAACGATCCTAAGTGTTTTGAAAAAATTGTTTCTTCCGTTAGTAAGTAGAAAAAAGAATATAATCTAGAAAAATAATTATAAATAATGGAAATATCTTCCTTTCAATCTTATTTAATAATTCTTTTTGTTGTATTGATAATAATTTCTATTTTTGTATTCAGACAATTTCTAAAAACAAGAAGTGAAGAATTAAATTTAGTAAAATTCGAGCAGAAAGGTTTAGATTCTCTCACTCAAGCTACAGAATTATATGAATTTGGGTCTATTCAGATAAAAAAAAGATTATATTCTGAAGCTACTAAAACTTTTTTAAAAGCAATCGAAAATTATGAAAATGAACCTGATGAAGCCAAAGCGATAATAAATAATGCTTTAGGATTTTCTTATGCTGCTCAAAATGAATTTAAGAAAGCAATTAAATACTATAAATCTGCAATAAAATCACTTCCAGAATATCCTATAGCCCTAAATAACCTCGCATCAGCACAACAGCGTTTACTTGAGTACGACTTGGCATATGAAACTTATCAAAAGGTTTTGGTGATAGATCCAAAAAACAAAACAGCAATTAAAAAAAGTAAGGAGTTAGAAAAAAGAAACAATTATGAAC
>MWOX01000084.1 GCA_002026005.1 Prochlorococcus sp. HOT208_60m_808M21
TTTGATATGGAAACCATCTCAAAATCAATAAGAAAAACAAATAAAGTGATTATTGTTGAAGAATGTATGAAGACTGGAGGTATTGGTGCAGAATTAATTGCCTTGATAACAGAAGAGTGTTTTGATGATCTTGACGCCCGACCAATTAGATTATCTAGTCAGGATATTCCAACTCCCTACAATGGAAATCTTGAGAATTTGACAATAATCCAACCACATCAAATAGTTGAAAAAGTTGAACATTTAATTAGTGGGAGTATATAGAAAATGAAAAGAAGGCAAGGTTGGCTTTTTTTTATTATATTTCTACTTACTTTATCTGTTTATCTATTAATAAATTATCCCTTACAGTTGGGATTGGATTTACAAGGGGGTTCTCAACTTACACTTCAAATTATTAAAGAGGAAGGTAAGGTAACAAGGGATGAACTTGAAGCAGTTAATTCGGTTATAGATAAGCGCGTTAACAATTTAGGAGTTTCTGAGTCTAATTTACAAACCCTCGGTGGAGATCAATTGATTTTAGAATTACCAGGCGAACAAAATCCATTAGTTGCT
>MWOX01000085.1 GCA_002026005.1 Prochlorococcus sp. HOT208_60m_808M21
GAAGATAGCAAGATTAATCTTGTAAATTTGTATCAAATCTATATTATGATTAATTTTTAGAAGTGTTAAAAATAAAAAATTTCACTACTTAAGCTTCTTGAGCTTCTTAACAAGATTTATTCCAACACCAGAAACAGCAAGTAGATCTTTTTCATCAGCGGAAATAACAGCTTTTGTTGTTTTAAATCCAGCCTCATACAAAGCTTTTGCGCATTTTGCTCCAACACCTGGGAGTGTAGTTAAAGTTTCAATATTTTTCTTAGAATTAACTGTTTTTGTTTTTGTTTTTTGTTTTTGTTTTTGTTTTAGAAGTTTTAAGAGACTTAGTTGCTTTTTTTTCTGTCTTTAAAGGAGTTACAGAGGTTACCTCACTTCTAAATAGAATTGATTTTAGTTTACTTAGAAATTTAGAAATCATTGAAATATATAAGTAATAAAATTAAGACTTCAATTTAATATATTATCAAATTCCTAAGGGAATTAATAACAAAACAATAGATAATTGAATAGAAATAATTCATTTACAATTATATAAAGACACACTTTTAAAAATTGTGCAAGCTTACAATCTATTGCTACGTATTAAAATTAGTCTAAAAATT
>MWOX01000086.1 GCA_002026005.1 Prochlorococcus sp. HOT208_60m_808M21
TTGGAAATGGAACAAAAGTTTTTTTAAAATATGATGGCCTTAATCCAACAGGATCTTTTAAAGATCGTGGTATGACTATGGCAATTAGCAAAGCAAAAGAAGAAGGCCGTGAAGCAGTAATTTGTGCAAGTACTGGAAATACCTCTGCTGCTGCTGCTGCATATGCTTCGAGAGGAGGATTAAAACCTTATGTTTTAATACCAGAAGGATTTGTTGCACAAGGAAAGCTTGCGCAAGCATTGATGTATGGTGCTGAGATAATATCTATTAATGGAAACTTTGATAAGGCTCTTGAAATTGTTAGAGATTTATCCTCAGAACATCCTATAGAACTTGTTAATTCTGTTAATCCATATCGAATACAAGGACAAAAGACGGCAGCTTTTGAAATTGTTGATGACTTAGGTTCCGCTCCTGATTGGCTTTGTATTCCAATGGGTAATGCAGGAAACATAACTGCTTATTGGATGGGATTTAAAGAATATTCAAACATAAAAAGAAATTTGAAATTACCAGTAATGATGGGTTTTCAATCCGAAGGCTCTGCTCCATT
>MWOX01000087.1 GCA_002026005.1 Prochlorococcus sp. HOT208_60m_808M21
AAATGGATTAAAAACAGATGTAACACAACTATTTGGTCAGATGGTAGGGTCTGAGTCAATGCAAAGAATATTCTTTTGGATAACCGCCATACTAGTATTAGCAGCATGGTTTTTTGCAAAGTGGGTAGTTAAAGGAAGATTTGGAAATATCCTTATAGGAATACGAGATGATGAACCAAGAGTTAGGTTTACAGGATACAACCCAGTTATATTTAAGACGATTATATTTTCTATTGCTGGAGGTCTTGCAGGGATTTCGGGAGCTTTATATACCGTTCAGTCTGGAATAGTATCCCCTCAATTTATGACAGTTCCCTTTTCTATAGAAATGGTTATATGGGTTGCTGTTGGAGGAAGAGGAACTTTATTAGGCGCAATACTAGGAGCAGTTTTCATCAACTATGCAAAAAGTCTAGTTAGTGAAGCTTTACCTGCTAGCTGGATGTTTATTCAAGGGGGGTTGTTTATCTTAGTTGTAACAGCACTGCCAGAAGGAGTTTTAGGATGGATTCAAGGCGATGGCCCTAGGAATCTTCTTCAAAGATTTGGTTTGAAAAGAAAGATTGAAACCTATCCAAGCTTAGAAGTTAACAATAATGAGGGGGACAATGAATAATAAAGATCTTCTAAATTTAATAGATATTACTGTTAGTTTTGAGGGTTTTTTAGCTCTCAACAAACTTAATTTAAGTTTAAAGAAAGGAGAATTAAGAGCTGTAATAGGACCTAACGGCGCAGGTAAAACAACATTTCTTGATGTAATAACTGGAAAGGTTAAGCCAA
>MWOX01000088.1 GCA_002026005.1 Prochlorococcus sp. HOT208_60m_808M21
AGGTAGCTCACGCATCATTAGCTCATCCTTTTTGCGATAATTTATCCAAATTAATTTATGAAGTTGCTGTTGATTTGGCTCCTAAAAAAATTTCCATTCATAAAGGTGGAACTTATTTATGAATGGAGGGACCTGCATTCTCTACTAAAGCAGAATCTGAATTTTATAGGTCTATCAATTGTTCAATAATTGGAATGACTAATCATACTGAGGCAAGATTAGCTAGAGAAGCTGAAATTGCCTATTCTACGATCGCAATGTCAACTGATTATGATTGTTGGCATGAAGGTCATGACAATGTGACAGTAGAAATGATAGTAAATAATCTTAGAGCAAATGCATCCTTTGCAACAGAAATTATTTGTAGCAGTATAAAAAAAGTTGGCTCCATACGGCCAAGTAGTTTTGCCCATTCAGCTTTAAAGGATGCCCTTTTAACTAATAAAAAAAATGTACCTTGTGAAACAAGAGAAAAAGTAGATATTATCACTAGAAAATATTGGGGAAAATTTAGTAAAAAGTAAATATAACTTTGAATAAATTAAGCTTTAAATTTTTAAAATCATTAAATTTAATTGTTTCCAAAATTGTTTCC
>MWOX01000089.1 GCA_002026005.1 Prochlorococcus sp. HOT208_60m_808M21
TTGTTAATCTTCTATATCAGTAAGACTTAGTGTAGATACGAAATCAATTCCTAATTTACTTTGATTTTTTGAAAGGTATTGATTTAAAAGTTTTTTAATTTTATCTTCTTCAACAACGCCTAGGTCTTGCAATGATCCAATCATCTTTAAAAATTTTTCTGTTTCAACTATTGCCAAAACCTTGTCACAATTATTGTAATTAGATTTAGCACCCAAGGGGATATTAAAACCTAAACCTGCTGTTAGGAAATCATCCGATTTATCTGTTCCATCAAAATCATTTGCATCGGTATTACCATTACCTGTCATCGTACCTATCCACATTGAAGGAGTACTTCCTCCTCCAGCAGCGCAACTTAGTTCGTCTTCTGAATATGTAAGTTCGAAACTAGAATCAGTGGTTTCAGTTACTTGGATTTCTGAGCTTGTGTCGTATGAATAATCTGCTAAAGCTTTGTTTTGCAAGCATCCAAAATATCCTAAGAAACTTAAAACTAAAATTGAATTTTTAATCTTATTCCTGA
>MWOX01000009.1 GCA_002026005.1 Prochlorococcus sp. HOT208_60m_808M21
GGGCATCTTGATTTAATAGAAAGGGCTGAAAAAATATTTGGCAATCTAGTAGTTGCTGTTTTAGAAAATACTTCTAAAACACCAACATTTAATCTTGAAAGAAGAATAATACAAATAAAAAATTCACTTTCTCATTTACCTAATATTAAAGTTATTTCTTATTCTGGTCTAACTGTTGATTGTGCAAATGATCTAAAAGCTAATCTTATTCTTAGAGGCTTAAGAGCAATGAGTGATTTTGAGTATGAACTTCAGATTGCTCATACAAATAAATCTCTTAATAATGATATTGAAACTATATTTTTATCGACAAATACAAATTATAGTTTTCTTAGTAGTTCTTTAGTAAAAGAAGTTGCAAAATTTGGTGGTGAAATTAATCACATGGTACCCCCCTCCGTTGAAAGGGATTTAAAAGAATATTTTAAATAATATTTTTATTAACAAGATTTCAAGTAATAAAGATCACGTAATAATTTAAAAGCTTTTTCTTTATCAATTTTATTAGAATTTTGGATAATGCTTATAATTATTGGCTTTTCATTTTTATATAAAAAGCCAGATAATGCAAAGACATTTGAAAGAGTCCCAGTTTTGCCAAAAAACTTTCCTGATAATTCACTATTTACAAATCTTTTAGCTAATGTTCCTCTTACTCCCGTAATTGAAAGTGTAGATTGATAAGCTTTAAAATAATTAAAATATCTCATCTTATCTAAAAACAATACAACTAACTTTGTTGTAATTTTATTTTTTCGAGACAATCCACTAGCATCTGCAAAGTATGCATTAGTTACTGGGAGGCCTTTATTTTCCAGCCATCTTTTCAATTTTATATAGTCATTATCGTTCCATGTATTTGAGGCATTTTTAAAGAGAGATTCAGCTGTAAAATTATGGCTTTCAGAATTTATTAGAGTTAATAATGAAAGAATTGGAGTTGAATATATTTTATTTATCTCTTTAATATTTTTTATATAAAAAGTTTTTTCTGAATCAAATAAATCTATATATATTTTTGAATTTGGAAATTTATTTTTAAAATATTTTTTAATAAATTATTTTTTAATGCATAAATATCATCATATTTATTGTTATTACTTTCTATTGCAAGAGATGTAATTGGAGATCCATATTCGTAAAGTTTATCAGTATTTGTCCAACCATTAGGCCAATATAATTTTGAATCAATTTCTACAATATTAAAGTCAATAATTTTATTTTCTTTAACATTTGAAATTAGTTGAATTATATCTTCATAATTCAGATCTGGATCGCCTTGACCGAGC
>MWOX01000090.1 GCA_002026005.1 Prochlorococcus sp. HOT208_60m_808M21
ACGAATTTTTTTAAATGAGTGGTGAACGTGTTGGTTCCCGTTTCAAACACGCGGATGCAGTAGTAAAAAGGAATCCTCAGGGCCGATCAAGAAGAGGGTGGGTTATTGAACCAGTAGAGCAAACTACAAGTAGAGGAACAAAAATGCCTGCATATAAAATTCGCTGGAGAGACAGTGAGAGGCCTGAAACAGTCTTACAGCATATGTTAATTGCAGATCCAGATCCTTCCCCACCTCCAAGTTCAGTAAGTTTAGATTCGTAGTTGCAATAATTCTGCATAATAATTTATCTTTTTAGTGCAGAGTTGATTTCTTTTTTTATACTTTTTTGTTTTTTCATCATGGCGTTTGTCATGTAATTTTTTCCCTTTGCCTACTCCAATAGTTAGTTTTATCCATGAGCCTTTTAAATAAAGAGATAATGGAACAATAGTCATTCCTTTTTTTTCAGTATTGGATTTTATTTTTATTATTTCTTTTTTATGTAGTAGCAACTTTCTATTTCTTAGTGGATCATGATTAGAGAAAGACCCCACATTTTTATGTGGTGAAATGTGAACATTTAATAATAAGATCTCACCATCTCTGAATGAACAGTATCCATCTCTTAAATTTGCTTTTCCGTTTCTAATGGACTTTACTTCAGTCCCTAAAAGCTCAATTCCAGCTTCGATTGTTTCAGATATTGCATATCGAATGTTTGCATATCTATTCTCAGCTAGAAGTTTAAAATTATTTTCTTTGTTATTATTTTTTTTAACTTTGTTTGAATT
Source organism: Prochlorococcus sp. HOT208_60m_808M21 (assembly GCA_002026005.1). GTDB lineage: Bacteria > Cyanobacteriota > Cyanobacteriia > PCC-6307 > Cyanobiaceae > Prochlorococcus_A. The sequence goes on from MWOX01000090.1 coordinate 774, forward strand.
TTTGCCATTTTAGTTATAAAAAATCTTTCTACTCAG
>MWOX01000091.1 GCA_002026005.1 Prochlorococcus sp. HOT208_60m_808M21
AGGATTAAGACTAATATTTTTGTAATTGTATTTAGTGGATGTTAAAAAATCATGGGTATTGAAATCATGATCAATTATTTTTGGTAGATTATTATCATTCAATTGATAATTAATTTTATTTTCAGTCATATTATGGATTGCAAAAACAGAGTCACGGCCTTTACCTCTTTTGATTACAACAATATCACTTCTACCTTTAGACAAACATTGCATTTGTGAACGAGGGTGAAATTGCTTTAATTCTGATCGAACATCCATAGCATTACGAAGATATTTTAAGTTTTTATTAGCATTAGATTCAGGATTATTTAAAACAGCTGAAAGATTTTCTGATTTAAACTTTTCTCTGTTTAGATCTCTTCTTTGACCTGTCATAGAAAAGCTTTTGATATCATTTTCTGAAGCTAGTAATGCTGGCAAATAAAATGCAGGGACCCCTTTCAGAGCCATTACTAATAATTGACTCAAAATAAATCTCTCATATTGAAATCTTTTAGCATCTCTACTGGAGTCTTCCATTGCACTCCACCAACTAATATTCAATTCATAAGGTTTATCATCACCATTTGATAAACGTCTATGACTTACTAATCCTCCTCTTTTCTCACAATTAATTAATAAATCCTTAATTCTCTGCTCATTCATTAAACCCTCAAGAGCTCTTAGCCCAACACCATCGTGCGA
>MWOX01000092.1 GCA_002026005.1 Prochlorococcus sp. HOT208_60m_808M21
AATAAGTGTTATTTGAAAATCCACCTAAAAATATAGAGAGCTTAATCGCTAAGTCAGCAGATTTAACAAATAAACCTTTTGTTCATTCTGTAGTAAAAATAAATGGTGAATACGAATTCGAAGATGAAGATATTGATTTAACAGTTAATATATTATGTCGAGATAAAGAAGGTAAAAGATTAGAAATTTATGATCTCGAATTAGAACTTTTTAAATCAAATAAAGAGTTGGTTTTAGTAATCTCTAAGCTTAACTTCCCTGATGAACCAATAATATGGTGTGGAGTTAAAACATTATGGATGGATAGCAATAATGGAAAAAAATGTAACTCACCAAAATACAGCGCTAGATTGGAAAATTTAGCAAATAGGATAAAAAGTTTTATTGATTAAGAAAATAAAATTTGAACTGATTTATAAATCAGTAACAGCCCCTAAACTTGATGTGCTTACGATTCTAGAATATTTTGAAAGAATTCCTCTTTTGTATTTTTGAATAGGTTTTACCCAATCTTTTTTTCTTTTTTCTAATTCTTCGTCAGATAAATCAACTTCAATTAGTTGTTTTACAGCATCTACTGTAATTAAATCACCTTGTTTTATTAGAGCAATATTTCCTCCTACAGCAGCCTCTGGGGCTATGTGACCCACAACAAGACCATAGGTACCCCGCTAAATCTGCCATCGGTAATTAAAGCCACCTTCTCTCCTAGCCCTT
>MWOX01000093.1 GCA_002026005.1 Prochlorococcus sp. HOT208_60m_808M21
ATAACACTTAAATCTTCTTGTTCAAAAATAATAGTTGCATTCCAATTTGAAAGTAACAGATACCATTTAGATGGATTATTAATATCCTTCACAGCACCTAAATCAGTTAGCCACAATTCCAATGATTGCAGTGAATTTTGATTGATAGGTTTTTTAGAGGGATTCACAGACTTTTTTAAAAAATTATTTAATTAGCCAAAGCGGTATTGTCTCTAATTCTTTTCCAGTAAAAGAAGCAATAAAAATTGAACAAATTAAACTTGTAGAAATTATGATAATTAAAAGAAACAACGAAAATAATTCTCCATTCGAAAAAGGTCTTCTATTTCCTATTAAATTTTGATTATTAGAATCGATTACTAAATTATTTAAAACGTTAGTATTATTTTTACTTCTAGAGTTTTC
>MWOX01000094.1 GCA_002026005.1 Prochlorococcus sp. HOT208_60m_808M21
TACATTAGTTAAATTTCTTTAATAGCTGCATTAGAGATTTATACTATTTGTTTGCTAAAGGGAAATAATTAAGAGACGATTTCAATAATAAGAATCGTAGCAGATGTGTGTTTTGGTTAATATGTTTAGGGATTAAATATCACTACTAAATAATGAAAAATAATATAAGATTTGAATTGTCATTTAAAAATATTTTTCAGCTAGAAAAAAAACTTAATTTCTGCAGATTAAATAATATAAAAAATATCAATATTCCATGTAAGGGAGTCATTAAGAACGAATTATTTAATTCAACTATTAGCTATATATCTAAAAACTTCCATGAATTTAATGTGACTTATCATTATAGTCTTCATCATCAATATTCAAAAAATAAAAATAAATCATATCTGGATTTTTTAGATTTTGTTAAAAATTCGAACAATAA
>MWOX01000095.1 GCA_002026005.1 Prochlorococcus sp. HOT208_60m_808M21
GAACCGCTCTTCCGATCTTATTGTTCTTATAAATTCTTTTAATAATTTTCTTCCTTTAAGTAAAAAGAGAAACTTTATTTTGAAGTCTCTTAAAAGAATGGAAGCAAAAATCTTAAAAGATGAAACTAAGGATATGTTGAAAGAATTTATACATAGATCATTTATGCCAAATCATGTGAATAATAGTTTTCAAAATATCTTTTATAAAAGTTTAGATAGTTTAAATAAAACTCTTCTTTTAGGTGATTTAAAACAACTTTACATCAATAGAGATATTCCATTATTTTTAAGAAAAGATTGCAAAATTATTTTTATAAAATCAGAAAATGATTTGATTCTAGACAACGAATCAAATAATAACTTCTTAGATACCTTAAATAAAATTCTTGATAGGAATCCAATTTTAATTAA
>MWOX01000096.1 GCA_002026005.1 Prochlorococcus sp. HOT208_60m_808M21
ATAATGTATAAGAAGTATTATTTTTTACGAAAATTATTTGTTTTTTAATAATCCCTCTAAAGACGAATCTAAACTTTTTTTCTTTCTTCTAGTATTAAACTTTCCTTATAGTTTCTTAAAATTTTATTTGAATATTAGAAGAAAATTCGTATTGTTATTCCCAAAAATTATTCGAAAAAACTCTATTTTTTAACTCTCTTATAGAAAAAGAATTTATTTCTATTTCTGGATCAATAAATACTTTTTTACTATCTCCCAAATATTCTCTAAACTTTTTATAAATAAATTCTTTTAATAATTGAGAAGTTTTAAAATATGAAGCTAAACCGCCCTTCAAAATAAAATTATCAATATGTCCATGTATTTTAGAAATTTCAATTATTTCTATTATCATTAAATCTATTAATTCTTTTTGAAAATTAATATTAGAGTTTTTATCAAATT
>MWOX01000097.1 GCA_002026005.1 Prochlorococcus sp. HOT208_60m_808M21
AAATTCAAAAGGGTTTGAAAATTCCCCGATCGCTTTCTTTGTTTCTTGTCTTAACTGTTATATCAGTAATAGTATTTACTATTTTTATTCTTGTATTGCCTCCGTTTATAAAAGAATTCAATGAAATATTAGTTGATATTCCAAATGGTTTATCAAAAATAAATATTTTGATTAATACAAATCTGAACAAATTTAATAGCCTATTTTATGGTGAACAATCAGAGAATGTTATAGACATATTCAGTCTCATAAATAATGTAGTTACCATCCCAGATGCCTCAACCATTGCAAAAGCTATTCAAGAAAGTTTTAGGAATTTAATAAATATAGCGGGGAATCTGGGTTCAGGTCTTTTGAAATTAATATTCGTATTAGCAGTAAGTTTGATGATTTCTATTGAACCAAAACAATATAAAGAAAATATACTTCTATTAATTCCAAAAAATTATCGCAACAAATTTAGAAATATTCTGGAA
>MWOX01000098.1 GCA_002026005.1 Prochlorococcus sp. HOT208_60m_808M21
CATTAACAAAGCATTTGTAAAATTAACATCCGAAAGATCTGCATCTGTAAAGTCCGTTGCATAAGCTAATGCATCTCTTAAATTGGCTCCATTAAACTTTGAGTTTTGCAATTTACTATTATTGAAAACCGCCCCTTCTAAATTACTTTCACTGAAATTAAACCCATTCAAATCAAACTTAACGTATTCGTTACCGCTTAAGTCTTGACCATACATATCTGGCTCTAAATTAAGGTCTTGCTGGTTTCTAATCTCAGGAGGTCTTTTAGCCCATGCAGAATTTACAGAATTAAAAAATAAAATCCCGACGAATAACAAAGTAATTAATGCATTTTTTAGTGAGGGGAAAACAATTGATTTAATCATAATAAGACTGTATTTTAGAACTTAAGTATTTAAAGTTTGTAAGAGTATCTTAAAGGAAAATATATGGCAATGTCACTAAAGGTTATTGTTCCTCCTCATCCATTAATAAAACATTGGCTTTCAATATTGCGAGAAAAAAATACTCCAAATATTTTGTACTCAACAGGATATGAGCAATTAGGGAAATGGCTTACATATGAAGCATTACGTAATTGGCTGCCATAT
>MWOX01000099.1 GCA_002026005.1 Prochlorococcus sp. HOT208_60m_808M21
AGTTGCAGATCCAAGAGGGGGAAATTTGCTGAACTTTAAAGTTGGAGAGGCTTATTTTAATTTTATGCCAAGGTTATTTTGGGTTGAGCTTCAAACAAGATTTGGCAACCAATACTATGTTAAAGATCACGGTGAGGATGGTGCAGTATTAGATGCAATTGATTCAGTAAAGATTTGCCTCGAAAGAGGAGGATGCCAAGTTGTCCCTGGCCTACCCAAAGAGCAATATATTTGGACTTTATGTACATCTATTCTTGGAGGTTTAGTAGCAGGTTTTGCATCTGCTCCAAGAAAAGAAGGTCAGGTCATATCAATTGGATTTTTAGCTCTTCTTTCTCCCTTATGGGGAATGTTATTTGGAATTTTTGGTTTAGCACCGATAATATCCAGAACAAATGATTTATTACCTTTATTTAAAAATAGTTTAGCTTTTACAGCCGCAGGAAT